>CAZAZR010000059.1:0-23095 GCA_964489685.1 uncultured Solibacteraceae bacterium | reverse complement strand
CTTCATGACCTTCATGGTGAACAAATCAGAACTGGAAGTAGATGAACTCCGCGCCCTCGAAGTCACCGAAGAGCAACACGAGGTATCCGATCGCACCGAACAGCGCGTAGCGGACGGGACGCGGCAGGTGGAAGATCGACAGCTCATCGTCATGTCGCGCCTGATGGATATGGACGAGGAGCAGCGGGCCGACGGTCAGGCACAGCGGCACCGCGAGTGTGTCCCATCCGGCGGCGCTCAGACCGGGCCGGGTCAGCAGGAGCCAGCTGAAATCGGCAATCTGCT
This sequence comes from uncultured Solibacteraceae bacterium, assembly GCA_964489685.1. Classification (GTDB taxonomy): domain Bacteria; phylum Acidobacteriota; class Vicinamibacteria; order Vicinamibacterales; family SCN-69-37; genus SYFT01. The sequence goes on along the minus strand of CAZAZR010000059.1, from coordinate 22,810 downwards.
CCACGGAACGCGCGCGGAAGATGAGCCACCCGTAACACGTCACATGAAACATCACGACACCAAGCAGCACGTGCTGCCAGGTGGCCGTCAGGGCACGACCGCGATCGACGATGGCGCGGGCCACAACGAGTACCAGGCCCTGGTACAGGCCCCAGAGCACAAACGTCCATGCGGCGCCGTGCCATAGGCCCCCGAGCGCCATGGTGATCATCAGGTTGCGCTTGGTGGCCAGAGACGAACCGCGGCTGCCGCCGAGCGGAATGTAGAGATAGTCGCGCAGCCACGTGGACAGACTGATGTGCCAGTGGCGCCAGAAGGCCTGCGGCGACGTGACGAAATACGGGAAGCGGAAATTGACATTCAGCTCGATGCCCATGAGTTTGGACATGCCGCGAGCCATGTTGGAATAGCCGGCGAAGTCGCCGTAGATCTGGAACGCAAACGCGTAGCTGGCGATGAGGACGTCACCGCCCGATGGCACCGCCGACGCACCAAATACCGACTCAACGAGTCCGGCGAGGTTGTCGGCCACAAACATCTTCTGGAATACGCCCCAGGCAATGAGCCAGGCGCCGTCGCGGATCTGGCGCGCGGCGATACGGCGCGGCCCGCTGATCTGCGGCAGCAGGAGGGACGCACGCAGGATCGGCCCGGCCACCAGGTGCGGGAAAAACGCGACGAACACGGCAAAGTCGAGCAGGGACTTGGTGGCGGGAATCTCGCGGCGATAGACGTCGATCACGTAGCTGACCGACATAAACGTGTAGAACGAGATGCCGATCGGAAGAATGACGTGCAGGGTAATCGGATCGAGATGCCATCCGAGCGCATCGAACACGCGCGCCAGGCTGTCGGCAAAAAAGTCGAAGTACTTGAAGAAGCCCAGCATGCCGAAGTTGAAGGCGAGACTGAGCCACAGCAGGTGCTTGCGTCGGCGGGGGTCGCGGGCGCCCTCGATCGCGCGCGCCACCGCATAGTCCACCACCGTGGACCCGACCAGGAGCGACAGAAAGCGCCAGTCCCACGCCGCGTAGAAGTAGTAGCTGGCCAGCACCAGCAGCCAGTTCTGGCCGCGATGCGGCAGCACGCGATAGATCGCATACACGACCGCGAAAAAGACGACGAAATGCAGCGAGGTGAAAACCATCAGCGCGGCTGGAACAACACGGTAAGCAATATACTCTTCGTCGCTTGCTTCGTGCCCTTCTGACTTCGGTCGTCGCCGCCCTTGCGGGCGCTGCCGCGCTTGTCGCCGCCTACGCAGTGACGCCGGCGTTCACGCTTGAGATGGACCGCCCGATGACCGGCATCCTCAGCGGTTTCCACGACGGGGAGCGCGCCGGGCAGGAGACGTTTGCATGGACGCGTCGCCAGGCCACCATGCAGTTGCCCGGTCTGGACCGCCGTGGTGCCTGGACCTGCACCGTCAGGGCACGCGGCGGCCGCGCGGACGGGATCGCGCTGCCTGAGGCCGTGTTCGCGGTGGACGGCATTGTGGCGGTTCGCCATCAGACCGCCAACGAACCTGCAGACGTCCGCGTCTCGCTCCCGGCGCGCAGCGGCACGGGCGCGGTCATTGCACTCACGACGGCCACGTTTGTGCCGGGTGGCGGCGACCAGCGCGAACTGGGCGTCTATGTGGACCGGTGGACGTGTGCGCCCGACGAGGGGTTCATGCCCATGCCGCCGCTGCCAGCCATTCGCACCGCGGCCATCGCGGCCGGAGCCTTCGGCGCCGTGCTGGGACTGATGGGCGCGCCGGTCCTGGTCGCTGGCGCAGGCATCGCGGCCGTTGCCGGGCTGCAGACCATGCCGCTTGTCCGCGACCTCGGTCCCTTCTCGGCATTCGCGCAGCCAATCGAGTGGATCGCCGTGGGCCTCGCCCTCTTCATGTGGATCGCGCTCGTGGCTTCGCGGCGCGCGCTGGGACGTGCCGTCTCGGGCGCCGGCCAGTTCGCCCTCTTTGTCACCTGTCTCTTCCTCTACCTGAAGCTCGAGGCGCTGTTCCATCCATCGAAGTTCATTGTCGATGCGGTATTCCATGCCCATCGCGTGGAGTGGGTGCTTGACGGGCGCTACTTCTTTACACAACTGATGCCGAGTGGCGTGCGGTTCCCGTATGCGATCGGTCTCTATGTGTTCACGGCGCCCTGGACACTGTTCACCTCGGACCTGGTCTCGCTGCTGCGCATCGTGGTGTCTTCGGCCGAAGCGGTCGGCGGCCTGCTGCTGTATCGCCTCATCGTTCGGAGTTGGGGCGATCGGGCAGTGGCGGCGACGGCCACCGCGGTCTACGCGCTCGTGCCGCGGGTATTCGAGATTGTCGGCAACGCGAACATGACCAACGCGTTCGGGCAGTCGGTGGCGCTCGCCGTGCTTGTGGCCGCCACGCTGTGGCCGCTGGGCCGGGGCCGCTCGAAGACGTGGGTGGGGTTGACGTTGCTCATCACGGCGGCCCTGCTCTGCCACATCAGCACGTTCGTGCTGCTCAGCGCCATCCTCGGACTCCTGGCCGGGCTCTACTGGCTGCTGGGCCGCCCCTCACTGCGAAGCGAAGCGTGGGCCATGGCCACCGCGTTCATCGCTGCGGCTGCCCTCTCTGTCGGCCTTTACTACGGACACTTTGGCGACGCGTTTCGATCGACCGCGCGCGTCGCAGAGACGTCCCCGGCTGCGACCGCGGCTTCGCCTGTGTCGCCGGCGCCCACGCTGGCCGCCAAGGTGCGTGGCGCGGCAACGTTCAGCGTCACGTCCGTCGGCTGGCCGATGGTGCTGCTGGCCATCCCCGGCGTCATCGCATTGAGGCGACGTGGATGGCGAGACCGCCTGGGACTCGCCATCGTCACACTCTCACTGACGTTCGGGCTGGTCACCCTTGCCGTGGTGGTGATGCCCGTTGGGCAGGCATTTGATCGCTACGCTGTCGAATTCATCAGCCGGGTGACGCTTGCGACGTATCCGGCCCTCGTGATCTTCTCTGCACTTGGGGCCGTGTGGGCGTGGCGTGCCGGCGGACTCTGGCGAGTCGGCGGCGCCGCTGCGGTGGCATGGGCGCTCGTTATTGCGGCGAACGTCTGGATGGAGTGGATTCCGTAAGCGACGGGCGCCGCAGCGCCGCAACATCGGCGATCGAGAGTTGCCGGTAGTCGCGTGTGCCCTCGGTGGCCCGACGCGAGCCGGTGACGCGTTCGCGGTAGAGGTCCCAGAGCTGCACGAGGTAGCCGGCGGCTTCACGGCGACTCATCTTGCTCTGACCCAGTTCGCGATCGTCGAACTGGTAGGGCAATTCCACCAGGCGCTTCGCACCGCTGCGCACGATGAGCTCCAGGCAGATCTTGAATCCACCGGCTTTGATCGTGGTGCCCTGGGCAATCGCCCGCTTGATCACGAAAAATCCCGACGCGGCGTCGCGAATCGGTGACAGACCACGCGCAAGAAGGCAGGCCGTTCGAGACAGGAGGCGCCGGCTGAAGGGCCAATCCGGCGTGGAACCGCCGGCGATGTAGCGGCTGGCCACCGCAACGTCGGCGCCGGTGGTCTTGAACGCGGCAAACAACACCGGGACCAGTGACGGCGGGTGGCTGAAATCGGCATCCATGACACCAACCACGTCGGCCGAGGCCACTTGAAAACCGGCCACCACGGCCGTGCCCAATCCCAGCTTGCCGGCGCGATGCACGACGTGCATCCGGTAACGCGCGGCCAGGTCATCGGCGAGCTGGCCGGTGCCGTCGGGCGAGTTGTCATCCACGACCACGAGCTCAAGGGCGAGGTCTGCGGCATCCGCGGCACCAAACACGGCCGCCACGAGCTCAGAGAGACGATCGCGTTCGTTGTAGGTGGGCACCACCATCGTCAGGTCGGGCACGGGACGGACGGACACCCCAGCACTATAATTCATGCGCTTGCCCTCCTCGCTGAAGTTACGGTGGTTGGCCATCGCGGCGATCGCCGCGTTGTGGCTGTTGCGGGTGCCTTCGCTCGCACAACCCATGGCGGGCGACCAGGGCCTGTATGCGTACGCCGGCCAGCAATTGGCCGAAGGGCACGCGCCGTATGCGGCCGCGTGGGATCAAAAGCCGCCGGGCATCCACCTAATCTACGCGGTGCTGTGGACCATTTGGCCCCACGAGTCGGTGGTCGCCGGTGCGGACATGGTGGCCGCGGGCCTCATCGCGATTCTGCTTGTGGTCATTGGAAGGCGTCGGTTCACGGAAAGGATGGGACTGGGAGCCGCGGCGGTCTTCCTGTTCTTCGCCAATCCGTCGGTGGTGCAACGGATGAGCGGCATCCTTGTGCGCGGGCAGTGCGAGACGTTTATTGCGCTTGCGATCACGTTGGCGCTCGCCCTGGTCGCCGCCGAACGCCGCGCGACGCGGCATCTGCTGGCCGTGGGCGTGTTGCTCGGATGTGCGTTCTGGCTGAAGTACAACGCCGCGACCTACGCGCTTCTGATCGTCGTGGCGCTGGCCATGTGGCCGCGTGACGGGGAGCCGTCGTGGCGATCGTTTCTGCGCGATGTGGGCTGGGTGGCGGGCGCGGGCGCGCTCACTGTGGTGGTGCCCGTGGCCGCGATGGCAGCCGTGGGAGCGTGGCAGGACCTTTACCTGGCCACCATCACCTACAACCTGGATTACTCGGGCGAAACATTCGAGGGCATCAGTCCGCTCGGGTATCTGTTCACGTTCCCCATCGAACGCTCGGCCAACGATGCCCTCTGGCTGCTCGGGGGCCTGGGCGCAATGATCGCCCTCGTGAATTGGCTGCGCGCGCCACGGAGCACCACGGCGTTGTGCAGCCTGGTCATCCTCAGCTGGGTGGCGGCCGCCTGCCTGTCGATCCTGATCAACGGTGCGCGAGACCTCCCGCAATATTTCGTGCAGGCCGCTCCGGCGCTTGCGATGATGGCGGCCGTTGGCCTAGCGCCCCTCGTGGCGCGCCGGCGGTCTGCCCCATGGCTTCCGATCGCGATCATGGTGTTGCTCGTCGTCATGGCGCTCCGCCCCGGCGAGATGGGACACCTGCCGAAGTTGATCGACAACACGCGCGACGATTGGAACGCGCTTGTCGGGCGCACTGACCGGCACACCTACCTCGGCCGTTTCGGCGCGCGCCAGCAGGATAAATTCAAGGCGCGCGAGGTGGACGCCCTGGCCAAGGCCATCAAGGCCACAACCTCCCCGGCCGAGCCCGTCTACGTCTTCGGTTTTTCACCGGGCGTCCTTGTAAAGAGCGAGCGCCGGAGCGCGTCGCGCTTCCACTGGAGCCGCCCCGTGGTGATCGAGTTCGCCGCCGGAACACCAGGGTACGGGTCCGCGGCCGTGCTCGCCGACCTGGAGCGCGAGGCGCCCAGTATCGTGGCGCTGCAGAAACAGGACTGGGGGCACGATGACCCGGCCCTGGCGGGCGAGCCGAACTCGGTCACCTTTTTCCACCAGCATGCCGGGCTGAACGCGTGGCTGACGTCCCGGTATGTGCTCGAACGCGAGACGCCGCTGTTTGAAGTGTGGAGGCGGCGATGACCAGTCGGCGCAGCTGGCTCCTGGCCGTCATGGCGGTGCTGCTCGTCGCGGCGGCGCTGCGCGGCGTGTGGCTCACGGCCGATCCGGCATCGAACCACACGGTGGGCGTGGTGTGGCACGACGAGGGTGCGTGGGTACACAACGCGCGCAATCAGGTGTTGTGGGGCACGTGGCGGACCGACGAGTGGAATCCCATGTTCATCGCGCCCGTATTCACGGCGCTCGAAGCGGTGGCGTTTGACACCTTCGGTGTCGGCACCTGGCAGGCGCGCATGGTGCCGCTGGCCTCGGGGCTCGTCGCGATTCTCGCGCTGATGTGGGGCCTGTCGGCCGTGGCGGGTCGCCGCGCCGCGCTTGTGGGCGGGCTGCTGCTCTCCACGAGCTACACGTTCGTGATGTGGAATCGCGCGGCGCTCATGGAATCGACGATGACGATGTTCATCGTGATTGGGTGGGCGGCGTACGCGCGTTCGGAACGACGGCCCCTGTGGGGCGTGGTGGCGGGCGTCGCGGTGGTGCTCGCGTTCTTCACGAAGGCCGCGGCCGCGTTTTTTGTATTGGCCGTCATGGTTGAGTTGGCCATGTCCGCCATGGCTGCCACCCGCCGCAATTCCGTCAGTTCCGCCACTTTCATGGGTCTCGCTGTCGCGGGCGGTGTGGCCCTCGTGGTCTTTGTGATTCCCCACTGGACGGAATTCCAGTTCTACAACTGGGCGATGACCGTGGAGCGCAAGCCGGAATATACGGCGGAAGCGTTCGCCCGGAATGCCTCGTGGCTGCCGCTGGTGCACGGCGTGTTCAGCCGCATGTGGCTGGTGGTGCTCGTGGCCGCGTTCGCGGCTGCCGGCATCGTGACCCGGTGGCGGCATGCGCATCGAGCCGAGCGACTGGCCGTGCTGTGGTTGCTCGTCGGTCTGGTCGAACTCGTGGTCCACGACTCGGGCAACGAGCGCCGATACGTGATGTTCGTGCCGGCCCTGATCGCGCTGGCCAGCCTGATCGTGGGTACACCGAAAACGACCTCTGAGGTCGTTCTTTTTTCCCCTCTGAAAAAAAAGGCGACCTCAGAGGTCGTTTTCGGAGTCGACGATGGCGCGGCTCGAGCCACGCCCTCCTGGGTTGTCTGCCCCATCATCGCCGTGCTCGCCTACCTCGTCTTCGGCAGCGGACTTCGGCTGGCCTGGCTCAACGACGTGCTGGCGAGCGACTACAGCCTGACCGTGCGGGTCTCGGCGGCGTTGGCCGCCGCAGTGGCCGCGCTGGTGTGGTGGCGCTGGCGGGCGTGGTCTGGCTCGCTGGCCACCGTGCGGCTCCCCCTGACCGCGGCGATCGCGGTCGTCGTGGTCACCTGCGGCACCGACCTGATCCTCTACGGACGCTGGGCAGCCCGCCGGTCGTTCCACAACTTCGAAGCGTCACGGGCGGTGGGTCGCCTGCTGCCGCCCGGCACGCTCGTCCACGGCAAACTCGCCAACGGCCTGGCGCTTGAGAATCAGATCAAACCCCTGTTTGTGGGTCGCGGCTTCGGCAACTACGCGGACCGGCTGGCCCGCGACGATACCCGCTATATACTCACGTATACACAGCCGCGACCTGGCCACGAAGGCCTGGTCATCCTCGATGTGCTGCAGCACTATCCCCGACGACGCGTGATCGCAGAGTTTGAGGTGGACGACGAGTGGCCGGGGCGCGACCGCGCGGCGCTCATCGACAAGTTTCCTGACGGACCGGAGCCCCGTGCGCGACATCAGTGAAGACCTCATCCAGTCACACGCCGACCGCCGGTTCCGATCGGAATACGACTACGCGCTGTTTGAATACTATCGGTCGGCCAAGGTGCTGGCCTTCCTCGAGCGCGCCGGCGTGCGTGTGCACGGCCGCGTACTCGACGCCGGCTGCGGCGGCGGAGGCATGCCGCTGTCTCTGGCCGACCATGCCGACGAGGTGATCGGGATCGATCCCATCAATCGGTTCGGCGACGCGGGGGTGAAACTCGCGCTCGAGCGCGGGCTCTCGTCGACACTGCATTTCCTGCAGGCAGACGGCATGAGGCTGCCATTTGCGGCTGGTGCGTTCGACCTGGTGCTGTCGCACGCCGTGATCGAACACGTGGAGGACGCGCCCCTTTACCTGCGGGAATGCCGGCGCGTGATGGCGCCTGGCGCACGCCTGTTCCTTTCCACCGCGCCCTACCTGTCTTTTGCCGGCGCGCACCTGCCGCGCCTGAAGATCCAGATCCCGCTGCATCTCATTGCCGGACGCTGGATCGCCTTCAGGACGTTCCGATTGCTGGCGCGTTACGCCCCATGGACTTTGAAGGAGCCAGCGCACGAAAACTCGTTCATCCGCGATGCCCGCAACGGCATCTGGAAACATGACGATTTGCTCGAGTTCGTCACCGTGAGCCGGCTGCGCCAGCAGATTGCAGATTCCGGCCTCCGCATTGTTCGCGAGGAGCTGCACCTGACCTCCACCGTGCGGCGCCTCCCCGCGTGGCTCGGTGGATGGCTGGGCAAGAGTGCACTCACACGGGACGCGTTAATCAGCAATATGGAATATGTGCTGGAATCGGTAAACTGAAACTCGTTATGGCCGACGTCGATCGTTACCGCCCCGAAGACAAACGCGCCGTGGATGCGTTGTATCGGCGTGTGTTTGGCATCGATTCAGCCGAAGCGAACCGGCTGCGGTGGGAATGGCAGTATCGCCACAATCCGCACCGGCCCGCCGATGGCCCGCTCATCTGGCTGGCGCGCGAGGGCACGTCGATCATCGGGCAATACGCCACGATGCCCGTCAAGGTCTCGGTGCAGGGCCGCGAGATTGACGCGGCGTGGGGCATGGACGTGATGGTGGCGCCCGAACGCCAGCGACAGGGGCTGGGCGAAGTGTTGTTCCGCACGTGGGATCGCAATGTGGGTGCGTCGCTGGGGCTCGGACTCTCCGAGTCGTCCTATCGCCTGTTCCAGAAGATGCGGTGGCCCGACGTCGGACCGGTGCCGTGTTTCGTCAAACCGCTCACTCGACGAGCGCTGCGGCGTCCGGGCTGGTCGGTCACCGCCAATCGCCTGGTCTCGGCGTTGACGCTGCCGTGGATCCGGCTGGTGGCCCGCACGCGGCCGCTCCAGGGCGAGGTGCGCGTCATCCGCCACTTCGACGAAAGTTTCACGCGCCTGTGGGAACGGGTGGCGCCACAGTTCGCCTTCGCCGTGCGTCGCGATGCGGCGTATCTGAACTGGAAGTACATCCAGGCGCCGCACGTGCGCTACACCGTGGCCGCCCTCGAGCGCGACGGCGTGGTGGCCGGCTACATCGTGTATCGGCATCTGCAGGAAGCGCGCGGCCGCGTGACGATCGTGGTGGATTGGCTGACCGCGCCCGACGATCACACGGGCCTGCTCACCCTGTTGCGCTGGGTGGATCGCGAGGCACGCGGGGCGGACTCGGACAAGATCCGCGCCTTCGCCCTGCACGCCGGTTATCGCAAACTCCTGCGCCAGTCGGGGTACTTCACGGTGAAATCCACCATGGAGTTCGTGGCCAAGATCAACGCCGTGGACGTCGCGCCGGGTTTCTACAAGGCGACTGACACGTGGCACATCACGCTCGGCGATTCGGATCAGGATCGATGAGCCCGACGGGCGGTCCTGCCCTGCTCGTCGCCATCGATACCGAAGGCGACAACCAATGGGACCTGGACGCGCGACGACATCAGCGCTTCGAGAACATCTACGCCCTCGGCCGCCTGCATGACTTCTTCGCCCGCCACGGCGTGCAACCCACCTACGTCATCACGCATCCGGTGGCCACAGACCCGCGCGCCGCCGAGGTCCTGCGCGGCCTGCTCGCGCAGGGCGATTGCGAAATCGGCGCACACCATCACGCGTGGGAAACGCCGCCGTGCACCGACGAAGACGTCCAGCGGCACCCGTACGCGCTCCAACTCCCCCTCGATCAGTTTGACGCGCAGCTCCAGTCGCTGACCGACGCGATCACGTCGGCAGTCGGCGTGCGCCCGATCTCGTATCGGTCGGGACGCTTCGGCTTTTCCGCCTCACACGTGTCCTCGCTCGAGCAGCAGGGCTACCTGGTGGATTCGAGTGTGGCGCCGCTCTTCTACGAGGCGCACAAACAGGGTCCCGACTTTGTCGGCGCCCCGCTCGCACCGTATTTTCTGGCGTACGACAATGCCACGCGTCCGGGCTCAAGCCAGGTGATGGAACTGCCGATCTCAGCGGCGCTGAGCCGACGGGTGCCGGCGTTCGTCGAACGGCTCTACGCACGGGCGCCGTTCAACTACCAGACCAAACGCGCGTTGCGTCTGGCACGCATCGCGCACGTGCGCTGGCTGCGGCCGTCCTACAGCTCGGCCGCTGACATGTGCGCCCTCGGACGACAGCTCGTGGACCGCGGCGCGCCCATCCTCAACCTCCTCTTCCACTCCAGCGAGGTCATCGTCGGCGGCAGCCCCTACAACAAGACCCAGGGCGAGCTGGACGCGTTCTACGAGCGGCTGGGGACGTTCCTGACATTCGCCACGGGGACACTCGGTGCCCGTGGGATGACGTTTGAGGAGTATCGGGGTCCTGGGGCCCCGCGGGCGAATTCTGATTTCCCGACTTCCTAAGTTCCCCGATGCGCATCATCCATGTCACGCCTCACCTGCCGCCCGACCAGGCGGCCAACGCCATCCTGCCGGCGCTGGCGGGTGACTGGTCGAAGTCGCGGGGGCATGACGTGCGATACCTCGCGCATCCGCCGGCGCAGGGTGGTGACGTGGTGGTGCCGGCCGCCGGGCCCGTGGAGTGGGTGCCGCGTCGCGAGGGTGTGCCCGCCTTGTCCAGACTCCTGCGAATCGATGCGGTGCAGCGCACCCTGCAGATCGGCAGTCTGCTCGATCGCATCGCGGGCCAGGCCGACCTGTTGCACCTGCACAGCAACGGGCTGCTGGTGGAAGCGGCGGCGCGGTGGGCCACGCGCCACCGTGTGCCATACGTATTGACGCTGTACGGCACGGAGATCTGGCACTACCGCAAGAAGTGGCCGCTCGATTTTTTCACGCGTGCCTATCAGGGCGCGGCCGCAGTCACCTTCTACAGCCAGGGGTTGATGGCCCGGGCGGTGGAACTCGGCCTCGACCGATCGCACCTCTCGGTGGTGTACCCGGCCGTGCCTGCCGCCTTCGCCGTGCACGACGAAACGACCAGACGCGCGTGGCGCGACGCGCTCGGCATCCGCGAGCCCCGCCTCATCGTCAACGTCAAGCGTCTGCACGAGCTGGCAGGCCAGACATACCTGATTGAGGCGTTCGCCAGTGTCCGGCAGACGCGACAGGACGTTCGCCTCGTGATCTGCGGAACCGGTGGGCTGCGCGAGAGTCTGGAATCCCAGGCGGCGGCGCTGGGCATCACTGATGCGGTCACGTTCGCAGGCCTCGTCAGCAACGATCAGGTCGCCAGGTATGTGGCGGCTGCCGACGTCTTTGCCCTGCCCTCGCTGCTCGAGGCACTCCCCACCGTCGCGGTTGAAGCGCTGGCGTCGGGCACGCCGGTTGTCTCGGCCGACCATCCAGGGGGACTGGAACTGCAGCAGATGTTCGGCGACGACGTGGCGGTGGTGCCCAGGAAGGATGTGGAGCGCCTGGCTCGCGCGCTGCTCGACGCGTTGGCCTCGGGTCGGCGCACCAGCCCGGCCACCGGCGAGGCGCTGGGCCGCCTGTTCCGGCCCGATGCGATCTCGGCGCAATACGAGGCCGTGTACCAGCGGGTCGCAACCCGCTGATACACTCAACGCCATGACATTAGTGGCCACGGTCACCCAACACATCGGCGACGCCATGCGCCAGCGCGATCAGGCATCGCTTGGACCGCTGCGCATGCTGAAGGCCGCCCTCATGAACCGGGAGGTCGAAAAGGGCCGGGCGCTCGACGATGCGGAGTCGTTGCAGGTGGTGCAACAGCTCGTCAAGCAGCGGCGCGATTCGATTGAGCAGTTCCGGGCGGGCGGACGCCCCGAATTGGCAGACAAGGAACAGGCCGAGATCACGTTTCTTGAACGGTACCTGCCCCCCGCCGCCGACCCGGCCGCCGTGGCTGCGGCCATCGATGCGGCGATCAGTGCCGTCGGCGCCACGTCCATGAAGGACATGGGCAAGGTCATCAAGGCCGTGACAACCGCCCTGGCTGGAGTGACGGTGGACGGCAAATCCGTGGCCGAAGCCGTCAAGGCCCGACTGGCGCCGCCGGCGTAACCCGTGCTTGCCCCCGTGCGTACCGAAGACGGCCAAACTAATTTGACAGGTCGCCCGTCTAACCTCGGTGAAAGGCACGCAAGTGTCTCTCATCCATCCTCCGGGCAGGGGCCTCAATCGCAGGGATTGAGGCCCCTTCTTTTTGTGCCCACCCCGGCCGGGCGTCCTCTCACCTCCCATGTCTGATCGGCTGGCGAAGTCGGCCGGAACCGTCGGTCTGGCGGTGATGACGAGCCGCATCCTGGGCCTCATCCGCGACCAGGTCATGGCCGCGTTCTTCGGCACGGGCATGGCGCACGACGCCTTCAACATCGCGATGCGCGTGCCCAGCCTGGTGCGCGACCTGTTTGCCGAAGGCGCCATGAGCGCGGCGTTCATCCCGACCTTTACGCGCTACTGGAAGGACCACGGTCAGGCCGCGGCCTGGCGTCTGGGCAACCTGGTCCTGAATGCCCTGATAGTGGTGACGGGCCTTCTGGTCATCGTCGGGATGGTGTTTGCCGAGCCCCTGCTCAGTCTGCTGCCGAAGGAGTTCTCGGGGCCGGACGGCCGTGAGCGTCTGACCCTGACGGTCAACATCACGCGAATCGTGCTGCCGTTCCTGATGCTCGTGGCTGTGGCTGTGGCGCTGAGCGGGATGCTCAACTCGCTGCGGCGGTTTTTCGTGCCGGCGATGTCACCCGCCATTTACAACGTCGGCGTGATCTTCAGCGCGATCGCCATCATCCCGCTCTGCAAGCCGCTTGGCTGGAATCCCATCTTCGGCATCGCCATCGGCACGCTGATCGGCGGCATCGGGCAGATCGTCGTCCAACTGCCGCTGCTTCGCCGTGAAGGGTTCCGCTACCAACCCGTCCTCAGTTTCCGTGACCCGGGCATGCGGGAAATCCTCCTGCTCATGGGGCCGGGCACGCTGGGGTTGGCCGCGTCGCAGGTGAACTTGATCGTGAACACGTACCTGGCGGTGGGCGAGGGCGAAGGCGCGGTGACAGCCCTGCAACTCGCGTTTCGCCTGATGTACCTGCCGATCGGCCTGTTCGGGGTATCGGTGGCCACGGCGGCCCTGCCCGAAATCGCCCGGCAGGTGAATGCGGGTGCGCTTGGCGACGTCCGCCGCACCGTGTCGAGCAGCATTCGCATGATGCTGATGCTGAGTGTGCCCGCCACCATCGGACTGATGGCGCTGTCGGGTCCGATCGTCGAGTTGATCTTCCAGCGCGGCCAGTTCACGAGCGAGAGCACACGCATGACGGCGCTCGCGCTGCTCGGTTACGCTCCGGGCCTCATCGGGTATTCGGCGGTCAAGATCGCGTCACCGACGTTTTATGCCCTGAAGGATGCGCGGACACCGGTCGTGGTCAGCGTCATCACCATCGCGCTGAACCTGGTGCTGAATCTGACGCTCGTGCGCGTGTTCAGCTTCCAGGGGCTCGCCCTGGGCACTGCGATCGCCGCGCTGTTCAACTCGGGCTTGCTGCTCTACCTCTTGTCACGGCGGATCGATGGCGTCGACGGAGCGCGCGTGCTTCAATCGTTTGCGAAGATCCTGGTCGCATCGCTGGCCATGGGTGCGGCGGCCCTGGTGACTGAGGCCTGGCTCGATGCCTCGCTGCCGACACTGACCGGGCTGGTGGCCTGGCTGCCCGGCGACCTGGGGGCGGCGACCGCCCAGACACTGCGCGCGGGCGTACGCGTCGGGGTCGCCATTGCCGTGGGCCTGGCCGTGCTCGCGCTGGCCGCCACGGCCCTGCGCCTGCATGAATTCACCACCGTGCGTGATCGCATCACGCAACGGCTGCGCCGGACGAAGTGAGACGACGATGAGCCAATACGCCCCGGGACAGATGAACGTGAGTTTCGGCCCAGGCCCGATGACCCCGGCCGTGCAAGCCATCGTCATCGCCAACATCGCCGTGTTCGTGGCGATGATGGTGGCGCGTACGCTGTTGATCGACTGGTTCGGCCTGACGCCCGAAGCGGTGCTGACGCAGGGACGGATCTGGCAACCGGTCACGTACCTGTTCCTGCACGCCGACATCTTTCACATCCTCTTCAACATGCTGTCGGTCTGGATGTTCGGCGTGGACCTCGAACGGCGCTGGGGCACGCAGGCGTTCATCCGGTACTACGCGGTCACCGGCGTGGGGGCCGGCATCTGTTCATTGCTGGTGTCGCTGCTGCCGTTCGGCGCCGCGTCGTACTCCATCCCGACGATAGGCGCCTCCGGCGCGGTGTATGGCCTGCTGATGGCCTGGGGCATCGTGTTTCCGCATCGGACCATTCTGTTTCTCGGCATCTTCCCGCTCACGGCGCGGGTTTTCGTGCTCATCATGGGCGCCATCGCGTTCACCCAGGCCATAGGTCAGGGGGGCGGCACCACGGTGGCGCATGTGGCGCATCTGGGCGGCCTGCTCGCCGGCTATTGGTACCTCAAGACGCCCGTGCGCAAGTCGCCGCCCAGGCCGCCAAGACCGCCCAACCCGGCGCAACTGCGGCGCGTTCACTAGCGCGCCCGTTCGATATAATTGGAGCGCCCATGAAGACCGCAGACGCCCTCGCCGCCCCCACGTTCGAAGGTCTCACGCGCGCCGATCTGCTGCAGGCGTACAGAACGATGCTGCTGTCGCGTCGCATCGATGACAAGGAAATTCAGCTCAAGAATCAGAGCCTGATTTTTTTCCAAATCAGCGGCGCCGGGCATGAGGCCATCATGGCCGCCACCGGCATGCAGATGAAGCCGGGGTATGACTGGTTCTACCCGTACTATCGCGACCGCGCGCTGTGCCTCGCGCTCGGCATGACGCCGCACGAAATGTTCCTGAGCGGCGTGGGTGCGTCCGCCGATCCCAACAGCGCAGGCCGCCAGATGCCGTCGCACTGGGGACACAAGGCTCTCAACATCGTGTCGCAATCAAGCCCCACCGGCACGCAGTGCCTTCAAGCCGTTGGCTGCGCCGAGGCCGGTCGCCTGTATGAGCGCCTGACGGACATTCCCGATCGGGAACACAAGTTCGAGAAAGACGAAGTCGTGTACGTGTCGCTTGGCGACGGCACGGTCAGCGAAGGCGAATTCTGGGAATCTCTCAACGCCGCCTGTGTAGGGGCGCTCCCCGTGCTCTTCATGATCGAGGACAACGGCTACGCGATTTCCGTGCCCGTCAAGGTGCAGACGGCCGGCGGCGACATGTCGAAGCTCGTCGACACCTGGCCTGGCCTCAAAGTCCTGCGCTGCGACGGCACCGACTTCCTCGAGAGCTACCGCACCGCAGCCGAAGCGCTGGCCTGGTGCCGCGATCGCAAGGGCCCGGCCCTGGTCCACGCAAGTGTCGTGCGTCCGTACTCGCACTCGTTGTCTGACGATGAGAAGTTGTACAAGACGCCGGCCGAGCGTGCCGGCGAGGCGCTGCGGGATCCCATTGCGAAGATGGCGACGTGGTTGAAGGCGGAAGGGTTGGCCACGGAAGGCGACCTGGCCGAGATCGCAAAGGCCATCGATACGGAGGTCAACGAGGCCGCTGACCGCGCCCTGACGTCTCCGAAGCCGGCCAGAGAGACTGCCGGCCTCTACGTGTATTCACCTGATGTTGACCCTTCCAGCGCCGCCTTCGACAGTCCGGCGGAAACGGGAGCCAAGCCCGACACCATGGTGGCCGCCATCAACCACACCATGAAGGACGAAATGGCGCACAACCCGCGCATCGTCATGTTCGGTGAAGACGTGGCGGATGCCACCGACGAAGCGAAGTTGTCGGAAGTGCAGGGCAAAGGCGGTGTGTTCAAGGTTACGCACGGCCTGCAGAAGGCCTTCGGCGGCACGCGCGTGTTCAACTCGCCGCTGGCTGAAGCCAACATCATCGGCCGTGCCATCGGCATGGCGACGCGCGGTATCAAGCCGGTGGTGGAGATTCAGTTCTTCGACTACATCTGGCCGGCAATGATGCAACTGCGCGACGAGATGTCGATGATGCGGTACCGGTCGGGCAACTTCTTTTCGTGCCCGATGGTGGTGCGCACGGCCATCGGTGGGTACCTGCGTGGCGGTGCGCCGTACCACAGCCAGTCGGGCGAAAGCATCTTCGCGCATTGCCCGGGCATTCGCATCGCATACCCGTCCAACGCGCACGACGCAGCAGGGCTGCTGCGCACGGCGATTCGCTGTGACGACCCGGTGCTCTTCCTGGAACACAAACATCTCTATCGTCAGACCTACAACAAGAGCGGATACACCGGGCCCGAGCACATGATTCCATTCGGCAAGGCGGCCATCAGGCGCGAAGGCACGGACGTGACGGTGGTCACCTGGGGCGCGTTGGTGCAGCGGTCGCTGCTGGCCGCGCAGCAGGCCGAAAAGGACGGCGTGAGCGTGCAGGTGATCGACCTGCGCACGATCATGCCGTACGACTGGGACACGATTGCCACGGCCGTGGAGCAGACGAACCGCCTGGTCATTGCGCACGAAGATCAGTTGACCTGCGGCTTCGGCGCCGAACTGGCCGCCCGCGCCGTCAGCGACCTCTTCGCCTACCTCGACGCGCCCGTCGCACGCGTCGCGGCGATGGACTGCCCTGTGGCGTACGCGCCTGATCTTGAGGAAGTGATTCTTCCTGGATCTGCAGATGTTCTGGCAGCGATTCTCCAGACGGCGCGGTACTAGCACCGACTGCGCGCTCGCGGCCGCGTTGCTGGCCGGCGCCTCGGTCCTCGCGCAGCCCAGCCCGTCCATAGAGCGGCTACGGCCAGCAGGGAGTTTGCCCGCGGAGATCTGTGGCGCGTTCCGTGAAGCGACGAGCTTCGTACAGACGTCCGCCGGCCAGTATCTGATCCTTGACCGCCGCGATCACACCGTCTTCAGTGTGGACAAGGCACGGACGCGGGTGACGACGATGATGAGGGCGGGGATGGAGAAAGGGAACGTGCTGCAGCCGGGGATGTTGAGCCTGTCGCGCGACGATACGTTTGCGGTGTCGGATGCGCCGTTCGGGCAGGAACGCGTGCAGATGTTCTTCGACAACGGCGCGCCGCTCGGGGCGTTTCTTCTGCCCGGCATCACGGCGCCGCGGCTGACCACAGGACCGTTGATCCTCAATGGCACCGGGTCGATGTACTTCACCGGCAAGACGCTGTTGATCAACGCGCCGGATTCCGGCGCTCTGGTGTCGGTGTTGAATCTCGAGGGGCATGTCGTCCGGCAGATCGGCACACTGCGCGCGACCGGCCACGAAGCCGACAGGGCCGTGCACCTTGCCCTTAATGTCGGCCTGCCGCTGCAGACCGCCGATGACGGCGTGATTTTTGTGTTTCAGACGGGCGTGCCGATGTTCCGGAAGTACGCGCCTGACGGCCGGCTCGAGTTCGAGCGGCATATTGAGGGCACGGTGCTCGACGGGTACGTGCAGTCGCTGCCCACTTCCTGGCCGACACGCAAAGTCGGCGACGGCACGTATCCCCTCGTGCCGCCAGTGATCCGCACAGCCGCCCTCTCGCCTTCGGGCGACCTCTGGGTGAGTCTCGTGGCACCGTTCACCTACGTCTACAACTCCGCCGGCGACAGGACGCGCACGGTCGTGTTCGACGCCACCGGCGCGTTTTCGCCGACGAGTCTCTCGTTCAGCCGCGCATCCGGGACTCTGCGGCTGCTCGCGATGCCAGGGTGTTATGAGTTCGCGACGGCGTGACAGGCACTGCGTCGCGATCCGTCATGGCGACTTGTCCCGCCGTAGCTGTGCAGGGGCAAAGGTACGTAGCGCGCGCTGGGTCTCACGCGCGCGAGCGTCAACGCGGCCTTGAGACCCAGGCCGCGCTACGTTTTGACTGATCATGGATATTTCGCCAATACGCCGGCGGGCGCAGTAAGATAGCCCGCGCATGACCATGATCGGTACCACACTGGGCCATTACAGAATCCTGCGGCTGCTCAAGAAAGCCCCGGACGGACGCTGACGGGCCGGTGTCATTCGTCATGGCGACTTGAGCGAAATATCTAAAATGGCGAAGTGCGCGGCCTGGCGTACGTAGGGCCTACACTGACGTGATGAAGGACCATGGGATCGTGCTGTTTGACGGAACGTGCGCGTTCTGCGAACGGTCAGTCATCTTCATCGCCAGGCGCGATCCCGAAGGGTACCTCCGGTTCGGCGCGTCCCAGTCTCCCGCAGCCGCAGCGTTGCTGGCCTCGTACGGCGTCACGCGCGAGACGGCCCGCAGCATCATCCTGATTGAAGGCGGCCAGGTCTATTTGCGATCGACCGCGTCCCTCCGCATCGCGGCCAGACTGACGCCGCCCTGGTCCTGGTTCCGCATGTTCCTGTGGGTGCCGGTGCCGCTGCGGGATGCGGTCTACCGCGTGGTGGCGGCCGTCAGAGTTCGGCTTGCCGGCCGGTCAAACGCCTGCGAGATTCCTCCGCCAGAAATTCGCTCACGCCTGATCGACTGACCGGGTGTTCAGGCGCGTAGCGCGCGCTTGAACACTTTCCCAGTGGGTCCGAGCGGCAATGATTCGCGAATCTCGACCGACCGGGGGTACTTGTAGGCCGCGAGCTGTTCTTTGCTCCAGGCGATGAGGTCGTCGGCCGCAAGCGTCTGGCCGGGCTTGAGTACGACGAACGCCTTGATTTCTTCGCCCAGCCGGTCGTCAGGTACGCCAATGACGGCGGCCAGTGCCACGGCTGGATGCGTCATCAGCACTTCCTCGATCTCGCGTGGATAGACGTTCATGCCGCCGCGCAGCACCATGTCCTTCTTGCGATCGACGATCGAGACATAGCCGTCGGCGTCGATGATGCCGATGTCGCCGGTGTGGAACCAGCCGCCCTTGAGCGCCTCGGCGGTTTCGGCCGGGCGCTTGTAGTAGCCCTTCATCACGTTGTGGCCGCGGATCACGATTTCGCCCCGCTCGCCAGAGGGCAGCGGCTGATCGCTGTCGTCCACCACCCGCACGTCACACCCGAAGATGGGCAGCCCGACCGTGCCCGGCTTGGACGGCAACTGGACCTGATTGAAGCACGCCACGGGCGACGTCTCCGAGAGGCCGTAGCCTTCAAGCACACGTACGGCAAATGTCGTCTGGAAGTCTTCAAGTACCGCGAGCGGCATCGGCGCGCCGCCTGACACGCAGAGCTTCATCTCGCGCGCAACCGCCGCCACGTCCGCGCCGGACTGGCGCGCATGCTGCAACAGCGCCCAGTACATCGCCGGCACGCCAATCCAGAAGTTGATGCGCTCGTCCACCATCATCTTCAGCGCGGCGGCGGCGTCAAACCGGGGCAGCAGCACGAGCGTGCCTCCGCTCGAAACGCCGGCGTTCATCTGCGCGGTCTGGCCAGTGGAATGAAACAGCGGCAGCGTGACGAGGTACCGATTCGTGGCGTCGAGGCCGGCGTTGAGCATCGGCGTATACAGATCCCTCGACGCCATCGCATTCACCGTCATGTTGAAATGCGTGAGTTCAGCCGCCTTCGGCTGGCCGGTGGTGCCTGACGTGAAGAGCATGACCGCCGTGTCGTCGGGCGCTGCGGGATGCGTGGCACAGGACGCCGGCTGGCCCTGCATCAACTGGCCGAGCGTCATGGCCCGGTCCACGGTGGTCGGCGCCGCCGGATTAGCCGTCATCACCACGAAGTGGGCGCACCCCTCCACCCCATCGCAGGCCTCGCGGGCCATGGCCGCCATGGGTAATTCGGCCGTGCCTTCGAAGACCAGCACCGCCTTGGCGTCGGACTCTTTCAGGTGGAACGCAATTTCGCGGGGCTTCAGCAGGACGTTCAGCGGCACCACCACGCCGCCCATCTTGAGAATGCCGTAGTAGGCGATGGGAAAATACGGCAGGTTCGGGCACGACAGCGCGATGTGATCGCCAGGCTGCAGTCCCAGCGCACGCAGCCCCCCGGCCACCTGACAGGCCATGGCATTGAGCTGCGCATACGTGAAGCGCACCGCCCCCATCACCACGGCCTCGCGTGCGGGCGTCAGTTTCGCCTGATGGTCCAACAGATACGCGAGATTCAGTGTTGTTGCTGACATGTCTCGAGCGGCCCCTTCCCCTTCGCTGCGGCACGGGCTACAGCCCATGCCTCCGTCAGTCGCTAGCTTCCAACTCTCCGGCTCAACCACTTTGCCAGTGCCTGAATTTCGTGCGGCGTCAGCTTACTCGCGAATTCCGGCATCTCGCCGTCGGGCTTTACGGACCGTGGGGCAGTAACTTGCCGGACCAGACGGGCCTCGTCGCTGCGGGCGCCCACGTCGGTCAGCGCCGGGCCCTCCTTGCCGCCCACCGGTCCCATGATGTGGCACCGCAGGCAGTTGCGATTGAACAATACCGCGACTCCGGATTCCTCAGGAGACACGACCGGCGCGGCGCCCGCCCGGCCGCGCGCGAGCGCCGCGAGGATGGCTTCGTTGTCGTGCTGGTTGGTGGCCGGCGCGGTGCGCAGGCCCGGGGCAATCATCTGCGGATCAAGCAAGTGCGACGCCACCCAGTCGCGCGGTTTCGAGACGCGCATCGGATCGATGGCACCCGCCATCGCGCGCTCACCGTGGCACGACGCACACGTGTCCCCCGACATCAAGGCCAGGCCTGCCTGCTCTCGCACATTCCAATCGGAACCGGCCGCCGGCGGCTTGTCCAACGCGCCCATCACCGTGAGTGTCGTCATGGCCGCGACACCGGCGGCAAGGCCCGCCAGCAGCCATCGTCGTTCTTTCAACCCGCGCGATCGTGCGCGGTCGAGCCACGGCAGCAAGGCCAGCAGTGTCATGACGGCGCCGGGGATCACGATGGCGCCCACCACTTCCAGGCGTCCGGGGAAGTACTTCAGCAACTGAAATAGGCCCAGGAAATACCACTCGGGACGGGGGATGTAGCCCGAGGCGGTGGGGTCGGCCGGTGGCTCCAGTGGCGGGGCGCCCTGCCACGCCAGCGCGGCCAGAAACACGCCGGCCACCACGGCCACGGTCAGGTCTCGGGCGGCCTGATAGGGGAAGAAGCTCTGCCGCGTGCCCTGACGCTCGGTCATCGGCCCCGAAATGCCGTGACGCCGCATGAGGTAGAGATGGAA
The DNA here is from genome assembly GCA_964489685.1 of uncultured Solibacteraceae bacterium. GTDB lineage: Bacteria > Acidobacteriota > Vicinamibacteria > Vicinamibacterales > SCN-69-37 > SYFT01. The sequence continues at coordinate 1,985 of CAZAZR010000059.1, read as the reverse complement.
CGCGGTCAGGCCGAAGAGCACCGGCGGCAGGACCAGTACATGCACGCCGTACCACCGCGTGAGCGTCAGCGCACCGATGTCAGGACCGCCGCGAAGCAGGTTCGCAACAAACTCGCCGGCAAAGGGCGTGAGCTTCGAGATGTTGATGGTGACCACCGTCGCCCAGTACGCGCGCTGATCCCACGGCAGCAGATACCCCGTGAGGCCGAAAGCCAGAATCACGTGGAGCAGCACCAGGCCAACGATCCAGTTGAGCTCGCGCGGCGCGCGATAGCTGCCAAACAGCACCACGCGGACCAGATGGATGACGGCCGTCACCACCACCAGGCTGGCGCCCCAGTGATGCAGGCCGCGCAGCAAGTGCCCGCCACGGACCTCGGTGGTGATGTACCGCACGCTGTCCCACGCGTGGTCGGGCGTGGGCGCGTAGAACAGCGCGAGCAGCGTGCCGGTCACCACCTGCAGGGTCAATCCAAACAGCAGGAGGCTGCCAAATGTGAATGCCCATCCCGTTCCCGGCGGAAGGGGTTCGTCGAGCAGGTGATGGCGGATGGTGCGAAAGCCCGTGCGATGGTCGAGCCAGTCGAACAGCCCCCGCATCAGACTTCCACCTCGAGTTCGGCCGTCTCCGGGTTCACGCGTACCGGGAGCTGGTGCAGGCCCTCCGGGGGCGGCCCGGCCACGACCTTGCCGGCACGGTCGAACGTCCCGCCGTGGCACGGGCACTTATAGTGCCCTTCGGCGGCATTCCAGGCCACGCTGCAACCCAGATGGGTGCAGGTGGCAGACAGGGCGCGATAGTTGTCTCCGTCCTTGTCCAGGAACACGACCATGCTCCTTCTTGTCTCGTGCCAGCCGTCGGCATGCCGTTCTGTCAGGGTGGCCACCAGGGGGCCCGAGGGCGGCAAATCAAACATTGATGCGGCCGCCCGCCACTTGCGCGTGGTTTCGCGCCGACGCGGGACGGCCACGGCTGCGGTCAGGCCGGCCATTCCGGCGCCGATGAGGGCCGCGCCTGCCGCAACCAGTCGAGTGAGGAAGGATCGCCGTGGTTCCATTGAGGTAGGTATTCTAGCCGGGACTTCGCCACGCGGGACCTCCGGGGTAGTAAACTGGGAGGATGCTTTCGACGCCCGTGACCTCACAGAAGATCGCCAACCCGCTTCGGCGCAACATCGCCATCATCGCCCACGTTGACCATGGCAAGACGACGCTGGTCGATGCCCTGCTGCGCCAGAGCGGCATCTTCCGCAGCAACGAGCGGGTGGCCGAGCGCGTGATGGACTCGAACGACCTCGAGCGTGAACGCGGCATCACCATCATGGCCAAGAACACGGCCGTGCAGTATCACGACCACCTGATCAACATCGTGGATACGCCAGGCCATGCCGACTTCGGCGGCGAGGTGGAGCGCACTCTGTCGATGGTGGACGGCGTCATGTTGCTCGTGGACGCGTCGGAAGGTCCGCTGCCCCAGACGCGATTCGTGCTGCGCAAGGCGCTTGAACGCCGGCAGCCGCCCATCGTGGTCATCAACAAGATCGACCGGCCCGACGCGCGGGTCAAGGAAGTACTCAACGAGGTCTACGACCTGTTCATCGACCTCGACGCCACCGAAGACCAGCTCGACTTTCCGGTGCTCTACACCAACGCCCGGGCGGGCACGGCCACGCTCGACATCGCCATCGACGGCGAAGATCTGCGCCCCCTCTTCGACGCCATCGTCGCCCACACGCCCGCGCCACGCGGCGACGTGGACGCCCCCTTGCAGGCGCTGGTGGCCAACCTCGACTCGAGCGACTATCTGGGCCGCATTGCGATCGGCCGCATCTTCAACGGCCGTGTGAAGGTGGGCGACCCCATCTCGGTGTGCAAGCTCGACGGCACGATTCAGCGCACCACCGTCACCAAGCTGTTCACCTTCTCGGGCCTCAAACATGTGGACGCGACCGACGCCGCCGCCGGCGACATCATCGGCCTGGCCG
>CAZAZR010000058.1:0-23528 GCA_964489685.1 uncultured Solibacteraceae bacterium | reverse complement strand
CACGCGGCGCCGGCCTTGATCACCGTGATCTTGCCTTCCTGACTGGCCACGTAGACCTTGCCATCGGCCGCTACCGGCGAGGCGTAGTACTCACCGAGCGCGCCCGTGGCCCGGCCCTCCTTGAGCAATGTCCCGGTCGACGCATCGAGCGTCGTCACAATCCCGCCGGTCTTCACCATGTAGAACACCCCCTGGTAGAGGAGCGGTGTCGGGATGTACGAAATGTTCTTCTGGAATCGCCACCGCACCGCAGCCTCGGGAAGTTGCCCGCGCGCCTCGCCGGGGGTGATCGCCACGGCGCCCCAGGCGCCAAGGCCGAGCATGCGCGCAACGTTCCACTCCGCTTCGACAATGAACTTGTCGTCACTCGTGTCGATCCAGCCGAAGTGCTCGCCAAGCTCCTTGTCCTGCATCAGTTCCGCCGGGGAGATGCGGCCATCCTTGTCCTTGTCACGCTCTGCGACCGTCGACGCCCACTGCGGAAGGCCGGGTTCGTTGGCACCGAGCGTGGACACCAACAGCGTGTCGCCCTGCGCGAGCGCGACGCCCATCGATCCGCCCGAGCCAAGGGCCATCCACCAGCGCGGCGCGCCCGTGGCGAGGTCGTAGCTGTCAAGGCGGGTCGATCCGATGACGACGACGTCGGTGCGATCGGCCGACGGGCGGAAGATCATCGGCGTCGCATAACCGATCGTCGCGCCGGGCCGATCGGTCTTCCAGCGGACCTTGCCCGTGGCGCGGTCAAGCGCGACGAGATACGAGCCTTTCAACTGATCGATCAGCTGAATCACCAGTTCGCCCGCGATGATGGGCGACGCGGACATGCCATAAAAGTTCTGGAACGGGCTCATCGGGTGCGTCCAGCGCACCTGCCCGTCGGTGCCGTACGCGACCAATCCGAAGTCGGCGAAAAATGACACGACGCCCATGGCGTCAGCCGCGGGCGAGGGCGAGGCGGGGTCGTTCGCCTTGTACATCTCCGGCGCGCGCTCTCGGCGAATGGTCCCGCGCCACAGATCCTTGCCGCTCTCTGCATCGAGCGCGATCGTGAGCAACTGCCCGCCTTCCCGCGCCGTCACATACAGCCGGCCACCGACAATGACGGGCGAGGACTGGCCGTAGGGCACCATCGCCTTCCATGCGACGTTCGTCGTGGGTGAGAACTCGACTGGATAACCCGCGCCCTCGCCGATGCCTGACCCATTCGGCCCGCGAAACTGCGGCCACTGACCAGCCGGCGTCGCGGTGGCAAGGACGAGAGGAAAACGGAGGTTAGGAGAAACATGCGGCACATGGGCCACATTATGTCGCGCCCCGGGTCAACAGGCCACCATCAGAACATCGGTCGCAGCACCGCGACGTGTCGAACCTGACTGCGCCAGACAACGCTGGCCGTCTCGTCGCGGGGTAGTATGATGGCCCCGCATGATTGGACATCGCGCGACTTGGGCTTCAAGCACGCCCACATCGACCGCCTTGCGCGTGTCGTGAAGGAGACACGTGTGGACTGACGTGCGTCAGGCGTGGCGCGGGTTGCGCCTGGCGCCCGGGTTCACCGTCGTGGCGCTGATCGTGTTGACGCTGGGCATTGGCGCCACCACGGCAATGTACTCCGTGGTGGATGCGGTCGTGCTCAAGGCGCTGCCGTTCGAGGACGAGTCACGGCTGGTCAGCGTGCTTGAAGTGACCCGCGACACAGGCCGACCCGGCGCGGTGGCACCCCAGAATTTCTTCGACTGGAAGGCGCGCACGGCATCGACCTTCGAAGCGCTCGGGGCGTTCGGTCGCAGTGCCTTTGCTGCGGCTGACCCTGAACTGAAGCCGATCGAAGTGCGCGGCGTCTCCGCCAGCCTGCTGAGGGTCCTGCGCGTGCGGCCCGCTCTAGGAGCCCTGTTTACCGACGAGCACGAGCGAAGCGGCGCCCATCGTGTGGTGATGATCAGCGATGCCCTGTGGCGACGCCGATTCGGCGCCGCCACTGATGTCGTCGGCAGGACGATCACCGGCGTCGATGGGCCGTGGCACGTCGTCGGGGTGTTCGCGCCAGGCTTCGGGTTTCCAGAACCTCAGCCCGGTGTGGAGTTTGTCTGGCACCCGTATGTGCCGGTGGCTGACGACCAGAATCGGAACGCGCCTGGCAAGGCCTATTTTCTGACGGTGGTCGGCCGCCTCGCTCGTGGCGTCAGCCTCACACAGGCGCAGGAGAGGATGGCGGGGGTGACAACGGATTTGGCCCGAGCCTATCCGGCGTGGTTTGAGAACCGTACAAGCGCCGTACTTCCGTTGCGCACCTGGCTGGTGGGAGATGCGGGACCGGCGATGTTCATGCTGCTCGCCGCTGTCGGCGTCGTCCTGCTCATCGCATGCGCCAACGTGGCGAACCTCGTACTGGCTCGCTCCACGACACGCGCCCGCGAGATCGCGATCCGCTCGGCTCTCGGGGCGTCGCGATGGACCCTCACCCGTGGGCTGCTGATCGAGGGACTGGTGTTATCCCTGCTGGGTGCGGCCTTTGGGGTGCTGCTGGCCTGGTGGAGTGTGGAGGCGGTGAGCGCGCTGCTGCCCCCAACGTTGTTTCGACTGTCGTCGATCGCCATCAACGTCCGCGTATTGGCTGTGACGGTGTTGGCCAGCGTCACCGCCGGTGTGGCGTTCGGTCTGCTGCCGGCGTGGCAGCACACGAGGGCGAATGTCTCCTCCACGCTTGTGCAAACCAGCGGCGGCGGTACCAGTGGCGCCACCCGCCGAGGCCTCCGCACCGGCATCATGGTGGCCGAAGTGGCGCTTGCGGTGGTGTTGCTGGTGGGGGCCTCCCTCTTTCTGGCCAGTTTCGCTCGCGTGATGCGGCTGGACTTGGGCTTCGACTACAAGGCCGTCACGCTGATGCGAGTCAATGCGGTCCTGCGGACCGTGCCACCAGAGGAGCGGGCCGCCGAGCGGGTGCGCGCGACCGCAGTCATGGAGGATGCGCGGATGGCGGTAGCGCGGGTGCCCGGCGTGGAGTCGGTGGCATTCATGGGCACCGGCGGGGCGCCGCTGTCGGGCGGCTCAGCCAGCACATCCCTCCGCGTCGTCGGCCGTCCGGCCCTCAACAACGCCGACAGCAGTGTCGACCTGAAGGCGGTCTCTTCCAACTACTTCGAGGCCATGCGAATGACGATGGTGCGGGGGAATGGGTGGGACCGTGGCGATGCGTCGCCGGCGGGGCAAAGCGCCATCGTCCTCAGCGAGTTGGCCGTGCAGCGGTTCTTTCGCACCGATAACCCGATTGGTCAAACCGTGCAAACCGGTGACGGTGTGCCACGTACGGTGACTGGAGTGGTCCGCAGCTCACTCGTGAAGGGGCCTGAAGTTGACGTGGTGCCGGAAGTGTTCATCCCGGTTGGTCCGGCCACAGGGCTTTCCGGTACGTTGGTTGTACGCGTTCGGCCTGGTGCGACGGTGTCTCACGCCGAGCTGAAAGCGGCGGCCGGGACCGGCGGCAGCGTTCGCGTGGGAACGGTGCAGCCGCTCAGCGCCCTGTATGACAACCTGCTGAAGCCGCGCCGACTGAACACGGTCCTTGTCTCTGTCTTTGGCGTGCTGGCGCTCGCCATCGCCGCTGTCGGCATCTACGGCGTGATGTCCTACATCGTCGCGCAGCGCGCGCGGGAGATTGGTGTGCGCATGGCGTTGGGTGCGCAACCGTCGGATGTCAGAGGCGACGTGGTCAAGGAAGCGGGCGGCATTCTTGCCCTGGGAGTGGTCACAGGCACGGCCGGTGCGGCGCTGCTCGCCAGGCTCGTGACGTCATTCCTGTTTCAGGTGGACGCACAGGACCCATGGCTCTACGCCGCCGCTGTGCTCGTGCTCGTCGTGGCCGGCCTGGCCGCAGCACTTGTTCCCGCGGTCCGAGCCTCCCGCGTCGATCCGATCGTGGTGTTGCGACGCTAGCGGGCCGCTGAGAACACGGCATCAACACGAGACGCAAGAAGCTGATGGTGCTAGCGCTGGTTGTGATGCCGACTCTCGGGCGTGAGACCCAGCCCGGGCCAGGTGAGATCACGGGAGCATATGAGCACGCGAGTACAGATTCACTTTGAGTCAATCTTGTAGGCCGCCGGCACCGGCTTCAGCGGCCGGTCGAACCACATCGGGCGGCGCGTGCCGTCAGGACCAGGCGCAGGCCGGGTCTTCGCCATCCACTCCAGATACAACGCGTGCGACTTGGCGGTGTCCACCATGACGTCGCCGTACGAATCGTCTGGCCCGGCCTTCTCAAGACGTACACGCTGATGCCAGCAGTGCATCCCGCTGACGGGATCGGGCTGAACAGGGAACGTCAGGTTCTGGTGGACGCCAATCTCGGTCCACCACACGCGCGCGCTGTCGGGGTCGTTGCTCGTGAACGGCTGCGTGCCATGCACCTGGCGCATTTCATACTTGCCGTCAGCGCTGCGCGCAATCTTTACAAGCGCCGTGGCGTTGCGCGAACCGCCCTTGTCCTCGTCCAGGCGCCAACGACCCAGGTGGTGTGACATCGCCACAACGCCGGGGCAAATGCCTTCGGTCACCCACGCGCGGGTGACGAAGAAGCCGATGCCGGTGTGTACCTTCACCAGGTCTCCGGTGGCAAGACCGAGACCGGCCGCATCACCGCTCGCGATCCAGAGCGGATTGCTGTTGGAAATTTCGTACAGCCACTTCACGGGCGACCGCGTATGAATCAACGTCGGCAAGCGGAAGTTCGGCAGCAGGTCAAACTCGTTTGCGCCCTTGTCGAGGTCGCGCCAGTACACATGTCCAGGCACGTAACGCGGAATCGCGTGCTCGGGCCAGCCCCACTCGGCAAGCGTCGGCGAATAGAATTCGAGCTTGCCTGATGGCGTGTTGAACCCGCCCAACCGCGCGCCATCAATCTCCACGCCACCGGCGTCAACCGATCGCTCGTGCGCCTTGCTATACGTCCCCGGGACAGAAATTATCGGTCGGTGCGGATCCAAAGTGCACGTTGGACACTATTGGACTGACCGGGCACTACTTTCCGCCAGTGGGGTGACCCGGGTCCAGCCGCGCGTAGCGTCCCAGATGTGGACGGCCGGTCCGTCGCGCTCTGGGCAGGTCTTTCGCGAGTGTGTCAGGCGTCCTTCGCGTTCCAGGCGCTGGTGTTCATCCCAGTAGGTATCCGAATAGCGGACGCGCATGAGGCGCAGGTCACGGTCAAACTCGTACATCGCGGTGGCGTCGCCGCCGTTCTCCCGGCTGATCTCAACCGTGGTCACCACGATCGAGCCGTCAGGCGCCATGACCCTCGCGCGATTGAACCGTCCGGCGGTCAGGCGGTTCAGTTCGGATCGAGCGAGCGTGGCGTAGAAACGCGGCACCGTCTGGGCGCAAGTCAGACACGCGTACTCCGAGCCTGCGCTGCCAGGCGCCTGTCCCTCGAGGTGGCTGGCGTCGAGAATGGCGACCATGGCCTCATCGCGCGAGTTGTTGAAACCGGCGATCGCGAGGTCATCGCCGGAAAGCCACACGAGACTCTCGACCCAGCCGGGATTCACAAACGCTCCGTGCCGCCGACCGTCCGAATCAATTACGGTCACCACAGACGGCCACCATCGAGTGTCATGGCCCGCTACCGCCACACGCGTGGGAGCCTGGGTCGGGCCGGATTGCCGGCTGGCCACCACCCACGGACCCGTGAAGCGGCCGCTGCCGAACGTCATCTGATCATCAAATGCGAATCGCCAGCGCACGTCTCCTGACGGCGAGAGGTTCAACACCTCTCCTGACCGAAGCGCGAGTCCGTCGCCCTTGTCGTAGACGGACACCGCCACCATGATTTCCGGCGCGCCATCGGCGTCGAGGTCCTCCATTCGAGCCAGTGGCGAAATGTCCAACTGCGCACCAGGCGCGAAATGGTGAACCACCCTCGATTCCCCGGCCGCGTCGGCGATGGACACATGCGCGGCGGTGGCGGTGACCTGCCAATTGCGAGAGTCCGGAGAGATCAATGTGCTCCGCGACCACGAAGTCACACCAATTGCCAGCAGGACCAGTCCGACGGCCACGCCGATCACCAGCGTCCTGAAGGAATGCGACAACGTCGGAGCGGCCATCGGCACCGGCTCGACACCGGAGTTGATGTCTGGCACGACCGGCGGCACAGAGAACTCACCGTGGCTGGTGTCCGGCGGAATCGCCGCCGGGACCTCATCCGGTTGGCTGGCCAGCCACGCATCGATCTCATGAGTGAACGCATATACAGACCGGCGCTTGCCGCCGGGCACGCGATGCAGGGGCAGGCCCTGCGACTCCCACCGCGCGGCCGTGCGTACATCGCGTCGAAGATACTCGGCGATCTCTTTCCAGGAATCGAGTCGCCAAGGCTGTTCGCTTCTGGGAATGTCTCCTAATGCCATCGATTGTCTGTTGCAGATTGTACGGCCTGCCCCCATGCTCCGGCCATGTCAACTTATGTCGCCGGCCGAAAGGCCCTCGTCGCTGTCATCGTCTTGATGTGCGTCCTTCAGGCTCACCAGTCTGCGTCTGTACTGGCCAGCCCGGAACCTGGTCAAGCCGGATGTGGGCCATCCATGCAGGGAATCGATCGGCTCCGGGCTGATTTGGGCCTCGACAAAGCTCTGGCCAACCGGGCCAATTCACTGGCCGAGGCCGCGCGTGGGACCGGACAGCCCCCGCCCGCGAATCAGATTCAGTCACTGACCGAAGACAGTCTCGACGGTCTCAATGATGCCGGCAACCAGCTCGACCAGGCCGCCGATCAGATTGGCAAACAGCTCGAGTCGGCGAACCTGCCCCGGCAGCAGCGTGCGTGGAGCAAGGGCGTCAGCGACATGAAGGCGGCGCGGACCAAACTCAGCTCTACCCTTCGGCCTCGCAAGGACGGCGCGGCCTATGGCGGGGTGGGCTCACCCACCGGTGTGGGTCCGCGCGTGATGTACGAGGCAGCCACCGAGTACCAGGGCGCTGTCGACAACCTCGGCTCGATCGCGGACCAGAGTGGATTTCTGGATGTGGCGAAGGGCATGGGCTGGGTCGGTCAGGGCTCACCCGATACGCCCCCGCCGCCGAATCCCGGACCCGATCCGTGGCAGGAGTGGCTGAGACGGTTGCAGGCGCAGCAGGCGCGCATTCGCAACAACATCAGCGGCCTCAACGCCGCCCGGGCGCTGCAGGCGGGACAGTTCCAGCAGGCCTTGCAAAACGCCACGGGCATGCGAAACGCGATCCAGGACATTCAGAACGCGGCGAACCAGCTCAGCCAGTTGGCCTCGCTGTGCAATCAGGCCACGTCGAATCAGCAACAGTCACAGAGCAGCCAGGCCAGGCAGACGCCCGGTAGCCAGACCGGCGCGGGGGCTGGGGCTGGCGCCGCGGCAGCCGGCGGCGGAGGCGGTGCCGGTGCGTTGGTTGTTGGCGCGGTGGTGGTCGGCGCAGCCGCAGGTGGCTACGCGTACTACACGTCCACGGTCTGCCCGTCGCCGCCAGTAACGTCGAACTTCAGCGTGTGCGCGAGCGGAAACTGCAGCGCGTGCGTGACAATGTCGAGAGAGGTCGCGGCCTACTGCGATTGCTTCGAAGAAAAACATCCGGACCAGGTGCCGGCAAACATCTGCGGCGAACTGCGGAGGGCCATCGACAATCTCGCCGCCGTCTGCCTGGTACCGACGCCGTTCACGCTGCTTCCCAGACCAGCTATCTCGCGATGAACGTCCGGGGCCGATCCACTTCCCCGCTCGCGCTGCTCGCCGGCAGTGTCCTCCTGACGGCCGCGTGCGTGACGACGGGACGCCCAACGGAGTCGGCCCCTGGCGTCCGGTCGCGCGAAGCTGCCGCCGGACCCACAAAACAGGCGTGCTCAGTGGAGCTGCCGGCGCTCGACGCGAGGCTGACCCGCTACTACCGCGAGCGCATCCGCATTCGCCAGAAGCTCACCGCCGCGGGCTTCGAACGAACGGCCGCGGAGGCGATTGGCGACGGGACCGGCGCTCCGGGTCTGGCGCTTGAGGCCGCACGCTCGGCCGACGCGCTCGAGCAGCTGCTCGAAGGACGCCCCGCGGCTCATCCAGGCCTCATCAACGACATCGACTGGATTGCCGCCAACTGGTTTGACCCGGTACTGATGCGATGGACCGCAGGTCAGATCCGTACGCTGACATCGATGACCACCGACAGCTTCCGCGACCTGAACGCCGAGACGACGACCTTGCGGACGATGCTGCCTGAGATGGCGACGGCAAGGCGGCGTCGGGAGGAGCTGAAAGCGTGCGAGCGCAAGATGGTGCGCACGGACGAGGCGATTGCGGACCCGGTTGCACCTGCGGTTTCAATAGCCGCGACGTCATCACCCATCACGTGCGGCCCCGAGACGACGCGCGTCAGATGCAAGGAGGCTGTGACAGTGGAGGCGCGAAGTGCGACTGACATCCTGCGACCACTCGACTCGTCGTCTCTGATCAGCGACGAGCTGAGAGTGCTCGGACCAGACTCATCGGCGTGGATCGCGTTCGCGCGAGCCGTCGCGGGGGTGGGGACCGGTCCCGAGACAGTGTACGTAGACGGACTACCGACGATCTCCAGTGTGCCGGCGGCGACGATCGGCCGAATCACGGTGAACGGCGATCCGTTCACGTCTGAATACTCCAACGTAGGCACGGTGCGAATCGACATCGATCTCGGCCCGCCGGAACGGCGTTGGCACGCCGGCCTGTCTTCGCCCTCGTTCGGAGCCGGTGGCGGATCACCGCTGGGGCCGACCGGCGCACCACTCTCACGCAGCACGTCGCTTAGCATCGGCGGGCCCGTACCGCGATTGCCCTTGACCTTTGACGTGAATGCCTTTCGCTATCTTAATGAGCGGCGGCCCCTGTTCGTTGCCCCGGGGGCAGACGCGCTCGCAATGTACGACGACCTTCGCACCACCTCCAACAGTTCCAGCTTCATGCTGAGCGCAGCCTTCGTCACCGGTCGTGTCATGGCCAGGGCCACGTTCTCGGACAGCCGCATGCAGACCGACCATGCCGGCATTGGCGGCACAAACGGACCGACCACCGGACAGGGAATCGACTCCAGGGACCGATCCCTTCAGGCGAGCTGGCGCGTGGCGGATGGAGGCCGGATTCATCGTGGCGGTTTTTCATTCAGGCAGGACACGCTTGACGCCGTCGCCGATTCGCCGGCGCCGCTCACAATGATCACCGGGCAGCTCGTAACTGGCGGCGATGAAGTGGCGGCCAACACACGACACAGCGAGACGTGGACGATCAAGCACGTGGTCGAAACGAGCGCGGGAACGTGGAAGGCCGGGATTGAGGGCGCCAGCCAGATGGTCGGTGATGAGCGCGTGCCCAATCCGCAGGGACGCCTGCAATTCAGCGGCGTTGATGCCGCCACAGCCACGTGGATTGTCAGTCGCGGACGTTCAGCGGCCAGGATGCGCGCGACATCTACTGCGTTGTTCGCGGAACAGTTGGCCGTGAATACGCCGCGAGTGACGCTTCGCAGCGGCCTCAGGTTCGACTGGCAGCACGGAGCCGGCGTGATGGTGTCACCTCGCGTCGTGGCTACGGCACGCGTCGCGGCCTTTCAGGTCTCGGGCGGCGCCGGCCTGTTCGTGCAGGCGTGGTCGCCCGATCTTTTCGTGATCGCCGCCGAGCGGGATGGAACTCAGGGAACGACGTTCGTGGTCCACGATGTTCCTGCGGGCGCGGTCGAGGGCATCGACACTGTGAGCGGCGAAGAACTCCGCTCGGTCATCCAGCCGGGGTTCGACCGGCGTCGAGACTTGGTCGTACGGGCGGGACTTCAACGTCGCATCGGTCCGCTGCAGACCGGCATCGAGCACACGTGGACGCGCGGAGGATCGCTGCCAGGCGCGGTGCGCGATCGTGATGCAGGCGGGCTCGTGGATCGCATCAGCAGCGACCGCACGCTTCGCAGGCACCAGACGCAATTGCGCGCATCCGTGCACCGTGGAGCGACGGTCATCGTGGCTTCCTACCAGCATGCGTGGTCATTCGATGACAGCGACGGTCCGGTCGTGACCGCAGCCCGACAAGGCGATGTGCGCGGTGAGTGGGGACGAAGCATCGGAGCAGTTCGCCACGCCCTCGGCGTGACCGCGCTTGTCCGCCTTCCGCAGCAGATACGTGGCGCGCTGACACTGGAAGCACGCTCGGGGATGCCCTACACGCTGCTGACCGGACTGGACGTTGAACGACTTGGCGCGTTTACTGACCGCGGCGGTCGCCCTCGCAACAGCGGGACGCTGCCGTCGTTCCGCAAGGCCTCGGTCTCGGCCTCGCGCACCATCCACATCCAGTCGATTCCCTGGCTGGTCTTCGACGTCGGTCTGCGCGCCGACAACCTGACCAACCGCCGAAACGTGACGAGCGTGGGACGCGCGGTGGGCACTCCGATGTTCGGAATACCACTCGACGCCACGGCCGGTCGCTCGGTTCGCCTCTGGGCGTCGCTTGCGCGCTGAAACCCTCACATCGTCTACCGCAGCACCAACGCGGGCTGTGTGAGCAAAGGGGCAGGGTAAAACCCAAGACAGTCCGGCACAGGAGCGTCTGACAGGGACGGTTACGTCAGGGGAACAGCCACTCACTACGGCTTATCGGCTGTCAATCTTGTAGGCCGCCGGCACCGGCTTCAGCGGCCGGTCGAACCACATCGGGCGGCGCGTGCCGTCAGGACCAGGCGCAGGCCGGGTCTTCGCCATCCACTCCAGATACAACGCGTGCGACTTGGCGGTGTCCACCATGACGTCGCCGTACGAATCGTCTGGCCCGGCCTTCTCAAGACGTACACGCTGATGCCAGCAGTGCATCCCGCTGACGGGATCGGGCTGAACAGGGAACGTCAGGTTCTGGTGGACGCCAATCTCGGTCCACCACACGCGCGCGCTGTCGGGGTCGTTGCTCGTGAACGGCTGCGTGCCATGCACCTGGCGCATTTCATACTTGCCGTCAGCGCTGCGCGCAATCTTTACAAGCGCCGTGGCGTTGCGCGAACCGCCCTTGTCCTCGTCCAGGCGCCAACGACCCAGGTGGTGTGACATCGCCACAACGCCGGGGCAAATGCCTTCGGTCACCCACGCGCGGGTGACGAAGAAGCCGATGCCGGTGTGTACCTTCACCAGGTCTCCGGTGGCAAGACCGAGACCGGCCGCATCACCGCTCGCGATCCAGAGCGGATTGCTGTTGGAAATTTCGTACAGCCACTTCACGGGCGACCGCGTATGAATCAACGTCGGCAAGCGGAAGTTCGGCAGCAGGTCAAACTCGTTTGCGCCCTTGTCGAGGTCGCGCCAGTACACATGTCCAGGCACGTAACGCGGAATCGCGTGCTCGGGCCAGCCCCACTCGGCAAGCGTCGGCGAATAGAATTCGAGCTTGCCTGATGGCGTGTTGAACCCGCCCAACCGCGCGCCATCAATCTCCACGCCACCGGCGTCAACCGATCGCTCGTGCGCCTTGCTATACGCCACGTCATCCACCTTGAAGGCGCCATACTTGCGCATGTACTGGAGCGGCGTCAGGTTGTCCTTCGCGGCCGCCTCTGGCAGGCCCGGCACTGAATTCTCGAAGATCCACCCGAAGTACTCGTCCACGGTGATCTTCTCGCCTGGACGATACGGCGACTCGAAGTACTGACGAATGCCAAGCGATCCGTCGGGATCGATCTTCCACGAGAGCGCGATCCAGAACTCGGATTCCTCCCACACTTCACCAGGGTTCGATTCGTGCGTCAGCGTGACGGGTGTACCGCGCTTCTCGAGCGCGACACGTTTCACTGGCTGCCGGAATCCAAGCCAGCGACCCGCATGCGTCTCCTGGCTCATCGTGTCGTGTCGTTCGGTGCCCAGCCCCATCGGCAGGATGTAGTCGGCGAACCACGCGGTCTCGCTCCACATCGGCGTCAACGCGATGTGCATTCCGATCTTCGACTCATCCTCGAGCATCTCCATCCACGAGAAGCCGTCAGGATTGGTCCAGAGCGGGTTGTAGACGCGCGTGAAGTACACATCCAATTTGCCGCGGCCCTCCTTGAGGAAGTGCGGCAACAGGAAACTCATCTCGAAGAACGCGAGGGGGAACTCTTTTGGAAACAGCAGCTCGTTCCAGTACTCGGGCGCCGGAGGCGGATTCGGGTGCTTCGGCACGAACTTGTTCGTGACGTGCAGATTCACGCCGCCCTTCTCGCCGATTGCGCCCATCAGCACGACGATGAGGTACAGGCAGCGCGTGATCTGCCAACCCCACAAGTGTCCGGCCGCAGCCGCCCGCCAACTGTGGGTGGAGAACGCCGTGCCCGATGCAACGATGGCTTCGGCGGCTTCGACGATCTTGTGTGCCGGCACGCCCGACTCCAGCTCGGCGTACTCGGGTGTGAAGTCCTTGTACTCGTCTTTCAGCGCGTCTTCGAATGCCTCGAATGTCGCGGGCAGATCCGGTCGGCACGCCTTAAGGTAGACCTCCCAGTTCACCCAGCGCCGCACCGACTCCCGGTTGTATTTGCCAGAGTCGATCAGGAATCTCACGATTGCGAGAAGGATCGCGGCCTCGGTCCCCGGCTTGGTCGGCATCCAGATGTCGGCCTTGGCCGACGTGTTCGACATGCGCGGGTCCATGACGATGAGCTTGGCGCCCCTGGACTTGCCCTCGATGATGCGCTGGGCGTGGGGATTGAAGTAGTGACCCGATTCCAGATGCGACGAGAGCAGCAGAATCGTCTGGGCGTTGGCGTAGTCGGGCGATGGTCGGTCAGCGCCCGTCCAGAGAAAGTGAGCGAGTCTGGCGGACGATGAGCAGACGTTGGTATGGCTGTTGTGCCCGTCGATGCCCCACGCCTGCAGCACGCGGTTCACATAGCCATCTTCGCCTGGACGACCGACGTGATACATCACCTCGCGTCGTCGGCCCTCCACGATGGCCTTGCGGATCCGGCCGCCGATGTCTTCGAGCGCTTCGTCCCAGGTGACGCGCGCCCACTCCCCGCTGCCGCGCTTGCCAACGCGCTTGACGGGATACAGAATGCGGTCCGGATCTTCGAGCTGATTCGGAGTGACGACGCCTTTGGCGCATGTGCGGCCGCGACTGCCGGGATGGAGCGGGTTGCCCTCGATTTTGCGGACATCCAGCGTGTCTTTATCGACGTACGCGATGATGCCGCAGCCGGATTCGCAGTTGAAGCAGATGCTGGGAATGATCCAGTAGTTGCGGCGGTCCTTCTTCGGCCAGCTCGTGGACTCGAAGTCCACGTAGTTGTCCCAGTCGGCGACCGGCGGATGTTTTCTGAACTCAGTCAAGCGCGGATCTCCACGTGTCTCGGTGGCCTTGAAACCCAAGCCGCCCTACGAACATCGCCGGCGCCTCATGCCTCATTGCCTCATTAAGAAATGGGCACGCATTGGCCGGCTTCCACCCAGATGTACTCCCACGCGAGGCTGCCGGCCAGCGTGACAATGGCCATCGGGATGAGCGCCGTCATCGAGAAGCCCGTGGAGGCGGCCACCGCAAACAAGACCAGCGGCGCCAGGCCGCCAAGACCCAGGGCGCCCACCCAGAAGATCCGCGCATAGGCTCCGTGGCGGATGGCGCGGACGGCGAGCTCATGATGGAGCGTCGGACTGGGGGCCAGCAAGTTCTCAGAGATCAGGATCATCACGTGGAGCGCCGTCGCGCCCGCGAGAGTCCACCCCAGCATTCGCAACACCCACGGATCAGCCACGGTAAAGACCGCCGCTATGAGCAGAGCCGCGGCGCCTTCCATGGCGGCCTGCGCGATGAGGTCAATCGTCGCGTGCGGGCCCTGCCACAAATCACGCGCCAGCCCTTGTGCGAAGAGCAGGCCCGTATACCCGGTGGCCGCCAGTGCGATCGGCAGCGTGAGCAGCGCCAGCAAGGTGATCAGCGCCGGCGCATCCAGCAGCCAGGCGAGCACCCACAGGCCGCCCACGGCACCATGGGCGGTGAGGATGAACGCGCCGCGGGCCATCCATGAGGTCCAGTTGGGCCGTGTGAGGATGTAGTAAAAGCGTTCCGGCCGCTCCAGGTCCATCACGAGCACCGCGGCGGTCAACGCAGAAAAGACTGACGACACCAACGGCGCGGCCAGTCCCGACAGCGCACTGCGGTCGCCCATCAGCCAGAGGACGGCGCCCAGAAACAGGGCGCCCGTTGAAATGCCCTTGGTGAGCAGATACAGCACCAGATCGATCCCCCACGCCTTCTTGTGCGGCACGTCATAGTCCACGCGCGGATCGCCGGGCGATTGCGGGTCGGGCTCGCGAGCACCAAGGGGTCGCAGGTGCACTCCGCCTTCCTTGAACATGAATGGCCGCGAGGCAATCTCCGGCCGCATGATGCTGTCGTCGGCATCAAGGTAGAACACTTTCGGTCCGGTCCCCTTCTCCGGCTTACGCACCGTGAAGGCCTCGCGCTGGACAATCTGCGCAACCTTCGTCGTCGGATCATCCATATCGCCGAAGATGCGGCACTCGGTGGGGCAGACACTGACGCAGGCCGGCTCGAGTTGATTTTCGATCCGGTTCGCGCAGAAGTTGCACTTCTCCGCGGTCTTTGTGTTTTCGTCGATGAACAACTGGTCGTAGGGGCACGCCGCCATGCAGGCTTTGCAGCCGATGCACGAGTCGCCATGCAGGTCGACGATGCCGTCGTGGCGCCGGAAGAGCGCGCTCGTCGGGCAGATCGTCATGCACGGCGCGTCGGCGCACTGGTTGCACAACACCGGCAGGAAAAGGCGCTGCGCGTCGGGGAAGCGTCCCTTTTCAACCGTCTTGACCCAGCATCGGTTCACGCCCACCGGGATGTCGTGCTCCGCTTTACACGCGATCGTGCAGGCGTGGCAGCCGATGCACTTCTTCAGGTCGATAACGAAGCCGTAGTTGGGCACGCGAAGGGACTATAACCCACGGGGCCCATTACTCGGCCTTGCGGTTCAGGCCGAGCTACGTGCGTACGATCAGGCGTACGATCAGCGATTAGCGAGCGTGGGTACCTGTTTGGCGGCAATCAGACGTTCGTCGGCGGTGACCAGCGTCAGGTTGAGGACCCGGGCAGTGGCCACAAGCAAGCGGTCGGCTGGATCGCCATGTGGGAGCCGCACGTCCGCTGCGGCGGCCGCCACGTCGTGAGAGAGCAGGGCCTCGTGCAACGTGCCTCGAGCCTGCGGCAGCCACGCCTCAAAGTGGCCATCGATCGCGATCCGCTTCTTCTGCAGCAACTGCACCACTTCCCATGTACTGACAGGCGACAGCCACAGCTCATTTGCAGGTTTGGCCAGGGCCCGACGAACGGGAGAGGTCAACCGCTGCGGATCCGAGAGGCTCCAGAGCCAGATGTGGGTGTCGAGCAACAGCCTCAATCCCGCGTCGCCTCCCACTCGTCCGGGTCCGACACCGGACCAACGATGTCGCCAAGAATCTGAACCGAGCCCGCCATGCTCCCAAGCCAGCTCTTCGGCTGTTCGGCAGGCTGCGGCGGCCCGATCTGCGCCACGGGTACGCCATGGCGCGTGATCAGGATCGGCGTACGCGTCTTGCGCACTCGTTCCACGACCGAGAGGCACGTCGCCTTGAACTTCGAGATCGCCATCTCTTCCACATCGATGAGTATAATAATGGTCACACGATATAGTCAAAAAGCTATTAATACAGTGTTTTAGTCCATCAAAATGAGTCTTCGCTGTTCCTTTCAGTCTTTTTCCCATATTGCGCCGCAACCGCCTGATTGAGTCGGTCGGTCAGGCGTTCCCGAACGGCGTCGCGCAGGCCCGCTCCTGCCAGCCTGGCTGCGACCCTGGCGATGCGCCGCTGCGCCGGTGTGGCCGACCACAGCGGCACCGGCAGTTGTTCCACCAAGCTGGTCGTCACGTGGCTCCCCATCAGCAACCGCACCACGCGGTTGAGCACCGCCGAGTTGAAGACTCCGCACAGGAAATGCTGTTGCTCGATCGGAAGTTCGTTGCGCAGACAGAACAACGTGTGGGTGGTGACGACGCCAGCGGGCATGACGGCCGCGATGAGTGTGAAGTGATTGCCCACACCTGATACGTCTCGATAGGCCACCCGTGGCCGAGTGAACCGTCCATCGGGCAGGCGTTGCCGTGCCGTATCCGCCTTGATGAAACGCTCGCACTGATCCACGTGCGCAACGAACGGCGCAATGTGTTTGCCATCCGCGACGGGCAACGCGCCTGGTATGCGCATCGCCACGAAGGCATCGCGATCATCGGTGGCATTCAGCTCGCGGCTGAATCGCGCCTGCCATCCGTCGGCGCTGCCCACCGGAGGATGCGCCCGCATCACGTCCAGCAACCACGCCATGTCATCGTCACGACGAAGGTCGGGGATGCGCCGGGACGGTCCACCGACCTCGGCCAGTGCCTCACTCGACAATTGAATGGGCCACGGGTCGTCAGCCGTTGCGGTCATCTGCTGAATGGCGTCGGCGGTTGTCACGCCGAACCGCGCGCGTGCATCGCGGCGGGGTCCCCCGGGTGCCGCGACCACAACCGCGAACCTCAGCCCACGGTGAATCGGAAACAACCCACGCGCGTTGTCGAAGCCCACAATGGTGTCGAGCGCGCCGGCATCAACAAGCGCCGACCTCAGCGCGCCGGCCCCGTCGTCCACCGCGAAGCCCCAGGGGACGACAAGGCCCACGCGCCCGGTTGGCCGGACCAGCGACAGGCTCCGCTCGACGAAGGGCTGGTACAGGTTGAGGTGTCCGCGCCGACAGAGGGGAAACAGTCCCGACCCGCGGACGAACGTCACGAGCGGGTCGCGCGCGGCAGACCGGCGACCTGAGGCACTGTCGCGTCGAACCATTTCCCACGGAGGGTTGCCAATCACCGCGTCGAATCCGGCGTCTCGCCTGGGCGCGCCGGATGCGTCGTAGAACACCTCGGGGAACTCGAGCGGCCAGTGGAAATATTGATGCGCGGCCGACGTGGCTTTCGCGATGCCCGCAAAGCGATGGACCTGCGTGTTGGCCAGCTCGCGAGTGCCATGGGCGAGTGCCTCGCCGGCGGCGCGAATCTCAGAGGGCGAGGGACGTCGTGTGCCTTCCGGCCAGAACCACTGCGCGCACCAGAGGCTCACCGCCAGCCGCCATCGCGTCAGCGGGTGTGTATCGTCGCGCAGGGCCGCCCAGGTGGCTTCCTTCCGCCGGACGTCCTCGACCGAATCGTCGGCGTGCCTGCTCAAGTCGGCAAGCGCCGGCACCACCCGTCGCAGCATGATATCGAGGCGGGACGTGCCCGTATCAAACAGCGGCAATTCGTGTGTGGTCGTGCCCGGCGCCCGCATCAGGTCCGCAGGCGACGCGCCGACCAGGCTGTTACCTCTGCGAAGTCGATGGTCGAGGAAACTGAGTGGCCGGGCGTGGGCCAGCGTGGCCAGCCAGAGCGAGAGCCGCGCCACCTGAACGGCCACCGGATTCGCATCCACGCCGAACAGGCACTGTTGTGCGATGAGTCGTCGAAACCCGGCGCGATCGGTGTCTGCGAGATCCGATGCCGCGCAACGGTCCTCACGGATGAGCGCGCGCTCATAGGCGGCGCCCAGATAGCGAAGGGCTGAGACGAGGAACGCACCCGAACCCATCGCCGGATCAACAACGCGCAGTTCGAGAATGCGATCGGCCGAGGCGTCCTCCACCAGGGGCGCGAGGGTGCGTTGGACCACGAAGTCGGCCAGGACTTGCGGGGTGTAGAACGTGCCCGTGTCCTTGCGCTTCGCGGAGTGCCGCCTTCCAGATGGCTTGTGAGGCTGGGGAGTTGTGGTGGTGTCAACGTCCAGGACCCGTTCGTAGATTGCCCCCAGTTCTTCGACGCCAAGGTCGGCGTAACTGATGGCCACGCGGCCCGCAGGCTCACGGCGCGTGCCCAGCGCGACGAGGGCCTTGCTGACGGCGAGGTCTCGTGCGTCGCTCTCGCGTGAGCGACGTGCTCCGCCGCGCGTGGACTCGAGCGTTGGTGCGGACCGGGACGAGAAGAGATGGCCGTTGAATGGGAACACCTGCAGCGTGTCCACCTGGCCGCCGTGCCGCGACAAGCGGCTGATGGCCGCCAGGCCGTCCCACCCGCCCCGCGCCGGTGTGGAGCGAAGGGCCTCGCTGCACAGGGACGAAAGTGTGTACGCCTCTCGATAGACCGGATGATGGCGGGGCACGAGGTCGCGCGACTCGGCAAACATCAGGAACAGGATGCGGTAGACGAGCGTGAGTGCCTCGTCGGTGGGGGGCACTCGACTGGTTCGCGCCAGGACTTGCGAGAGTTCCCCCAGCGCGTCAATAACGCCTTGCTGCAGATCGACGCGCACGCGTGCGGCGTCTGAGCGCGCGGCGTCGAGCCAGTGATCGAGTGCGCCGGCATCAAACGCGGCCGCGTTGGCCAACATGAGGAAGGCTCCGAGTGACGCAGGGTCGGCGGCCGCCGGAAACGTGAAGTCGAGGCTGCGTCGGGTGACGTGGCCGGTGGCAGGCACGATGGACAACGTGGGCGGCGCGAACACGCAGCACCACGCCGCGCCGGCGAGCCTGGCCGCGTTGGTGGCCTCGCGGAACAACGCTGGGGGGCGATCGGCCCACGGCCTCACGAGGAGTGCGATCGTCGTTCCGCCTGGCGTCAGGAGCGTCGCAGTGGCTGACCCTGGCAGGAACCTCGGTTGGCGCGCGCGGAATCCGAGGCGGCCGAACAACGGCATCGCGGCGATGTCGAAGAGCGTTCGCACGCCTGTGGCCGGGCCACAGGCGTGCGAGACGTCGCGCCACCATCGCGCCCATTGCGCTTGCGCGCGTTGGTCGCTGGTGGCGACCGGCGCGATGCGCTCGGCGAGAAAGCGCGCCGGCAGCAGCACACCGCCGACGCCCGGCAGCGTCACCGGCGCGCCTCCAGGATCAGGAGCGGCCGGGCGGGCCCGACGATTACGTCGCACTCGTCGGGCCCGCCTGACGCCGCAGCGGCGCTCGGCGCGTCGCCACGCGCCGCCCCGACCGCGCGCGCGTCGAACAGCCCCGGCTGCTGTGACGAAGCCGGGGCATCAGCCGCGCGCGCGGCATGCAGTCGCTGCCGGCGCCGCCGCGCGCGGGCGCTGAGCGCCCGCGCACGGCGGACCAGCGCCGGGTCCGGCCCCCCCGCGCCGGTCACCCACCCCAGATGCCGCTCGATCACATCGCCCGTGCCACTCACGAGTGGGATTTCCACGATGGTGACCAGTGGCGGGAGGTGGTCCCCGACGGCAGCGGACGGGAGCAGGCGACGCATCAACGCGAGCGGCACCTCGGCGCGCGGCACGGTAGTCGGGTCCGGGCCGCGCCAGCGGGCGGCCATCGCCCGCTGGCGCGCGAACCACTGCGCGAGGCCCCCCGCAGCGCGCGTCCAGCGCGTGCACGACGGCAGCGGCGCGGCGGCACTCACGTGCCGCCGCGCCGCCACGTGCGCCCGGAGCGCGGCGTCCGCCCTATGGCGGACGCCGAGCATCGTCACATGCACGGGCCGCGTTTGACCGATGCGATCCACGCGGCCCACGCGCTGCTCCAGCCGCATGGGCGTCCACGGCATATCGACGTTCACCACCCACCGCGACCGATGTTGGAGGTTGAGGCCCTGACTCGCCACGTCGGTGGCCAGCAAGGTATCGGCGCGACCCTCCAGGAATTCGCGCAGGGCATGGCGCTGTGCCGCGCCCGACATGCCGCCGTGCAATATCGCCAGACGACGCGAATCCGGCAGAGCATGGGCCACCGCCTGCAACGTGTCGCGATATTCGGTGAAGACCACCGCCGGTTCGCCCGATCGTCGCAGGAGCGTGCGCAGGCGGGCCAGTTTCGGATCGCCGTACGCCGAGGCAGCAGTACGTGCGGCAACGCCTTGCAGTCGCAGCAGCCATGTGCGCTCGTGTGCGGCGGGCAGCCCGGCATCACCACCGAGCACCGCCCACTCGTCGCCTGGCACAACGTCTGCGCCGAAGAACTCGAGTTGCACCCAGTCGTCGCCGGGCAGGCGAGCGTCGGCGCCGTTGACCACCGCCAGGCGTCGCTCGAGTGAGGCCCGGAACGCCGCCAGCGACGACAGCGCGCGCTTTCGGAAGACTCCGCAAATCAAGCGAAGGCCCTCGCTCGGCGCCGCCGGCTGCGCGGTGCGTTCGAAGGCGTCGATGGCCTCAAGCGCCTCCGAGAGGCCCGGCCCTGCGTTTACATCCAGGCGCCGCGTCCGACGCGCCTGAGGCACGCCTGTTCGCCGGAAGACCACCAACGTGTCGGTTTTCGCGCCCGTCGCACCCAGATCCATCAGCCGACGGAACCGCGTGTCATCGCCGTCGTGAGGTGTGGCCGTCAGCAGAATGACGTGGTGTGCCGAACGGGCAAGGGCGTCAATCGCCGACCGCCGTTGTGAGTTGCCGGCCATGGCGTGCGCCTCGTCAATCACCACCGCGTCAAACCCGCGTCGCGGCAGCGTCTCGATGATGTGAGGCTGTTTCAGGTAGTCGGGTGAGACCAGCCACACGCCGGGGTTGTCCCACGGATTGACCAGGTAGGGCCGATCGGCCCGGAGGCGGGCGAACGACGCGGAATCTGCCGCGAAGGCCGACACACCAAAACGCGTCTCCAACTCGTCGGTCCACTGCGAGATCAGTGGCGGTGGCACCAGCACGAGTATTCGCGCGTCGGTCTGGCGCCGAAGCGTCTCGGCGATGATGAGCGCGGCCTGCACTGTCTTGCCCAGGCCCACGCCATCGGCGATGAGAACGCGGCGGGTGCCTGCAAGGATCGCGAGCGCGGGCTCGAGCTGATACGCGAGCAGTGTCGTGTGCGCGGTGAGAATGGCCGTGGGCGTGAAGGCGGCAGACGCCCGGGCCGTGCACGCCCCGAGCCACGCCAGCCCCCGGTTGGGTGAGACGCGCCGAGTGCGGAAGGACCGTTCGCGCGTCCAGCGCTCGGCGGGCAGCAGAAAGGTGCGCGGACGGGCGGCGCGCGCCTCGGTCACCACCACGCGCGTCAGGCCGGCCCCCGTGTGGCTGGACTGCACCCGCCATGGCCGGCGCCGAATCCAGATCAGGTCGCCGTGTGCCGGTAGGTCTCGCACCTTCTTCCACTCCCCGAGGCGCTCGACGTTGCAGAATCTGCCACTCTGGCCCGTCCGCACGGGCTGTGTGGCGCCTGCGCGCCTCTAAGAAAGCAAAGGAAGGGCCAGATCAGCGTGAGGGGTGCGTGGCCGCCACCGTGGTGGTGATGCCGCCGCGCGCGGTGAACGCTCCCGTCACGGTCATCCGCCTGGGGTGGCACGCCTGCACCAGGTCATCCAGAATCTTGTTGGTGGCCGCTTCGTAGAAGATCCCCTGGTTCCGGTAGTCGAGCAGGTAGTACTTGAGGGCCTTCAGTTCGAGGCAGGTCTGGTCAGGTATGTACTGGATGCGGATCTCGCCAAAGTCCGGCAGGCCCGTCTTCGGGCACATGGAGGTGAACTCCGGGCAGCGGATGTCGATATCGTAGTCGCGGTCGGGGCGGGGATTCGGGAATGTGTCGAGCGGTGCGGCCATGCTGATATTGTAGATGGCAGGACGTGGGAGCCAAGTTTGACACTGACGGGGGGGACGGGGCTACGATACCGGCCGCCCACCACGACAGCCGACAAATTTTTCCTAGGATTCAGGAATGGAGACACCGATGGCAGACGCCAGGCGCATGGGGAAGATGGAGTTGTTCGCCCACTTCGCTGACAAGTTCGACTTGAAGCGCACTGTAGTGCGGGACCTTTTTGAAGAGTTGCTGGTGTTGTCCGAGAAGGAGCTCAAACGGACAGGCGAGTTCTCCGTTCCCGGCATGTGCAAGCTGGTGGTTCAGAACCGACTGGCGCGAGACGGGCGCAACCCGGCCACCGGCGAGACGATCAAGATTCCGGCCAAGACCGTGGTCAAGGCCCGGATCGCCAAGCAGCTGAAGGACGCCGTCCTTCCGCGCAAGTAGGACGATTCACGACGCGCGTGGCCGCCGCGTGTGGCCCACAAGTTGACACCCGTGGTCTGGCGTCACGCTGGCCCACGGGTGTCTTTTTTTGTTAACGTACACCGTGGTACACGAATACGACGTAGTGGTCATTGGCGCGGGCACGGGCGGCTATGTCGCCGCCATTCGCGCATCGCAGCTGGGCCTCAAGACCGCCGTGGTCGAGCGTCAGCCGACCCTGGGCGGCACCTGCCTCAACTGGGGCTGCATTCCGACCAAAGCACTGCTCGAGAACGCCCA
This sequence comes from uncultured Solibacteraceae bacterium, assembly GCA_964489685.1. Taxonomy (GTDB): domain Bacteria; phylum Acidobacteriota; class Vicinamibacteria; order Vicinamibacterales; family SCN-69-37; genus SYFT01. The sequence continues at coordinate 1,248 of CAZAZR010000058.1, read as the reverse complement.
CGCGCTGAAGATTGCGCAGGACGCAAAGGAATGGGGCATCGTGCTGGGCGACGTCAAGCCCTCCATCGATATGGCTCGCGTGAACGCGCGCCGCGTCAAGGTGGTGACGGGGCTCACCAAAGGCATCGAGTTTCTCTTCAAGAAGAACAAGATCGACTGGGTGAAGGGCAGCGCCCGTCTTGGCGGCAGCGGCCAGGTTCACGTCACGTCGCCCGAAGCCGCCCCGCAGACCCTGCAGGCAAAAGAGATCATCGTCGCCACCGGTTCGTACGCGCGGAGTGTTCCCGGCATCGACATCGATCACACCCACATCATCACGAGCGATCACGCGATTGCGTTGAACGAAGTGCCGGCCTCGCTGGCCATCATGGGAAGCGGCGCGGTGGGCGTGGAGTTTGCGTCGATCTATCGGCGGTTCGGCAGTGCCGTCACCGTCATCGAGTTGTTGCCACGTCTGGTGCCGAATGAGGATGAAGCGGTGTCGGCGGAGCTGGAAAAGGCGTTCAAGAAGCGCGGCATCGCCGTGCGGACGGGCACCAGGGTGACCGGCGCGGTTGTCAAAGACGGCGGCGTGACCATCGAGATGCAGGGGGCCGACGGCAAGGCCGAGACGATCACGGTGTCGAAGTTGCTGGTGGCCACCGGTCGTGGCCCCGTCACCGACGGCCTTGGCGCCGAAGATGTGGGCCTTGAGATGGAGCGCGGCTACATCAAGGTGGATTCGCTCTTCCGCACGAACGTGCCGGGCGTATCTGCAGTGGGGGATGTGATCACGATGGGCAATGGCGCCCATCCCCAGTTGGCGCACCTGTCATCGGCCGAAGGCATCGTCCTGGCCGAGCGCCTGGCGGGCATGGACGTGAGACCGATCAACTACGATCAGGTGCCCGGCTGCACCTATTGCGATCCTGAAATCGGCAGCATCGGCCTGACCGAGCAGGAGGCGATTGCGCGCGGGTTCGATGTGCAGGTCGGTGTCTTCCCGTTCGGCGTGCTTGGGCGCGCGAAGATTGCCAACGAGACCGAAGGCTTCGTGAAGATCGTCGCCGAGAAGAAGTACGACGAAATACTCGGCGTGCACATGATTGGCCCCAGGGCGACCGAGCTGGTGGCGGAGGCGGGCGTCGCGCTGAGGCTCGAGTGCACGGTGGAAGAACTGATCCGCACCATTCACGCGCATCCCACCATGTCCGAGGCGGTGGGTGAGGCGGCGCACGCAGTGCACGGCGCGGCCATACACTCGTAGTC
>CAZAZR010000057.1:0-23745 GCA_964489685.1 uncultured Solibacteraceae bacterium | reverse complement strand
GGCCGAGCTACGCACGGAAGTGTCTCGCGACACGTAGCTCTGGCTGGTTCTCAAGCCAGAGTCCCGAGTGTCGTCGCGGCGACATTTGCCCTATTTGACCTTCCTCGTGTGAACGACGGTGCCCGACCGCGCCGGCTGTCCGGTCATCGTCTGGCTGTGCTCGATCACGAGGCGTCCCGCTTCGTCCATGGACCAGGTCTGCTTCGAGTCCAGCTTCCGGCCGTCGGGGTACGTGGTGGCAATGGTGATGACCACCGTGTTCGCATCCCACACCGCTTTCGAGATGGTGACAATCGCCTGACCATGAGAGGTGAGTTCGTTGCGGCTCTCACTGCCGTCGAGTTTGTAGGCCGCGTTGTGGCCGTCGCCCGTGGACTCGTGACCGGTGGACAGGGTGGTGGCCGTGTGACGCACGACCTGTTCCTGCCCCGCCGCCTCGGCAGGACTGACAACCACCCACGTGCCCGTGAAGTCGGGTTTCTGCTGCGCGCCGACCACCGACGCCGACACGAGCACGGCGGCGGCAAACAGCCCCAGTCGCCAGGCTTTCACAATCCTCAACATTTCCTCAGTTCCCCAGTCACTTACCTCCGCCCTTCTTCGCGAGCGACTTGTAGTATTCCTCGATGAGATTCCTGAAGTTGGCCGGGATCTCTTCGTTGGCGTTGAGGAAGAGCGCGTTGCTCGACTGATCGAGCTTCTTGCGAAGGTCGAACTCGAACTTCTTGAGCGTCTCGAGCGCGGCGTTGGTCAGTTCCTGGACGCCAAGCGGATCGCGGAACGCGCTGTCGTTGTCGAGCTGACGGAGCTGCCGCACCACGTCCTCGAGGTCCTTCGCCGGCACACCCGCCTGCTGCAAGGCCTGTCGCAGCGCCTGCGCATCCATCGTACGCTCCGCAAGTTCGCGACGGAACTGGCGAATGGCTTCAGCCGAGTACTGCTGACCGGTGTTGCGGGCATCACCATTGGAACCGCCCGCCATCGCCGGACCGCGCTGCATGCCGCCAGTGGGATTGCCGCGGCCATCAGTCATCTGCTGTCCAGCCTGACCCTCACGCCCGCCCTGGCCTTGCCGGCCCTGCTGACCTTGCTGGCCTTGCTGGCCTGGCTGGCCCTGTTGACCCTGCTGGCCCTGTTGACCCTGCTGGCCCTGCTGGCCCTGTTGACCCTGCTGGCCTTGCTGGCCTTGCTGGCCCTGCTGCTGCATCCGCTCATTGAGCGACTCGATGCCGCGCAACAGATTCCGCGCCTGATCGAGTGCCTGCGTCTGCGCGTTCTGACGCATACCCTGGCTCATCGCCTCGGACGCCTGGCCAATCGTGTCCTGAAGGTCCTTCAGGTCATTCGCGATCTGCTGCTCGTAGCCGCGCGAGTGCTCGGCATTGCCGGTCAGCGCGCCCTTGGAGTACCGAATCTTCTCCTGCACCTGATCGTTGCGAATACCGTCGGCAGCCTCGCGCATCTTGTTGGCCGCGTCACGCTGGTCGCCGCGCATCTGCCCCGCCGCGCGGGTGAGCTGCTGCCGCAGGTCGGCCACCTTCTTCTCCATCTCGTCCTTGCGCTCGCCGATGGCCTTCACCTGCTCGTCGCGTGCGGCGCCGGGCTGCGGCAGGTTCTGCGCCTGCGACTGCACAGCCTTTTGTTCCTGCACCAGCTCCTGGGCCTTGCGCTGCGCATCCTGCACCGCCTGCTGCGGATTGCCACTCATCGCATTCTGCAGACGACGCTGCGCGTCCTGCAACTGCTTCGCCGCCGCCGACGCCTGGCTTCCGGCGTCCTGCTGGCCGCTGGCTGCCGCCTTCCGAGCGGTGTTCGCAGCCTCCTGGAGGCGACGCGCTTCTTCGGCCAACTGCTGGCGCTGCTGCTGCTCGCGCTGCTGGTCGCGGCTGAGCTTCTCGAGCTGGCGCGCCAGCTCTTCCAGTTCCTCTGCGAGCTGCCGCTGGCCAGACCCGCTGCCTGCCGCACCCTGCTGGGCCGCGGCCTGCCGGCGCTGCCGCTCGGCCTCCTGCAACTGACGCTGGGCCAGTTCCTTCAGGCGCTTCGCCAACTCATCCACTTCCTGATCCGCCTGCGCGCCGCCTGCCTGTTGTTCATTGGCGCGCTGCTGCAACTCGTACTGGTTCGCCAGACGGTCGCGCTCAAGCTCAAACAGATCGGCCAGGTCTTCCGCCATCTGGCCGCCGCCACCGCCACCACCGCCACCCTGCTGTTGCTGGCGCTCGCGCACTTCCACCTCGTAGCTGGTCTCGGCATCCTGCAGATGCTTGAGCGCAACCTGCTCGGGCGACAGCGCTTCCTTCGCCTTCTGCGAGCGCAGTTCCTTTTCGGCCAGCACCATCGCGTCCGACGCCTTCTTGAGCGACTGCGCTATGGGCTGGAAATCCGAATCGCCACCCAGGCGCTGCGTCATCTGCTGCATCAGCGCGGCCACTTCATCGCGCAGCTTTGACTGCGACAGCGCAACGACGACGGCGTCTTCCTTGAACTGCTCTGCCGCGGCCTTGGCCTTGCCGCGCTCGAGGTTGAACGTGGCCGAGATGATCTGGCGCTGCTTCTCCGACAACGCGCCCGGGCCCTCCTGCTCGCCACTGCCTCCGCCACCGCCACCACCCCCTTCGGCAGACTGGCCAGGCCGGAACGCCTGCTGGAACGGCCGGATCTTCACGAAGTAAATATCGCTGGTCGTCACCTTGCCGCCGGCAACGCTGTCGTTGTCTGACGCCTTGGCGTAATACGACACCGAGTCGCCCACCTTCACGCCCAGTTCTTCGAGGTACACAGTGTGGCCGGCCGACACTTCAGCGCGCGGCGTCTCTCCGGCGGCGTACATCCGCACGGTCTTTTCCTCGCCACCGTTCACCGAATACACCAGGTCCAGCGCCTTCACGCCATAGTCGTCATCGGCCCTGGCTTCCAGGAACACTTCTTCCACCGCGCTCGCCGACGAGTCGCGTCCCGGCTTCACGAACTTGACCGTGGGCGCCATGTCTTCAATCACATCGATCGTGTAGGACGGCGACGCCGCCACGGCTTCTTTGTTCGGGCCTTCAAGTTCGATCCGGTAGAACCCCTTCTTGTCCACGACAAAGCTGCCGGTGAGCTTCCCATCCGGCTGCAACGTCAGGGGCATCGTCCGGTCATCGCCCATCACAATGCGCCCGCCGGTCGTCGGCATGGTGGACTCGATGTTCAGATTGACCGTCGTGCCCTTGAGCGAGGCCACATCGCCGCCGCCTTCAACCACCTGCGGCGGCAGCCGCGTGTATGCGGGGAAGCGATACTCCAGATCCAGCGTCTTCACCGCCGGCAGATCGACCAGCGTGATCACGTGCGTGCCCGACCGGATGCCGTCCGACTCGATGTAGTACTCCACGTTGAGCATCAGGTCGAAGAGCATGCCTTCGAACATGCCCGACTCGAGCCCGCGGACGAGCGGCACACGCTGGAAGTCGCCCTCGGATCCGGTGCGCATCATCAGCATCACTTCGTCTGAGCTGAAGTTGACCAGGCGCGCCTTCACGTTCTGGTCCGACCCGCGCGGCGCGGTCATCGTCCCAGGCAACACCTCAATGGAATAGGGACTGGCTGCCTCGGCGGGAATAATCAGCAGCAGCGCCGACAAACCCTGCCGCAGCGACTCGGGTCCGAAGCTGAACGCGGCCCCAAGAGCGACCACCACGGCGACGATGGCCGTGGCAAAACGGCGACGGGCCTGCTGGCCGATGGTCCGGCTTGTGTTGAGCGTGCGGCAGCGCTCGATCGCCTGCTCAACGAGTTTCTCGATCAACTGCGGCGAGGCCGACGACCCGGCGGTGTCAACCGTCTCCACGGCGCTGAGGATGGAAGCTTCAAGCGACGGCTCATGCTCTTCCACGTAGAGCGCCACCTGATTGTCGCTGACACGGCGGCGCAACGGCGCGACGAGCCACACCGCGACCAGGGCCAGAATGGCGACCAGTGCGGCGATGCGGAAGCCCATGATGGCGCCCGGGGAGAACCTCAGGGCGTCGATGCCAAGCGCCGATCCCAGCAGGATGATCGCGGTGCCGCCGAGCACCAGCGCGCCGCCACGCAGCGCCGTCTTCATCCGCCAGCGCTTGCGCACCTCGCTGATGACAGCGGTCAGTTGCGCGCGTGGATCGCTTCCAAGACCTGTGGCGTTCATACGCTTCTCCTGTCGGCGGGGCTCAACCCCGCGCTACCGAATACCGAACGCCGGCTTCTGCGAGAGCCGGTTCGCGATGATGCTTTCAGCGACGAGCAATACAAACCCGATGAGCAACAGGAACCACCAGATGGACTGACGCCGTTCACTCTCAGCCGGTTTGACGTCCGTGGGCACACCCGCACTGACAAGCGACGCCTTCCCGGTGGCACCGGCCGTGAACTCCTGGGCGTCCATCGACGCCAGGTCAGACTCGGTCGGGTCGATGTTGACGGCCAGCGTAAACGGCCGTCCCGAGGCCGCTGCGCCTTGCGGCCGCACCTCGTAGAATCCCTGCTCTCGCAACTCCACCGACATGCCGGCCGCGCCACCGACCGTCTGGCGGTCGCCACCGGGCGCCACGACAAGCGCTGACGTCACGCGCTCGTCGGTGCCACCAGCGGTCAGCGCCGCCACCCGCTGCGACACATCCACCACCTGCCCGGCGTTCTGCCAGGCGGGCTGCTCTTCCACCTGCCCGAGGTACCGCGCCACCTGATGCAGCATGGGCACAAACACGGGCTTGAGGACCAAATCGTTCCAGTCGCTATCGAGTGTGGACCCAAACGCGATGACTTTTCCAGCGCCGACACGACGCTCGGCCATGGCCACCGAACCGTCTGCAAAACGGGCCAGCACCAGGTCTCCGGCGGCGGGTGAAATGGGCCGATACCGGAAAAACCGGACACCGGACAAATCGCCGCTCTTGGGCGTCTTGAACAACTCAAAGACCACGTGGCTGAAGTCGATCACGCCGAGCGTTTCGGGTCGGCCACCGGCGGCGTCTTTCGGGTCGGACAGCGTCCCAGGCAGGAGCGCGCCCTCTCCATCGAGCGGTCCCCCGCGAGAACCAACGATTGACAGGATTCCGCCTCCGCGCTCCACAAAACTCTTGAGCGCCGGTCCGAGCGTGCCCGGCATGGTCGCATCGCTCACGATGAGCACACGTGCGCGCGAAATGGCCGGCGCGGTGAGCTTCGACATCGGCACAATCTGCACATCGAACTGCCGGGGTGAACCCACGTCGAGCGCTGCGGCGAGATACAGGCTCTCGGCGGCCGCCGCACCATCGCGCACGGCAATGATCACGGCCGTGGGCCTTGCGGGCGACAGCACGAACTGAAACACGTTGTCGGCCGCCAGGTTGTCGGTGCCCGCTTTCACGCGCCCGCGCACAAACGACTGCGCCAGTGTAAATGCCGGGAACGTCACCGCGTTCGTCACGCCGGGTGTCAGTGTGGCCCGCGAGGTCGCCACCTCCAGGCCATCGATCTCGAGCACCACCGGCACGCCCTCCACCGGCTTCGGCCCGCGGTTCGCAATGGCGGCGGTTACGATGACGCGCTCTTCATTGGCGAAACGCGTGCGATTGAACGTGACCGACGTCACTGACACGTTCGCCGTGTCCGTGGCTGCCACCGACACCGGCGTAAACGTGGTCCCTTCCGGAAACTGGATCTGTTCGGGCCGGTCCCACCCGGTGCGCTGCATGTCGCTGACGACGACCGCTTCCTTGCGACCCAGCGTTGAGCGCGAGAGGAGGCTCTGCGCCAGCCGCAATGCCGGGGCGTACCGTGAGGCTGCCGCCGAGAGTTCTGCGGCATCCACTGCCGCGCGCAGGCGCGTCTTGTCGCCGGTGGCCCGCACGTTCTCTTCGGCGCTGCGGTCGAACAACACCAGGGTGGCCTGGTCTCCATTGCCAAGCCCGTCGATCACCTTCTTTGCTTCGTCCTTTGCGCGCTGCCAGTGGTCGCCGTAGCCCATGCTGGCCGATCGATCGAGCAGCACCACCACCTCGCGGGCGCCGGCGTTGGCCATCGACGCCTGCACGGGCGTCTGGCTGACAAACGGCCGTGAGAACGCGAGCACGGTGAGCAGCACGGCGGCCGAGCGCAGCAGGAACAGGAGCCAGTTATTGATGCGCCGGCGTTGCACCGACTGGTATGGCACGCGCCGCAGGAACATCAGCGACGGAAATTCCACCGGCGTCTTGCGTTCGCGCTGGATCAGGTGCACGAGCACCGGAATGGCCAGCGCGCCAAGGCCGAGGAGGAACAGCGGGGTCAGAAACGACATGGGTTATCTCACCCGCATCATGCGCTCGCGGTTCGCAAGGTAACTAAACAGCGCATCGTCCAACGGGCGCGACGTGTTGACGAGTGTGTAGTCCACCCGAATTTCCGAGAACTTCGTGCGAAGCGCGTCGATGTGCGCGGCGATCAGTTCGCGATACTGCGCCCGCAGCGACTCGGGCACGATGGGCACTTCCTCGCCGGTTTCAAGGTCCTGGAAGCGCGACGCCTCGCGATACGGAAAGTCGAGTTCGGCCTGGTCCAGCACATGGAACACCATGATGTCGTTGCCCAGGAACCGGTAGGGCTTGATCGCCTCGACGATTTCGCCGGGCTCCTCGTAGAGATCCGAAATCAGCGCCACCACGCTGCGGCGCTTGAAGTGTTCGGCGATGTTCTCCAGCGGCGCCCGCAATCGGCCTGCCCGCACGGGTTGCGCCCGATCCAGGGTGTGCAGCAACACGTCGAAATGTTTCGCTGAGGGCGGCACGTAGGTGACCACTTCTTCATCGAAGGTCACAATGCCTACGCGGTCCCGTTGCCGGTGCGCCATGTAGGCGAGGCACGCCGCCAGATACCGCGCGTAGTCGATCTTGGTCACGCCGCCATCACTGCCGAACGTCATCGACTTCGAGATGTCGAGCAGCACCGCGAAGTTCGTATTGGTGTCGGCCTCGTACTGTTTGACGAAATACTTGTCGGTGCGCGCGTAGAGCCGCCAGTCTACGCGGCGGATATCGTCGCCCGGCACATAGCCCCGATGTTCGGCGAAGTCGATGGACGCGCCAAAGTGCGGCGCGCGGTGCAGGCCGTTGATGAACCCATCCACCACGTTGCGGGCGAGCAGGTCGAGGCTGCCGATGCGCGACAGCACTTTCGGGTCGACAAACCTCGCCCCCGGCATCGCTCCCGACTGCTCGTGGCGCTCCATTGTGGCGTCCTGCTGCTGCGACCTGCGTTACATGCCCGACTTGGGCAGCGGCACAGACTTCAGCAAGTCATCGATGAGCACGTCGCTCGTGATGCCTTCGGATTCGGCGCGGAAGTTCGTCAGCACACGGTGCCGCATCACGGGATGGGCCAACGCTCTGATGTCGTCGAAGCTCACGTGATACCGGCCACTGGTGAGTGCGCGCGCCTTGGCGCCCAGGATGAGGTACTGCGCCGCCCGGACGCTGGCGCCGAACGCGGCGTACTTCTTGACCGACTCGGGCGCGTCGGCCGCCTTCGGCCGGCTGGTGCGCACCAGTCGGAGCGCGTAACGCATGACAGGTTCCGACACGGGCACGCGCCGGACCAGTCGTTGAAAGGCCACCAGCTCTGCGCCAGAGACCGGTCGCTGGAACTGGGGATCGAGGATCGCGGTGGTCGTGCGCACGACCTCGAACTCCTCATCCTCGGGCGGGTGCTCGATCACGATGTGAAACATGAAGCGGTCGAGCTGCGCTTCGGGCAGCGGATACGTGCCCTCAAGCTCGATCGGGTTCTGCGTGGCGAACACAAAAAACGGCTCTTCGAGGTTGTAGGTGCGGCCCTGAATGGTGACGCGGTGTTCCTGCATCGCTTCAAGCAGCGCGGCCTGCGTCTTGGGCGGCGTCCGGTTGATTTCGTCGGCCAGCACGATGTTCGCGAAGATGGGTCCTGGCGCAAACGCCATCTGGCGACGGCCGGTGGCGGCATCTTCCTGAATGATGTCCGTGCCGGTGATGTCAGACGGCATCAGGTCGGGCGTGAACTGGATGCGGTTGAACTTGAGGTCCAGCACCTGCGCCAGCGTCCGAATCAGCAGCGTCTTGGCCAGGCCGGGCACACCGACAATCAAGCTGTTGCCGCCGACAAAGAGCGACAGGAGGATGAGGTTGACCGTCTCGTCCTGGCCGATGATCAACTTCTTGAGTTCGGCGATGATCTGCCCGCGCGCGGCATTCATCTTGTCGGCCAGCGCGATGTCGTCGGCCGATTCCATCTTCACAGTGTCTTGCGCGGTTGTGCTCACGTGTGATCCCTTCAGTGCGTCATTCCGTAAATGATGTAGTTCACGCCCAGCTTGAACGCCTCGTTCGTCTCTTCGATCGCCCGCACGCCGCTGTCGGCAAACTCCCAGAACTCCGAGAGGTCGGTGTTGTAGTTGGCAATCGCGATCAGTCGTTTCTTCGGGTCGTTGTCCTCGAACAACCCGCGGAAAATCGGCTTGCCATAGTTCTGAAAATACTGGGGGATGATGTCGAGCGAATTGATGTCGTAGAACGAGTGGAAGACCGGATGATCCGCGGTCATTTCGTGCCAGATGGCTCTTGGGAACACGCGATTGATCTGCGCTTCGAAGTTGTACCAATGCTCGAAGCGGAAGTCGTCGAAAATCAGGAACCCGCCCTTGTCGATATAGGCCTTGAGCCCCGCCAGCTCGCCTTCCGACATCTGCCAGAAGCCCGGCTCGGCCATGTAGGCCACCGGGTAGTTGAACAGCTCCGGGTCGTCGAGCGCCAGGATGTTGGTTTCGCCATCCATGTGCGGATTCAACAGCGTCACGGCGTTGATGATCTTCATGAAGTGCTCATCACCGCGCGGATAATCGTGAATCCAGCTCGTGCCGCCACGGCCGAACCCTCGGTACATCAACCGCACAAACGTGAACCGGCCGTCGTACGGCACGTTGCCGTGGATCTGGCCGCCGGTCTGGAAGCGCTCGTCGCCACCGCCGCGCTGGCGATTGTTGCCGCCGCGCTGGGCGTGCGCCGTCAACCCGAGAGACACGATCACGGCGCCCAGGATCAGCGCCCACGCCGCCCGATGACTTGTCCGACTCATGCCAACCCCCTCGCCCGGCGATACAGCCACTCGCTGCCGGTCAGAGCCACCAGCAGCAGGAACAACACCGGCATGTCCCACAGGTCCTTCTCTTCTACGACCGTCACACCCCGTCCGCTCATCGTCAGAGCATCGGAAAGCCCGGAGGTGGCAGCAGACTTGAAGAATTTGCCGTCGGTCTCTTCGGCCAGGCGCCGCAGCAGAGAGCCGCGCATGGCCGGGTCGAAATACTCGCGGTCGCTCGGCGCAGCCCGCAGATGCGTGACCGATGACCCCAGCGTTTCGCCATTCTTTGTGGCCGTCACCCGCACTTCGTAGGTGCCCTCTTCGGCCGGCGCAAACGTCGCCTGGTATTCGCCATCGCGCTTGACGGTCCAGGACATCGGCACGTCACTGACCACACCGGTCGGCGAGCGCACGGACGCGACAACCCTGGCGTCGTTCACATCAGTGTATTTCTTGTCGCCTACCTGGGCTGTGAGCGTGACGGGCTCTTTCGGCTCCACGCGTTCGGGTGCGCTCGACACTTCCACAACACCCGGCACGCCATCCACCACCCACCGGAGCAACCGCTGCCAGAATTGGTGGTGCGTCAGGTCGGTCGCAGGCATCGTCGCGTGCATGCGCCAGAGCCACGAGTCCTGCACGGCGAACGCCACCGCCTTGCCCCTGCCGTAGCGCTGCGCCGACAGAATGAGCTGCTCACGGCCACTCTCGTCCTCGCCTTTGAGCAACACCGAGGCGCCGGGCTTCACGGCACTGATCGGGTTGACGCTCGTCAGGCGCGGCAATTTGCCCCACGCCTCTATCGAACCTTTTTCGGTGGACGCCAGTTGCGCCAGCGGATGCGCCAGTCCCGCACGCGCCGGTTCGATGGCCACGTGCGAAAAGTAGTCGCCGGACCGCGCGTTGGCTGCGGCGTTCAACGCCACCGGCATGGCGTCAGCCACGGGAGTGCCACCCCAGCCGCCCTCGGCAAACGACCGGCGGCCACCAAGGGTCAGTAACCCGCCGCCGCGCCGGCCGACGAAGTCGGCAATCATGCGCAGTTGCTCGACCGTAAACGCGCTCGCCTCGACACTGCCGAGGATCAACCCGGAGTACGCAAAGAGGTCTTCTTCCTTGAGCGGGAATCCCTCGATCAGTTCGTCCGGTGTATCGATTCCCAGTCGCAGGAATTTCGTGGGAGACGATGGCGTGGCCGCCGCCGTGCGCTGCAACAGCACCACCTGAATATTGGGATCGGCCTCAAGCGCCTGCTTGATGAACTTGGCCTCGAAGCGTGGCTCGCCTTCGAGGTACAGCAGCTTCACCCGGCGATCGAGCACCTCAATGACGTTCTCACGCGCGTTGTTCTGCGGTACCTGCTCACCGGCCTGCTCGGGAATGCGGAACTTGAACCGGCGCAGGCCGCTTTCGTCCACCTTGAACCGCACACGCACGGTGGCGGCCTCGCCGTTGTTCGGCATGGGCACATCCTGCGTGTCCACCACGCGGCCTTCGCTCTCGACGACAAGCGGCAGTGTCTGGCCTTCAAATCCCGTTTGCGTGATGACGACATCAAGCACGAGGAAGGAGCCCTTGAGTGCCTGGCGCGGCGTTTCGACGCGGCTGACCTGGATGTCGCGCGTCATCTTCTCTTCGCCCACGCCGACCGTGAACACGGGAATGGACTCGGCCTTCAGGTCGGTGATCGACGAATCGAGCGTGGCCTCAGACGTATCCGCGCCGTCAGAGACGACGATGAGACCCGAGAGAGGCAGCCCCGAGAGTTCGTCTTTCGCGCGACCCAGTGCGTCGCCGAGGCGGCTGCCCGTGCCATCGAAGGTCAAGTCGCCGGCCGCATTGAGGCGCTCGGTGAACGAGGAGAAACGATACGTACGAACGACAAACTTCTCGGCGAGCTTCGCGAGCAGCGGACTGGCCGTGGTTCCGAAGTTTTCGGTGACATAGTTGCCGCGCGGATGGCCTTCAAGATCCGCCACCTGCATGCTGCGGGAGTCATCGAGCAACACGCCCACAAAATTCTGCTGCGACACCGCCACTGTGAGCACGAGCATGGGGCGCAGCAGGCACACGGCAAGCACCGCGAGCGCCGCGATACGTAGTCCCACGATCACCGCGCGGTCGCGCGTGCCGTGGCCACGCACGTTGCGGTAGGTCAGCAGCGCGTACACCGCCGCGCCCGTGACTGCCAGGACGAGGCCGGCCATCCAGCGGGAGCTGCCCCAGACGAAGTCTCCCTGCTCGAAGACCAGCGGCTGGTACTTGAACAAGAATTGATAGACAGATGCGAGCACGGAAATCGAATTGTATCGCGGCTACCTGACAGAGTCGCGGGCAAACACGAGGATGTCGACGGGTGATGCCGCCACTCCGCCCTGCGCCGATTCCGGACGACCACCGCCCCTGCCGCCACACGCGGCCGTGAGCTGCTTCACCCACGCGCCGGCGTCAAAGGCGACGTCTGCCGCGCGCGCCACAACCACGGGTACGGGCACCGGTACCGGAGTACCGTCCCCGATGACCACGGCCACGCAGCCGGGATGGGCCGCGATGGCGGATGCCAGAGTCTTGAGCGCGTCGATGTCGTCGCCGGCGCCTGTGGCCAGCACACGGCGGAATCGCCCCATGTCTTCGCCCGCCGCCACCAACTGCGCGGCGTGGTGTTCCGCGGTCGCCGTTCTCAACTGGCGAATCACCTTCTGGTTCGCACGATTCTCGGCCTGCATGCGTTCGATCGCAGCGCCAAGCGCTAATGGCGCCACCGTCAACTGGCGAACGAGTCCCGCCACCACATCGCGGAGTTGCCTGTGCGAAGCGAGCGCGCGCTGGCCGCAGACAAATTCAATACGGCTGCCACCCTTGAACCGCTCCCAGCCCGACACGGCGATCACGCCGACCCGCCCTGTGGTTGGCGTGTGCGTGCCCCCGCAGGCCGACACGTCGAAGCGATCGATGTCCACCAGGCGCAGTGTGCCGGTCCTGGTCGGGTCTTTGCGCAACGGTAACGCGGCCGCTTCCTGCTCGCTCACGAAGCGGACCTGGACCGGGCGATCCTCGAAGACCACGGCCGAGGCCAGGCCCTCGGCTCGGACAATCTCGGCCGGCGTCACCTCGCGCGCGAGGTCAATGGTGCAGGTCGAGGCCCCAAGGTGGAAGCTCTCGGTGCGCACGCCACACGTCCGCTCAAACGCCGCCGACAGGATGTGCTGCCCTGTGTGCTGCTGCATGTGATCGAACCGCCGGGGCCAGTCGATGATGCCCGTGACGGTCTGTCCCGGCTCCAGCAGTCCAGCCACCACGTGAGTGATGAGCCCGTCGTCACCATCCACAACGTCCAGCACGGCCTGGCCACCGAGCGATCCTGTGTCGAAGGGCTGACCACCGGACGTGGGGTAAAACGCCGTGACGTCGAGTGTGACTTTGTGACGGCTCGCGTCACGCGGTGCCGAAGAGAGCACGGTCGCCTCGAAGGTGGTCTGCAACGCGTCGGTGTAGTACAGGCGATGGGTCATGCAGGATCAACCACTCCGACTTCGGCGAAGCCTCTGGCCCGCAGGAGGCAGCTGTCGCAGTGGCCGCAGGGCCGGCCGTCCTCGAGGGGGTCGTAACAACTGTGGGTCAGGCTGAAATCTACGCGCAGTTCGGTGCCCAGTCGAATGATGCCGGCCTTGGTGAGATGCTGCAGCGGCGTGTAGAGCCGGAGCGCGCGCCCCTCAACGCCGGCCTTTGTCGCCAGACTGGCCAGGTATTCAAACGCGGCGATGTACTCGGGTCGGCAGTCGGGATATCCCGAGTAGTCGATCGCGTTCACGCCAATGACGATGCGCTCGGCGCCGAGCACCTCGGCCCAGGCCAGCGCGAGTGACAGAAAGACGGTATTGCGCGCCGGGACGTAGGTGGAAGGAATGCCGGGCGCATCCACGTCGTCTTTCGGGATGGCTCCGTCGCCGGTGAGCGACGAGCCGCCGAAGGCCTTCAGGTCGACGTCGAGTTCCACGTGCCGCGTCACGCCCAGCGCTTCAGCCACTCGGCGCGCGGCCCGCAGCTCCGCCTGATGCACCTGGCCGTATTTCAGCGTCAGGGCGAACAGCTCCCAGCCCTCGCGCTGGGCCATGGCCGCGGCGGTGGCCGAATCAAGGCCGCCCGAGAGCAGGACGACCGCGCGTTTCATACGCTGCGAGTCTCCGGCGTCCAGATGAACTTGTGCGCCTGAATCTGCAGGCGAGCCGGCAAGTGGTCGTCCAGCATCCACGTCACCACTTCGTCGGCGCGCTGCACACCATGGACCGGCGACAGCAGCACGGCGCCGGCGCGTGCCGCCAGGTTGTGGTCAGTGATGATGCGCCGCGCGTATTCGTAGTCGGCGCGATCGGCGATGACGAACTTCACTTCGTGGTCCTTCGACAAGGCATCAAGGTTGGGCCAGTGCATCTTTGCGGCCTCCCCGCTGCCTGGGCACTTCACGTCCATGATGGCGTGTACGCCTTTGGGCAGCCGATCGATCGGCAGGTGCCCGCCCGTCTCGACGAGCACTTCGAATCCGTCGTCAAGCAGCCGCTGCATCAGGGGGATGGCCTCCGCCTGCAGCAATGGCTCGCCGCCGGTCAGCTCGACGAGCGGGCACCCACGCTCCCCAACGGCGCCGACGACCTCGTCGATCGACATCTTCTTCCCGCCAGTGAAGGCGTAGGGCGTGTCGCACCATACGCACCGCAGGTCACAGGCGGTCAGCCGCACGAAGACACACGGCCGTCCCACGTGAGTGGACTCGCCCTGAACGGAGAGGTAAATTTCGTGAACCGTGAGCACTGTGACTGATTCTATCCGCGTCGGCACCTCCGGCTGGAACTACCCGACGGGCAAGGGTACGTGGAATGGCGTGTTTTATCCGGCGCGGCGCCCGCGAGGGTTTGATGAGTTGCGCTACTACGCCGAGCACTTCGACATCGTGGAAGTGAACTCGACGTTCTATCGGATGCCGGATCCCGGATTGGTCGGCAAGTGGGTGGGCCGCACACCCGCGGACTTTGAGTTTGCGATCAAGCTGTTCCAGAAGTTTACGCACCCGGACATGTATCTGGCCCGCGCCGGGGTGAAGGACTGGAGCCTGTCGCTGGGCGACGTAGACGCGTTCCGCGCAGGTGTGGCGCCCCTGACCGATGCGGGCCGGATGGCTGCGCTACTCGTGCAGTTTCCGTCGGGCTTCCATGCCGACGAGCCCATGCGCGACTACCTGTCGTGGCTACTTGACGCGTTCGCCGACTACCCGTTGGTGGTGGAACTGCGCCACCGCTCCTGGTTCGCGCCCGGCGCCGACACGGCCGCCCGCCTGGCCGCCGGCCGCGCGAGCCTGGTGCTGGCGGACGATCCGGAAACGACCTCTGAGGTCGTTTCCCTGCGCGCTCAGGAAACGACCTCAGAGGTCGTTTATTTCCGGATGCACGGACGGAACGCAGACGCGTGGTGGAACCATGAGCAGTCGGAGGATCGGTACAACTACCTGTATTCGCCCGCGGAATTGGAGCCATTCGCGGCGGCGGCCACTGAGGCCGCGCAGGCGGGCCAGAAAGTGATGGCGCTGATGAACAACCACTTCTCAGCCAAGGCCGTGGCGAACGCCGCGGTACTCAGGTCACAGCTGGGCCAGACCGTGCCAGGCCTCTACGAACGGGAAATAGTGAACCGGTACCCGGACCTGGAAGGGATCGTGACTACTTCGGGACTGCCTCTTTGATGGTGGCCTGCTTCAGCACGTCAGCCACCTGAAGCGTATCCACCACCGGCATACCGACGCGCACGCGGCCAAACAGCGTGTACTTGCCATTGAGTGACGCGTCGGTCGCTTTCATGATGTAGAACTGACTGTGTGCGTAGGCGGCGTTGCCCGAGTGCGCCAGGCCCACCATGCCGCGCACGTGGATCAATTTCTTTGAAATTTCAGCGACGCCCACCTGCGGCGTGTGCACGGTGCGTCCCCACCACGCCTTCTTCGACACATCCCGAGAGGCCACATCACCCACCTGCACGAGGCCGCGTTCGGCCCTGTGAAACCTGAGGCCACGGTAGAAGTTCTTCTCCACGAGCGCCACAATATAGTCAACGCTCGCAGGCGCGTCGCTTCTCAACAACTCGATCTCGATCACGCCCTTCGCGGTATCAAGCACCAGCGTGGGGTTACCAGCGGCCTGGGTCAGGGACCTGGGCTCCAGACCTGGCGCCGGCAACGCGAACACCATCCCACTGCCGGCGACCGCCAGCACCACCATGATTGCCAGGACGAATTGCCTTCTCATGCGCGACTCTCCTTCGTCACTCCCTTGCGGGGACACCACGCCGACACCACACACACGCGGCACCGCGGATACACGGGCTTGCACACGTTCTGGCCCCACGTGACCAGATACAAATTTACATCGGGCCACCACTTGCGCGGCACCACCCGATACAGCGCCTGTTCAGTGTGATCCGGCGTCCTGGTCTTCACCCAACCCAGACGATTCGAGATGCGATGGACGTGCGTATCCACGCAAATGTTGTCCTGGCTCGCATGCGACAGAATCAGCACCAGGTTCGCCGTCTTCCGGCCCACGCCAGCCAGCGTCAGCAACTCTTCCATCGTGCGCGGCACCACGCCGCCAAAGTCATCCAGGATCTGCCGGCACGCCTGTTTCACGTGCCGTGCCTTTGTTCGATAAAAACTGACGGGATAGATCAGCCGTTCGATTCGGCTCACCGTCAGCGCCGCCGTCGTCTTGGGCGTGTGCGCGATCTTGAAGAGCCTCGCCGATGCCGCGGCGGTGACCGCGTCCTTCGTCTGCGCCGACAGCAACGTGGCAATCAGCACTCGAAACGGATCCTCGTGCGTCTCTTCAGCGATCTTCTCCACCGCCGGCTCTTCCATCGACCGAATCGCCCGGCCGAGAGCCTTCAGAACCGGCACAACGTTCGAGTTCCTCAGTTCCTCAGTTCCCAATTTCCCCAGTTCCCCAGTTCCTCAGTTGCCATGGCTCTTGCAGTAGCCGCAATGGTCACACTTGACGGTCGGCTCGATCAGGCAGTCGTCGGTCACGTTGACGAGCCCGGCGTACAACGAGTGACTGGAGATCAGTGTCAGTGGAGCTGGCGCCGCGACCGGCGCGGCCGGCATCGGAGACGGCATCGTGCCCAGGTGCCGGGCCACGGCCGTTCGTACGAGGGATCGCAGTTCGGCGTCGTTCATGCCTTTACCGTCATGCCTCTACCGTCAGCGTATCCACGATGCCGATAATCGCCGCGTCCACGGGCGCCGCCTTCCGCCGCAACGCATCGCCGGCGGCCTTGCCTTCGATTACAAACAGCACCATCTCGCCGACGCCGGCGCCAACGGAGTCAATCGTCAACACCGCCGCGCCCTTCGGGGCGCCGTCGAGCGTCAGCGGCTGTACGAACAGCAGCTTGGCGCCGTCAATCGTGTGATGCTTTCTGGTCGCCACCAGCGTCCCGATCACGCGCCCGATCTGCATGGTCGGCCTACTCGACGTGCCAGGAATCCACGATGCCCACGACGCAGGCGTCGGCGGGCGGTTCGTCGGGAAGGAAGGGAAATGTCGCTTCACGCCCGCGAACGAAAAATACGTGCTCACCCACGCCTGCGCCCATGGCGTCGAGCGCCACGACCGCGCGGCCCACGGGTTTGCGATCAGGGGTGATGGGCTGGAGCATCAGCAATGTATGCCCGCCGAGATTCGGGTCTTTGACGGTGGAGACCACGTTGCCGATGACCTTGGCGAGTTGCACGGTTACTTTCTGGCTCCCTGCGGCGCTTCGCGAGGGGCTGCGGCTTTCGGCTCGGGCGCCCCGGGTGTATCCACCTGATCGACGATGCCAATAATGGCCGCGTCGATGGGACAGTCTTTGAAGCCTTGCGCCATCCGCGCGGAACTGCCCGAAACGATGAGCACCGTCTCGCCCACGCCGGCGTCGACGGTATCGACCGCGACCACGTAGTTCCCGTCAGGGGTCCCAGACGCGTTGAGCGGCCGCGCCACCAGCAACTTGCTGGCGACGAGCCGCTCGTCTTTGCGGGTCGCGACGACCGTGCCGACGACCTTGGCGAGGATCATCCCGCCCGCCTACTTCGCCGCTTTGCCGATCGGCAGCACGTCCTCGAGGTTCGCGTGTGGACGCGGAATGACGTGCACCGACACCAGTTCACCCACACGGCGCGCTGCTGCCGCGCCAGCGTCGGTGGCAGCCTTGACCGCCGCGACGTCGCCACGGACGATCGCCGTGACGTAGCCCGCGCCGATCTTTTCCCATCCGACCAGTGTCACCTTGGCGGCCTTGACCATTGCGTCGGCCGCTTCGATCATCGCGACCAGGCCTTTTGTCTCGACCATTCCGAGCGCCTCACCCATGGATCTCCTCCTGCTCCGTAAGTCGGACTCACGCCATCGTGCGGGCCGTGAGGTGCCGAACGGCGCCCTCGATTAACGTCGTCAGCTCGCCGTATGTTAACTGAATTTCCCCACTATTACCTACGGTCACTCGCCCGCCGGCCACCGAGGTGTCCAGCACGAGCTGTTCGCCTGGCGCAGAAGGCGCCTGGAGCACCTGGCATCCGGGGTCGTCGCCAGGGGGCGGGTCCGTGCAGACAGGCGCCGGGGAGACGATGCCGTACGTGCCGCGCAGCGCCTGCAGGCGGCCCACTTCCTCACGCGACAGGAGGTGCTCACGTCCGAGCAGGCGCGCCACCAGGCTGATGCGAGCGAAATGCTCGATTGTTTCCATCTTGTAATACGCGGCGAACAGGTCCTTGCCCAGAGCCAATGCGCCGTGGTTGGCCAGGAGCAACGCGTCGTGCGAGCGCACGTACGGCTCCACGGATGCGGACAGTTCCGGCGTGGATGGGGTGCCGTACTCGGCGATGGGAATGCTGCCGAGCGTGGTGACAACTTCAGCCAACACGGCGCGGTCGAGGGGAATGCCCGCGACGGCAAAACCCGTCGCCAGAGGTGGATGGGCATGCACAACGGCGTGGACGTCGGGCCGATGACGATAGGCCGTCAGATGCATGAGGATTTCTGAAGACGCTTTGCGTCCGGGCTCGCCGGCAAGCCACCGGCCGTCCATGTCGGTCACCACCATCATCTCAGGGGTCATGAACCCCTTTGACACACTGGCGGGCGTCATGAGCAAGCGGTCGCCTGGCAACCGAACGCTGATGTTGCCGTCGTTCGAGGCGACGAAGCCGCGCGTCCACAAGCGGCGACCGACTTCAACGATGTCCAGGCGGAGCTGATCTTCGCTGGTGGCCATTGTGCGGCGTCAACCTGCCTTGCGAGCCGACCATGCATTGCGGCAGTTTTCCGAGCAGAAGTAGACGGCCGCGTCACCGGCCCCTTCGCGCAGCGCACGTCCCACGGGCACATAGGTGCCGCAGTGCGGATCGCGCACCAGGTGTCCGCCTTCCCTGGTGGCCGGCGACGTGGAGCGCCGTGACGGTCCTTGTGAGGGTGAAGAGGCCCCCCTGGCGATACCGGCGAAGAACCGCAGAACCAGCCGGACGAGGAAGAGGATCGCGAGGATCCGGATGATCCAGCCGATCAGGGTCATCTATTGAACCGCGCCGCCTCGTCCTGCGGGCGTGGCCGGTGCGCCCGGCGTGACCGGGTGCGCGCCCTTGACCGCGGCCAGGGCCTCCTTCGCGCGCGCGGCCTCGGGACTGTTCGGCGCGATCGAGACCAGGTGCTCCCACGACTTCGTGGCGCCTTCCAGATCCTGTTTACCGAAGGCCCGCACGATGCCCTGGTTGAGCAACGTCTTGGTGTGGGCGGGGTCCATTGACAGGGAGTGATCAAACTGCGCGAGGGCACGATCGATCTGATTCGAGGAGTAGTAGCTCACACCGAGGTCCGTGCTGGCATTCACGTTTTTCGGATCGATCTTGAGCGCGGCCTCGTACCAGGAGATGGCCATGTCGAAACGCTCGGCGTCAAAGTACAGGTTGCCGAGGTCCACCCGAAGTTCCGCGTTGGCGGGCGCTGCATTGGCCTGGCGTTCAAGGTCCGCAGCGCGCTGCACATCAAGGGGCGGCGGCGGTGGCGTCGCGGGCATTTGCGCGGCTGGCGCACCTGCGGCAGCCACGGCGGCGGCCGGCGCGGGCCCCGTGCTCTGCTGGGTGCCAATGATCCAACCCACCAGGAGACCGAACATTGTGCCGGAAATAGCAAAGACCAGAGATTCGCGGTTCATGTGAGCACCTGCGTCGATGATAGCTGATCTTCCCGGCCGTTCACGGCGGCCAGATAGTCGCGCACCGCGCGGTCGAGGCCCACGTACAAGGCATGCGCGATGAGCGCGTGGCCGATCGACACTTCGTCGAGGTGCGGAAGTTCGCGGAACACCTCAAGATTGGCCAAATCGAGGTCGTGCCCCGCGTTCACGCCAAGCCCGAGCGAGTGCGCCAACGTGGACGCGGCCGCGTAGGTCTCGAAGCTCGATCGCCCGGATTCCCGGCTGCTGGCGAACGCCTTCGCAAACGGCTCGGTATAGAGCTCCACGCGATCCGCGCCGAGGCGTTTGGCCCATCGAATCGGCGCTTCTTCAGGATCGACAAACACACTCACGCGAATATTCTCGGCATGCAACCGCGCGATGACGGCCACCAGCCGCTCTGGCGATGTCGAGGCCGACCACCCGGCCTGGCTCGTGACCTCGCCCGGCGCCACCGGCACCAGGGTGCACTGCTGCGGCCGCGCGGCGACGACCAGATCCACGAAGTCGGCGGTCGGGTCTCCCTCGATGTTGAACTCGACCCCCGCGGCGCTCGCGTGCAGGTGCGCCGCCACCTCGGCCACATCGCGACGCGTGATGTGACGCTCGTCCGCGCGCGGATGCACGGTGATTCCTGGCGCGCCCGCCTGCACGCACACCGCGACGGCCTCGCACACATCGGGGACGTCGCCGCCGCGGGCATTGCGCAGCGTCGCCACCTTGTTCACGTTGACGCTCAGCCGAATCATGTCAGCGTGGTCCTCACCGCATCCGCAATCTCTTCGGCCATCGCCTGGACCGAGGCCTGATCCTGGCCTTCGATCATGATGCGCAGCAGGGGCTCGGTGCCTGAATACCGCACCAGCAACCGGCCCGACTCACCCAGGGCCGCGCGCACGCGCGCCATGGCATCGGCCACTGCAGGCACCGACTCCAGATCCACGCGCTCGCGCACGCGGACGTTCATCAACGTCTGCGGATACAACACCAGCTCGGCCGCCAGGTCTGACAGTTCGCGTCCGGTCTCCACCATCACGCGCATGATCGCCAGTGCGGTCGCCATGCCGTCGCCGGTGAACAGATGCTCGGCGAGAATCACGTGGCCTGACTGCTCGCCGCCCACGACATAGCCGCCGCGGAGCATCTCCTCCATCACGTACTTGTCGCCCACGGGCGTGCGCACCATGGTGATGCCCCGTGTGCGCAGTGCGATCTCCAGCCCGATATTGCTCATCACCGTGGCCACAACCGTGTTGGCCGTCAGCCGACCCTGCCGCTGATAGTGCGCACCGAGGATCAACAGCAACGCGTCGCCATCCACGATGTGGCCGCGATGGTCCACCAGAATGGCGCGGTCACCATCGCCATCAAACGCCACGCCAAGGCGGCACCGGTGCGCCACGACCTCTGCCGCCAATCGCGCCGGATGCGTGGACCCACACGCCAGATTGATGTTGCGGCCGTCCGGGGCGTCTCCCACCGTCACCAGGACACATCCCAATGACTCGAACAATCGCGTCGCTGTGGTCGTGGTGGCGCCATTGGCGCAATCGATGGCCAGGCGCATGCCGCGCAGCCCGTCGCCGGCAGGGGCGAGTTCAGCCGTGTGCGCCAGATAGGGCGCGATCAGGTCTGCCACCTCAATGCGGGCTTCACCAGACGCCGGTACGCTCCACGAACTGTCCGCGACAATGGCCTCAATCGCCCGCTCCGCGCCCTCGCCGAACTTTTCGCCCCGGCCCGAAAATACTTTGATGCCGTTGTCCTGAAATGGATTGTGCGAGGCGGAAATGACGACGCCGAGATCGATCTCACGGGTGCGCGCGAGGTACGCCACGCCAGGCGTCGGGATCACGCCCACCGACGAGACTGTCGCGCCCTGCGAGACCGCGCCGCGCGCCAGTTCGCGCTCAATCCACTCGCCCGACTCGCGGGTATCGCGACCCACCAGCAGCTGCGCCGGCCGATCGAGACCAAGCACCCGCACCAAAGCGCCGCCAATCCGCGCCACAGTGGGCGGGTCAAGCGGCCAGGCACCGGCGACGCCACGCACTCCGTCGGTACCAAACAAACGGGCCGCAGCCACTACGGCTTCTTCTTTCTGATCTCGACGGTGACGCGCGCGGTGCGCGGATCGCGCAGGCGCAACGCCGAGTTCACCACACCAATGCTCACCGTTCGAGAGACGTTCGCGCTGGCGCCATCAACCATGACGGTCTCGGTAATCGCGTTGCGCAACACCTTCAACTGGCTCTCCGGTCCGATCACATCGACCTGCGCGGGTTCGACGATGACTTTGCCCACCTCATAGCCATTGGCCGGGTCCCCTTCCACGATGGCGTCGACCGGAACCGCGCGCGTCCCCGTGGTCTCAAGGGTCAACATGACCGTGGAGGGAAAGACCTGCGTCACCTCAACACCAAACGGCGTCGCCACCTGATCCGTTCGGAGGTGGAACAGCCGGGACCCAGGGCGTCCGTCCGCCAGATCGATGTAGACGGTCACGTCCGCCTGGTCGCCGGTCAGCTGGCCGGCGCGCCCGCGCAGATGCACCTCAACCGAGTCTGGCGCATCCGGCAGAATTTCCAGTGAATCCGGCACATTGCGAAACAGCAGAGGCACTCGCACACTGCGCTCCACCAGATGCTCGCTGCCGACGGTGAGCCACAACATGGTGCCCAGACCGAGGGCCACGCACTTCAGGCCCAGGTTGCGGAACGGATGCCAGGCCATTACGCCACCGGTCCTTTCCCCATCGCTTCTTTCATGCCCGACCCGATCCGGTTGCCACGCCGATGAAGCACCAGCTCGCTGAGACGAACCCGGAGGCGCTCTGGCGTCAACGCCCGCTCGATCTGCCCGTCGAAGGCCAGCGAGATTTCACCGCGCTCCTCCGAAATCACCACGGCGATGGCGTCCGATTCCTCGGTGACCCCGATCGCCGCGCGATGTCGGGTGCCCAGATCGCGATCGAATTTCGAACTGACCGTGAGCGGCAGGAAACACGCCGCCGCCGCCACGCGGTCTTCCTGGATGATCAGCGCGCCGTCGTGCATGGACGCGCCGGGCTGGAAGATGGTGGTGATGAGGTCGTAGCTGACGGCCGCATCCAGGGGAATGCCGCTCTCGACGTAGTTACGCAGGCCGATCTCACGCTCGAGCACGATCAACGCACCCACGCGGTGCTGCGCCAGCAGGCCCGCGGCGGTCATCACTTCTTCAATCGTCTCGTCGGCCTGCTTCGATCCCGCAAAGTAGCGGAAGAAGGGCGACCGCCCAAGGTGAGACAGCGCGCGTCGAATATCAGACTGGAACAGGACGATGGCCGCGAACCCGGCGTAGACAAATACGTTGCGGATGAGCCAGTTGACGGTCTGCAGCGGGAACCGGCGCGATACGTAGAACAAGACCAGGACAAACGCCGATCCCAGGGCCATCTGCGCGGCCCGCGTACCGCGAATGAGCTTCAGGCTCTCGTAGATCAGGATCGAGACAATCAGGATGTCCACGACATCCCACCAGTTCACCGTGGGCCGCTGCAGGAGGGCGAGGAGCTGATTCATCGGCAAAAAGAGAGTATCAGACCGGGCCTCGGGCTTGAGGTTCAGCCCGAGCGACGAACAATCGCGTCGGTGACTCGCGCCACATCCACCATGGCCGCCACGTCGTGCACCCGCACGATGTGCGCACCGAGCCAGATGGAGGCGGCCACCGCGGCCGCCGTGCCCCACACGCGCTCCTCGGGCGCACGGTCCCCGATGGCCGATGTGAGGAATGACTTTCGTGACGGCCCCGACACGATCGGGCATCCAATCGCGGCCAGTGCCGGCAGGCCCGCCAACATCGCCATCGTGTGTTCCGGCTGTTTCGCGAAGCCCAAACCAGGATCGATCAGCAGGCGATTCCGCTCCACGCCGGCGGCAACCGCCACGTTGACCCTGTCCTCAAGCTCGGCACAGACGTCGGCCACCACGTCGGCGTACTGCGCGAGCTGGTACATCGCGGCCGATCGCCCGCGGTTGTGCATGAGAATGGCCGCGGCGCCCGTGTCTGCCACCACGCCCGCCAACGCGGGGTCGTACGCAAACGCGCTGATGTCGTTGACGATGGTGGCGCCGGCGTCAATGGCGCGCCTGGCGATCTCGGCCTTGTACGTGTCGATGGAGATCGGAACTGCGGTGCGCCCCTGCAACCCCTTGAGCACGGGCCCGACCCGCCGCCATTCTTCCTCGACGTCGAGCGGCTCGGCGCCGGGGCGTGTGGACTCGCCGCCCACGTCGAGCAGGTCGGCGCCTTCGTCCACCAGACGCAACGCATCGGCAACGGCGACCGCGGGGTTGCCCCGCAGGCCGCCGTCCGAAAACGAATCGGGAGTGACATTGATGATGGCCATGACGAGCG
>CAZAZR010000056.1:0-23751 GCA_964489685.1 uncultured Solibacteraceae bacterium | reverse complement strand
CACCGAGACGGGACATGTGCACACGTCGGCGCCCATCCGGGCGGCCTCCACGATGTGCATGGGGCCGCGCACGCTGGCGACGAGTACTTCCGTCATGAACTGATGGGCTTCGAAGATCTCCACGATCTGACGGACCAGGCCCATGCCATCGGACGCGATGTCGTCCAGGCGTCCGATGAACGGGCTCACATACGCGGCGCCGACCTTGGCCGCGATCAGCGCCTGCGTGGCGGAAAAAATCAGCGTGACGTTGACGCGGATCCCGTCACCCGCCAGCACCTTGCAGGCGCGCACACCATCGCGGGTAAACGGCACCTTGACCACGACGTGCGAGTCGATCGCCGCCAGTTCGCGCCCTTCGGCCACCATCGCCTGCCACTCGGTGGCCACGACCTCGGCGCTGACAGGGCCCTGCACCAGCAGGCAGATGTTCTTGATGATCGCGCGCGGGTCGCCGCCCTCTTTCGCCATCAATGACGGGTTGGTCGTGACACCGTCCACGATCCCCAGCGGGACCAGCGCTTCGATTTCCTTCAGATTCCCGGTATCGAGAAAAATCTTCACTGCGCCACCACCTTGTTGGTCAACGCGCCCACGCCTTCGACGTGCACGGTGACGGAGTCGCCGGGCACCATGGGGCCAATCCCAGAGGGGGTGCCGGTCGAAATAATATCGCCGGGCAGCAGCGTCATCACAGAGGTAATGAACGTGATGAGTTCCGGGATCGTGAAAATCAACTCACGCGTGCGGGAATCCTGCCGCAACTGGCCGTTGACGTACGCGCGCACGCTCAGGTCGCGGCCGTCGAGCCCCATCGCCACACACGGCCCGATGGGCGCGAACGTGTCGAACCCCTTGCAGCGCGTGTACTGGCCGTCTTTGTTCTGCAAGTCCCTGGCGGTCACGTCATTGACGGCAATCAGCCCGAGGACGTAGTCCTGTGTCTGGTGCAGTGGCACGCGGTGCGCCCGCTTGCCGATGACGATGCCCAATTCGGCCTCGTGATCGATTCGCCCCGCCCACGCCGGCGTCTGAATGGCCTCGTCAGGGCCGACGACGGCGGTGGAGGGCTTGAGGAACAACAATGGCTCTGCCGGCAGGGCCTTGTTCTGCTCGGCGGCGTGGTCCTTGTAGTTCAGGCCGACGCACACGATCTTTGATGGCTGAACCGGCGCCAGCAGGCGCGCGCCTTCTGACGAAATCTCCGGGCCTTCTTTCCACGCGCCGAAGATGTCGCCCTCAACCAGCCGCCAGGTGCCTTCGGTTTCGGCCGCGTACCTCGGCCCGCCGTCATGCTCGATGCGATACAGTCGAATCATCTCTCTCCCTGAGTGTGAGTGGGTCAGCGGTTGGCGGGATTGGACCGTGGGCTTCGGTTCCCGGCGGCGTCCACCGCCACCACGAAGTACACATAGCGCACGCCCGCGCGCACCGTGTTGTCCACGTATTGCAACGACGCAATCGGTTTCGGCGTCAGTTCCTGCACGGTGTCACTGGTCCCCTCGGCGCGCAACACCAGGTAACCGGCCAGATCAGCGGCCGACACCTGATCCCACAGCAGCGTCACGCCATCCGGATCGGACACTGCGACGAGACCAGCAGGCGCGGGCGGCCCGAAGGTATCCACCGGCGTCACGCAGACGGGACCCGCGGTGGCACTTTCGGTGGACGCCGCACCGCGGCGCACGACCCCACGAGCCACAAAACAGCGCTCCTTGCCGAACTCAAACGACGTGGACCAGGACCCGCTGGTGATGGGCAACGCCTGCACAGGAGACGGCTGCTCAACGCCCCCCCGGGTCGTTTCCACGACCGTCACGGGCGCACCTTTGACAGCAGTCGTCCAGGTCACCGTGAGGTCCGCTTCATCGTAGGTAGGCACACCGAGCACGGGAGCCGCAGGCGCCGGACCAAACGGCACGGCCACGATGGCGGACGCGGGGCCCGGCCGGCGACGGTCCGAGACGCCGACGGCCAGGTAGTACCGGGTCGGCAACGTCAGTCGATTCACCGGGACAGCCAGGCCGGTGGGTCGCAGGGGCACCCACATGGGCCGCTGGCCTGCCACCCGCGTCTGCTGCTGCCGGTTCAGCTCCAACGGGCGCGGCGCGGTCGTCGGAATCGTCTCGGTCCACACGGCGCCCTCTCCCCGGCCGGGTCGTACATCCGGGGGACCTGCCGGAACGACCGGTGGCGTTGCCGGAGCCGGGGCGCCTTCGTCGGTCGGCGCGGGTCCGGGACGCACCTCAATCCTTCCGACCAGGTGCTCCGCGCGCTGGAGTTGCGCCACGGTCGGCACCTCGGAGCCCAGTGGCAACGTGCGAGCGTAAATCTCCACCGCGGCGATCACCACCTCGGTGCTGGGGTCCGCGCCGGCGCCAGGGACCTTCAGGTTCAGGGTGACCCGATCACCCAGGCGACGCGCAACGAGTCCGGTCGGCGCCTCCGGCACCGGCCGTAGTGGTGCAAGGGGCGGTCCCTTCGAGCCGCAGGCGGCCGAGACGACCGCCACAAGGCCCAGGCCGGCGATGGTGAGCGCGCGCACGGTCACAGGATGTACCGCGACAGGTCGTCGCTCTTCGCTATATCAGCAAGCATGCGATCCACATAGGCCGGATCGATCGTAATCGATTGGCCGTCCAGTTCGGGCGCGTGAAATGAGACGTCGTCGAGCAATCGCTCGAGGACCGTGTGCAGGCGGCGGGCGCCAATGTTCTCGGTACGGTCGTTCACGAGCGTCGCCAGTTCGGCGATGCGCGCGATGGCCTCCGGTGTGAACTCAAGCTGCAGTCCCTCGGTCAACATCAGGGCGATGTATTGCTTGATGAGGGCGTTGCGGGGCTCGGTCAGGATGCGGATGAACTCGTCGCGACCCAAAGCCTCGAGTTCCACCCGAATCGGAAACCGGCCCTGCAACTCGGGAATCAGGTCTGACGGCTTCGACACGTGAAACGCACCGGCGGCAATGAACAGGATGTGATCGGTTCTGACCATGCCGTGTTTTGTGCTGACCGTGGTGCCCTCAACAATCGGCAGGATATCGCGTTGCACGCCCTCGCGACTGATATCCGGGCCATGACCGCCGTCCTTGCCGGCAATCTTGTCGATCTCGTCGAGGAAGATGATGCCCGAATTTTCGACGCGGTCGATGGCTGCACGCGCCACGCCGTCCATGTCGATGAGCTTCTGGGTCTCTTCCTGCACGAGGTGCTCGCGCGCCTCCGACACTGGCAGCAGCCGCCTGCGCGTCTTGCCCTGGAACAGCCCCGGCATCATGTCGCGCAGGTTGACGCCAATCTCTTCCACCGACGAGCCCGAGATGACTTCAAACGACGGCATCGCGGCCCGCTGCGCCACATCGACCTCGACCATCTTGCCGTCGAGCTTGCCGGCGCGCAGTTGCTCACGGAGTTTCTCGCGCGTCGAGACGACATGATCGCGGGCGAGTTGTTCGTCGTGCGATCCGGCACCGAACCCAGGTCCCGACGGCGCCGGAGGCAGCAGCAAGTCCAACACGCGCTCCTCGGCCGCCTGCGCGGCGCGGCTGCGCACCTCCGCCTCGCGTTCCTCGCGCACCAACTTCACGCCGATCTCCACCAGGTCGCGCACCATCGACTCCACGTCGCGGCCCACATACCCCACCTCGGTGAACTTCGAGGCCTCGATTTTCAAAAACGGGGAGTGGGCCAGCTTTGCCAGCCGCCGCGCGATCTCGGTCTTGCCAACTCCCGTCGGCCCGATCATCAGAATGTTCTTGGGCGCGACGTCTTCGGCCATCTCGGCGGGAAGCCGCTGCCGTCGATGGCGGTTGCGCAGCGCGATCGCCACGGCCCGCTTCGCCTTGGCCTGACCAACGACGTACTTGTCGAGTTCGGCGACGATTTCGCGCGGCGTCATCGCCCCGCCGGTCAGCACAGGTTCAGGAAACGCAACTGGGGACATTCAGATTTCTTCAAGGGTCAACGACGTGTTGGTGTAGATGCAAAGATCGGCCGCGATCGCCATCGCGTGTTCGACGATCGCACGAGGCGGAAGCGGCGTATGTGCAACCAGCGCGCGCGCCGCGGCCATCGCAAACGCCCCACCGGATCCAATGCCCATGATGCCGTCGTCGGGTTCGATGAGATCACCGGTACCCGAGAGCAGGTACATCGCGCCGGGGTCAGCCACGAGCAACATCGCCTCGAGGCGCCGCATCGCGCGGTCGGTACGCCATTCGCGAGCCAGTTCGACCGACGCCCGCTCCAGATTGCCCCGATGGGCTTCGAGCTTGCTTTCAAAACGGGCAAACAAGGCAAACCCGTCTGATGCGGTGCCGGCGAACCCCGCCAGGACCCGGTCTTCGTAGAGCCGGCGGACCTTCCGGGCGCGGTGTTTGACGACGATTTGGCCGAGCGTGACCTGACCGTCGGACGCCATCACCACTTTTCCATGGTGTCGGACGGCCAGTACTGTGGTTGCGTGGGTTTCAGACATAGGAAAAACGGGCCGGAACTGGCATCGTAAGGCCGTCCGCCGAAGAGGGCAAGGCCGGCCGGTGATGAGGACACTGGTCCCATCTACCGCCCACTTTGTCACAGTATTTGGACTCGGATTGATGGCAGTATTGTTGCACTGTCACGGACTGAAGCCGCGCTGTCGGGTCATCTCGGTTGAAGGAGTGCATGGAAATGGACAGAAATCCTCGCTCGCTGGTCGTCGTCGCCTTGACACTGGCACTGGCCGCGCCGGCCGCGGCTGGGGCTCAGGCTATCCCCCGGCCGGCGCCAGGATCGGGTTCGTCGGGGTCTTCGGGTTCGTCAGGGTCTGAGGCTCCCCCGGCCCTGCCGATGCGGGAGCCGTCCCGCGAGCCCTCGCGAGATGTGGAGCCACCTCGTGCGCAATCACAGGCTGGCTCGCGCACACCCACGTCGTCTGGCACATCAACGGGGTCGGCGTCGTCGCGAAGCGGCGGCGGATCTGGCGGCTCATCGTCGGGGTCCAGCTCGGCGCCGGCGTCCTCTCGTGTGTCGTCGGGATCGGGGGGATCGACGGCGAGCCGCGGCGGCGCGACGGGATCGGCCACCAGTCGAACCGGTTCCCGGTCGCGCGGGTCGCAACCGGTCGTGGGCACCGCGACGGATCGTCCGGCGCGGCAGTTCGGTGGTGGCGGTGTTGACTACAACTATTACTACGGCTACAACCCGTTCAGCCCATGGGGCCGATGGTATCCGTGGTATTCCGGGGGCTTCGGGTATGTGTCCTACGACCCGTGGCGCTACGGGAATTCCCGGTACTCGCTGTGGCGATATGGGTCCTGGTACGACCCGTACGACCCGTACTGCTATGGCGGCAACTACTGGCCGTGTGATTCCTACGTCGGCGTTGGCGGCGGCAGCGGCAGCGGCAGTCGTTCAGACGAATCCACCTCCGAGCCCTCGGGGTCGGTGCGGCTGCGGGTATCGCCTGCACACGCAGAGGTCTTCGTCGACGGCACGCTTGTCGGGCTGGTGGACGACTTTGACGGGCTGACCGGACATCTGAAACTGACGCTGGGCACCCATCTGGTGGAAATCAAGGCCGATGGTTACGAGACCTTTGTGCCACAGATTTCCATCGATGAGGGCAAGACCACCACGGTGCGAGGGTCGTTGAAGAAGGCCGTCAAGTAGGCTGTGAACGCCCGACGCGCGCAGTCGGTGGTCGCGGGTATTTCGCTGGTCTACGATCTCGCGATCGGGCTGGCACTGCTCGCGGCGACCGACCGCTTCGCGTCACTCTTCGGCGTGGTGGTTCCAGAGCCGCGTCTGTTTGTCACACTCACGGGTCTCTTTCTGGTGTGCGTCGGCCTGGGCTACGCGCAGCCGATGCGGAATCCCGAACATCACCGTGCCTACCTGTGGATTTTTGGACCGCTCCTCAAGGGCGCCGGTGCGGTCGTGTTCATCGCGTACTACGCCGGTGGCGACTCGCCCTCATCCTATCTGCTGTTTGCCGCCACTGACGGCACGCTCGCGCTGGCCACGGCTGGAGCGCTCGCAATGAATCAACACACTGCCGATTAGCCCTTGCGGGCGAACGCAAGGTACAACGGCACCCCGGCCGCAATGATGATGAGGCCGTAGAGGGTCTGACTGGGTTCGGTCCACAGTCGGTGCAGGATCATCGCGGCCGAGGCGGCGACGAACAGGCCTGGGGCGTAGGGATATCCCCACGCCCGGAACGGACGATCGGCACCGGGATCGCGCATGCGCAGGACAAAGAGCGAGGCGACCGCGATGCCTGAAAACAGCACGATGGCGAAGCCGGTGTAGGTCACGAGCCCCGAGAGGGTTGAAGACAGCACCAGCACGGCGCTCCAGGCGGCCTGGGCCCAGATGGCTCGGGCCGGGGTGCGGTACGTGGGATGGACCTGCGCCACAGACGGCAGGAACGCGCCATCCCGCGCCATCGCAAAGTACACCCGCGGACCGGCCAGTACCATGGCGCTGATACTGGCGGCCACGCTCACGATGGTGAAGATGGCGATGACATTGCCGGCGACGAAGCCGAAGAGCCGCTCGGCCACCGTATCGGTGAGACGGCCGTCGGCGACCACGGCGAGGTCAGCCAGCGGCATCGCGTACAGATAGAGCGCATTGAGCGCCACGTAGATCGCCACGACCGCCGCAGTTCCGAGCCCGAGCGCGATCGGCACGTTACGTCCCGGGTCACGAATTTCTTCAGCGACGTAGGCCGCCGCATTCCAGCCCGAGTAGCTGAACATCACCGGAATCAGCGCCAGCAGCCAGCCGGTCGCCGGCGCGGCGACAGCGTGGCTGCTCGTCATGTTGGCCCACGTGCCCGAGCCAAGCGCCAACCCGAGGGCCAGGAAGATCAGGATGCCCGAGACCTTGAGGCCGGCAAGGCAGTTGTGCACGAGTCGGCCGGGCCCCAGGCCACGCATGTGGATGAACGAAAGCGCCGCAATGGCGACCAGCGCCACCAGGGTCTGGTTTGTGAGGACGAGGGGCACCAGGGGCAGGGGTAACGTCAGCAGGGGTGTGCGGTCGGCGGCGGCCGGCACGAACCGTCCGATCGCATCCGCGAGAAACAACGCGGATGCGGCAATCGCTCCCGAGAACCCGGCGACGAACGATGTCCAACCGGTGAGGAAGGCTGCGACTGGCCCGAACGCCTCGCGGAGGTAGACGTATTCGCCACCCGACCGGGGTCGTAGCGCGGCGAGTTCCGCGTAGGCCATCGCTCCGGCAAACGCGAGCACCCCGCCGAGCACCCACACGCCGAGCATGCCGGCGGCCACCGGCACGAGCGCGGCCACGAGGACCGGCACGTAGAAAATACCGCCGCCGATCACGTTCGACAGGATGATGGCGGCGGCGTCGAGCGGCCCAAGGCGACGCTCGAGCGACAAAGAGGAGTGTGCCGGAGCGGCCTCTGCGGGCGGCGTCACTTGGTGGGCGCGCTCAACAACAGCTTTCGGTCGATTTTGTATTCGCCGGCAGACTGGATGCGGCCACCACGCTTGACGAAGAGTTTTGCGGTAATGTCAATGAAGTCGCCGTGGTTGAAGAGCTCGGCCCGGGCCCCGCCGGTGGTATAGCCGACGCTGGCGCGCAGCACCACGGGTTCGGAACTGGCGCCCGGCGCCAGCCCTTCTCCGCCGATGACCTTGACGACCAGCTCATCGAGTTCCGAGTCTTTGCCCGTCTGCCAGAACAGCACCACCATGTCGATGGACGACAGGGGCGTATCGGCGCCGTTGCGGACCGTGAACGTCAAACTGGGAACGAGTTTGTTGAGCCCCTGAGGGTTCAATCCGGCATCGTAGTAGCCCGACGAGACATCGGAGATCTGGAGCGCCGTTTTCAGGTCAATAGAAGCGCTGCAGCCGTAGACGCTGGCCAGGGCCGCCAAAAGCACTGCGCGAGCGATCTGGTATCGGCGGGGCATGCCGGCGATTGTAGATCAGAACTGCGTCTCGACGACCCGCTTCCGGGCCTCCTCACGGGTGATTTTTCCGCTATAAAACAACGCCAGGTCCGCGCCCTTGATTCTGAGAATCAGGGCGCGTGAGTCGTCGTAGAGACTGGTCGGAATCGGATCTTCTTCGCCCCGTGCCACCACCGACAACGACTCGTTGTCGCCAATCTCCAGCGACTTCGAATAGTCCAGCATCGCGTCAATCAGCTTGTTCTTGATGACGTCGCGATAGAACTGATTCGGATCGGCCAGGAAGGGATCGACGGCGACCGACGAGCGTACCATCGGGTCATCGGTGACCACACTTGTCGCGCGCGTCGTGGCGGCTCCGGTGTTCCGCACGGGCTGGTTCGCAGCCTGCGGCGGAACTGTCGGCCGCGGGAACTGGTTCAGCATCACGGCGCTTTCCCGGATCTCCGGGATCTCTACGTCAAACACCACGCCGTACTGCTCGAGCGGAAACCCGCGCGCCTTCCCGCGTCCAAAAAACAGCATCCCGATGGGCATGACGCCCTGGGCACGGGCCGACACTTCCTGCGCCACTTCCTGAGCGCCCTGGCGGACCGCGTTTTCCAGCACGCCCTCCATCAACTGAAACTGAAACCGGCGCTGTTGAAGCTGCACCTCGGGGGACAGATTGGGCGTCGCCCGCACCTGCCCTGCGGCCACCTGACCTGAGACCAACACCGCCGCGAGTGCTACGACATGGATTCGATTCATCACTGCACCTTCATCTGCTGTTGCACCAGTTGGCTCAGCACTGCCTGCAACTGGTCCACCTGGGCCTTAAGCGAGCTCAGCGTCTGGCCGTCGGCCCGCCGCTGCCGCTCCGCATCCCTGGCCAATTCAACCAGAAAGCCCCTGACCCACGTCAGTTGCCGTTCCTCGCTTGCGCCCACCAGTTGTGTCGCACCGGCCAGCAACCGCTGCTCGGTGGCCGCATCCAGCCGGTACGCCGTCGTCGCCGCGGGCACCGCGGCCACCGGTCTGTCAGTGTCCACCCTGGCGCTGGCCAGTTCGCGGCGGACCAACGCGCCCACGGCCGCTGCGTCGAGAACGGGCGCCTGGGTCACCGCGGGAGACGGCGCCCCACCGGACGCGTCCAGCGTGCCGCGGGCACCCAGGGTGTAGGCCGCAAACCCGCCGGCCGACCCCATCACAAACATCACACTTGCGGCGGCCGCCATGGCCCACGCCGGCACCTGGCGGAACCAGGGCACGAGCGGGACGGGCGCAAACGGCGTCCACACGGACGGCGGGTTCGGCACCGCCCACGCGAGCAGGTCATCGCGGACACTGCGCAAGGCTCTCACCTCGTCGCGGCAGTCAGGACACGATTCCAGATGGCGTTCCATGTCGCGGCGACTCGCGTCGGTCGCCTCGTCGTAGAGGTAATCCAACACACGTTCACGCTGATCACACATAGATTCTATTCCTCGATCTGTTTCACACGTCTCACAACAGCGTTCGTTCCCAGGTCGCGCGCCGCAGCCGGGTGGTCTCGGCTTGTTGCCGTTCCAGGCGCCGCCGCAGTACCGACAATCCCTGATACAGCCGTGTCTTGACGGTACTCAGAGGACAATCGAGCATCTCGGCAATCTCCTGAAACGTCAGGCCGTGATACTCCTTCAGCATGATGGCCATACGCTGCTCTTCTGGCAGGTCGGCCATCGCCAGCTGCACTGCGGCCGACATCTCCCGGCGGGCCACCAAATCCTCCACCGACTCGGTCGGCGCCGCCTGCTGGTCGGCCAGGTCCAGCGGGTCGGTCCCTTCCGGGACCTGGGCCACGGGCGCCCGCCGTTCCTTGCGCATCCAATCCCGGCACAGGTTGAGGGTGATCCGATACAGCCACGACGAGAACTTGGCCTCGCCTTTGAACCCCTTCAGCCCGCGATAGGCCCGCAGGAACGCGTCCTGGACCACATCTCGCGCCTCTTCTTCCCGCCGGAGGGTGCGGTACGCCAGCGCATAGATCGGCCGTTCCCAGCGCGTGACGAGCTGGGCGAAGGCATCGTGATCTCCGGCGGTCGCCCGTGCGACCAGTTCTTCATCTGACGTCATCGTGCCGCACTTGCCCGTTCTGACGACCCGGAAGGGCCAAGAGTCTGTACGCTCGGGAAAAAGGCTTCCCCAGTATAGTGGCCGGCCTCTGGTGCTACACTTCACACCTTCCGGCTATGACCGACGACCAATTTCTGACCACCGAGCAGGTTCTGGACTACATGCAGGTGAACCTGCGTACGGTCTACAGACTGATCAAGGCGGGCAAGATCCCGGCCGTCAGGGTCGGCCGGCAGTGGCTGTTTCGGCGGACCGACATTGATGCCTGGCTCACCGTGAGCCGCCAGTTGGGGCAGGTCACCGACGGGCCATACACCGGCGACGAGCGCCCGCGGGTGCTGGTCGTAGACGATGAGCCCTCGGTGCGAGAGCTGCTGGCAAAGGCCCTGGCTGGCGCCGACTACGACGTGGATGCGGCCAGCGATGGCGCCGCCGCGGTCGAGCAACTCCGCGCCAGGGCCTACGACCTGTTGATCACCGACCTGAAGATGCCCGGGATGGATGGGCTGGCGGTCATCCGCGAGGCCCGGCGCACGGCTCCAGACCTGCCGGTCATCATCATCACGGGCTACTCCACCGAAGCGGCAGCCATCGAGGCCATCAACCTTGGCGTCGCCGGCTACATCACCAAGCCCTTCCGCCTGCCCCGCATCCTTGCGGCCACTGCGCGGGCACTCGGCGAGCCGGTACCGGCCGCCGAAGCCTGACGCCCTCGTTTGATTCAACTTTCCGCACTCACCAAACGGTTCGGCGAGCGTGTCCTGCTCGACCGCGTCACCTGGCAGGTCTCAGACGGCGACCGCGTCGGCCTGTGCGGCCCCAACGGTGCCGGGAAGACCACCCTCCTGCGGATGCTCGCCGGGCTCGACGAGCCCGATAGCGGCACCATTGTCAGACCCACCGGCCTGACCGTCGGCTACCTGCCCCAGGACGGGCTCGCACACGCCGGCCGGACCCTGGTGGACGAAGTCTCGCAGGCCTTCAAACCCCTGCTCGACGCGCGAGAGGAGCTGACCCGGATCGAGCACGCGCTCGCCGAACCGACGCTGCCGGAGGGCGAACACGAACGCCTGCTCGAGCGGTACCACGATCTCAGCGAGTTCTTCCGTCGCGAAGAGGGGTACAGCATCGACCTCCGCGTCACCCAGGTCCTTGATGGCCTGGGCTTCGCGCGCTCGGACGCGCACAAGCCGGTCGAGACCTTCTCGGGCGGCTGGCAGATGCGCATTGCGCTCGCCACCCTCCTGCTGGGACGGCCCAGCCTCCTCCTGCTCGACGAACCGACCAATCACCTGGATCTTGATGCGCGCAACTGGCTCGAGTCGTACCTGATCGCCTATCCCTACCCGGTCATCCTCGTCTCGCACGACCGCTACTTCCTGGACGCGGTGGTCACCAAAGTCGCCGACCTGTCGCTGCGCACCATCACCGATTACCTCGGTACGTACTCGTCCTATCTCACCGAATACGACGCGCGGATGAACCGCCTGCGCAAGTCGAAGCAGGAACAGGACGATGACGTTGCCCGGATGCGGGCCTTCATCGACCGATTCCGCTACCAGGCTACAAAAGCCGCCCAGGTGCAAAGCCGCATCAAGATGCTCGACAAGGTCGAGATCATCGAGGTCCCGCCCGAGCGGAAACACGTCCACTTCACGTTCCCGACCTGCCCCAAGAGCGGCCGCATGGTGATGGAGTTGACCGACGTGCGCAAGGCCTACGGCGACCTGGTGGTCTTCGATCACGTCAACCTGCACATCGAACGCGGCGATCGCATTGCGCTGGTCGCGCCCAACGGCGCGGGCAAGTCCACGCTGATGCGAATGCTCTCGGGGGCCGAACCGCCCGACTCCGGGTCCTGCCGCGAGGGGCACCAGGTCGTGAAGCAGTACTTCGCCCAGGACGAGGCCTCGCGTCTCGACCCTTCGAAGACCGTGTATCAGATCCTGGAGTCGGATGCGCCGATCGGCATGGTGCCGATGATTCGAAATCTCCTCGGTGGGTTCCTCTTCGCTGGCGACGATATCTACAAGAAGGCCGGAGTCCTGTCGGGTGGTGAACGCACACGACTGGCCGTGGCACGCATGCTGCTGCGTCCGGCCAACGCCCTCCTGCTTGACGAACCGACCAATCACCTCGACCTCGACTCGAAGGACGTGCTGCTGGACGCGCTCGCTGACTTTGGCGGAACCCTGATCTTCGTCTCTCACGACCGCTATTTTGTGGACCGGCTGGCCACGAAGATCATCGCCGTCGGCCAGGGTCGGGTCGAGGTGTACCCGGGCACCTACGAGGAGTTTCTGTGGAGCAAGAAGCAACGCCAGGCGGCCGCCTCGGCCCCCAGCCGGAAGCCTCCGCCCGCAGTCAAGGCATCCCAACCACCGACGTCCCCTGTTCCCGCACCGCCGCCGGTGTCCTACGAACACAAGAAACGCGCTGACGCGGATGCCCGGCGCCGCCGCCGGGCAGACGATGAGCGCCGGACACGCGTCGGCGAACTGGAACAACGAATCGCCGCCCACGAGGCAAAAATCCGCGACATTGAGGCCCAGATGAGCTCCTCAGCCTTCTACGACGACCGGGCCAGGGCCGAAGAGGCGGTGACCCTGCACAAGCAACTGATGTGGGAGGTCGGAGACCTCATGCATCGGTGGGAAGCCCTTCAACAGCCGGACGACTAAGGGGTCTCCGGTTTGACGAATTTTGTAATTCTCGGCTAATTTTGCAGGTGGACCGAAACGTCCAGGACAAGTCGCACGAGCGATTACGCGCAGTTTTGTGTTTGGATTGGCCGCCAATGACGGGCACGGCCCTTGCTGCCTCATTCGCGGTCAGGAAACTGGATATGCCGCTGTCTGCCTCGCCACCCGCGTCGTCGCCCGGATCGGTCATGCCGAACAAGCCGGAGCCTGAGTCGCCGCCCGAAACCGGGGCCGCGGCGGCAGACGTCCTGCCAGACCGCTTCTTTCGTCACCTCGTGTTCAACCTGCGCAACGGGGTGCTGGCGATCACCCGTGATGGCCGCATCGCGGCCATGAACAGCATTGCGTATCGCGTCCTCGGGCTGCTGCCCAATCAATCCGATCTCGGGCGGTCGTACCTCGAAGTGCTGCAGGACTGCCCCGAAGTCGTGCGGGTCGTGCAGTCGGCGTTTGAGACCTCGGACTTGCCGAACCGCGCGGAGCTTCGCTTGCGGAAGACCGGCAGGGCGATTGGCTACACCATTTCGAAGATCCACGATGACTCGCGCGAGGAAGTCGGGTTGACGCTGTTTGTGAAGGACCTGACGCGGGTGGAGCAGATTGAAGAACGCCAGCGGCTGCGCGACCGGCTCGCAACGCTGGGCGGCATGGCGGCCACGATCGCGCACGAGGTCAAGAACCCGCTTGCCAGCATTGAAATCATGGCTGGCACATTGCGGCGCCAGTTGAAGGACCGCCCCGAGGCGATGGAGACGCTGAGCGAGATCATCAAGGAATCCAAGCTGGCCAATTCCATCGTGGTCGAGGTTCTGGAATTCGTGCGTCCCATCCGCCTGCAGGTAGAACCCATCGTCGTTGTCGACGTCGTGCGGGATGCCGTCGAGACGCTCGAACTGGGCGACTCTGTGGTGCAGGTGGACGTGGACGAGGACGTCCCGGAATTGATGGCGGACGCGAACCAGTTGCGTCAGCTCATGACGAACCTGATCACCAATGCGATTGAAGCGATGGAGCCACGCGGCACGGTCTATGTGCGGGTGTCGCATGTACCCGAAGACGCCGAGTCGGCGAGCGCCGGACAGCCGATGCCGGCACAGGTGACGATCGAAGTCCGCGACCAGGGCCTCGGCATTTCCGAGGACGATCTTGAACGCATCTTCAGCCCGTTTTTCACGACCAAACCGAAGGGGACCGGGCTGGGCCTGTCGATTGTGCGGAAGGTTGTGGACGCACACGATGGCATTATCGAAGCCGCGTCGGCACCGGGCCGCGGCACCACGTTTCGGGTCACCTTACCAGTGGTGAAGGCCGGCCCCTTCCTGCAGAAGAGTATTTATGGGACGCATTCTCGTCGTTGATGATCACGATTCGCTCCGCAAGGGCCTTGTCAAAGCTCTGACCAACGCCGGCCATGATGTCGAGGATGCCCCCAATGGCACGGGCGCCATCGAGCGGCTGCAGGGCAGCCAGTACGATGTGGTGCTGACGGACCTGCGGATGGGTGGCGCCGACGGCATGGATGTGCTGCGGACCGCGCGATCGCTCCAGCCGAATGCCGCGGTCATCCTGATGACGGCGTTCGGGTCGATTCACACCGCGGTTGAAGCGATGAAAATCGGCGCCGTGGATTTTGTGCAGAAGCCGTTTGAGATCGAGGAAATGGAGTTGAAGATCGAGAAGGCGATCGAACTCCGCCATCTCAAGCATCAGGTGGAGTACCTGCGGCACGCCCAGCAGGATTTCTACAATTTCGACAAGATCGTCGGCGCGAGCGGAGCCCTCCAACACGTGCTCGGCATCGTGTCGAAGGTGGCGCGGAGCAACTCCACGGTGCTGATTCGCGGCGAAACGGGCACGGGCAAGGAGTTGATCGCCGGCGCGATCCATCACAACTCCCTGCGCGCCAGCAAGGCCTTCGTGAAGGTCAACTGCGCGGCGCTGCAGGAGAACCTGCTTGAATCGGAACTGTTCGGCCACGAGAAAGGCGCGTTCACGAGCGCCGACAAGCAACGGATTGGCCGGTTCGAACAGGCCGACGGCGGCACCCTGTTTCTGGACGAAATCGGGGACATGAGCCCGAGCACCCAGGCGAAGATCCTGCGCGTGCTGCAGGAGCACGAATTCGAGCGGCTGGGCGGCACCCGTACGGTGGGCGTGGATGTGCGGATCATTACGGCCACCAACCGCAACCTGTCGCAGATGGTGCAGGACGGGCGGTTCCGCGAGGACCTGTTCTATCGCCTCAATGTGGTGACGGTTGACATGCCTCCTCTGCGCGATCGCAAGGACGACATTCCCGCGCTCGTCGAGTTCTTCGTGCGCCGCTTTTCGGCGGAGCTGAAGAAGAGGGTGGACAGCGTCGATGCAGACGCGATGAAGGTGCTGCAGCGGCACCACTGGCCTGGCAACATTCGCGAGCTGGAGAACGTGGTGGAGCGCGCGGTGCTGCTCACCGATGGCAGCGCAGTCACGCTCAGTGATCTGCAGATTGGCGATCAGGCGGTGACGTCATCGAGGGGACCGTCGCTGGTGGTCAACATTCCGGCCACCGGCATTCGTCTCGAGGAAATCGAGCGGCAGGCCGTGGTTGAGGCGCTCAAGATGTCGAACTGGATCCAGAAGGATGCGGCGGACTTGCTCGATATCAGCCCGCGGGTGATGAACTACAAGATCAAGATCCTGAACATCGAGATTCCCCGATCGCGCCGGCACCTGTCGGCCGTCGAAGACGTCTGAGTGTCAGGACTTGCGCGCGCGCGGGTGTGACGCGCGGTACACCTCCATCAGACGACCGATGTCGAGATGGGTGTATCGCTGCGTCGTGCTGAGGCGCTCGTGGCCCAGCAATTCCTGAATGGTCCGCAGGTCAGCGCCCGCCTGCAGCAGGTGGGTGGCAAACGTGTGCCGCAGGGCGTGCGGACTCAGGCCGCCGGGCACCGCCGCCGCACGCGCCGCCTGGCGCACGATGCGGTCGACGCTTCGGGTGGTCAGCCGCCCACCACGCAGATTGAGGAACAGGGCATGGCGCGCCCGGCCGTGGGGGCCCGCGCCACGTGATCGCCGCGACGTGGTGTCCGGCTTCAGGGCACGAGCGTCCCGCAACATCGACTTGAGCGCGTCAGCCGTCGAGTGGTTGAACGGCACGAGCCGTTCCTTGCCTCCCTTGCCTCGCACCCGCACGACGCGGCCGGGCAGGTTGACGTCCTCGATATCGAGGGCCACCAGTTCGCTCAACCGCAGGCCGGACGCGTAGAACAATTCGAGAATCGCCCGATCGCGCCGACCGGCCGCCCGGTCGAGATCCGGCGTCCCGATCACCGTGTCGACCTGCGCCAGGTCGAGATGCTGCGGCAGGTGCTGCTCCTTGCGTGGGGCCCCGACCATCTGCGTCGGGTCGTCGGCCAGGCGGCCCTCTCGCACCAGGTATCGCGCAAACGTCCGAAGCGCCGCCAGGCGCCTGGCGGCGGATGCGCGACTATTGCCGCGGTCGTGCAGCGACTCGAGGAATCCCCGCACGCCATCGGCATCGAGCGCCGTCACCGGCACCCGGCTGGGCCTCGCCCCGTCGCGCACGCTGAGAAACTCGACAAACTGGGTCAGGTCCGTCTCGTAGGCCCGGACGGTATGCGGCGACGTATTCCGATTGAACTTCAGGAACTGCAGGAACTCGCGAGTCGCGTCCTTGAGCATCACACCCTGCCGGATGTGGCCATCATCCAGGGCTCAAGATCGGCCAGAGCACGCGCGCTCGTCGCCAGGCTCCGGTCATGCCGGCTCTTGGGTGGCGCGTCGAGTGCGGGGATGATGCCGAACGTGATGTTGGTCGGGTTGTAGTGCGCGGGGTCGGCGTGCGCCACGTAGTGGCCCAATGCGCCGATCGCGGTCGTGCGCGGCGGCGCCACCGGTGCCTGGCCCAGCGACAGGCGCGCCGCGTTGCGGCCCGCGACGAGGCCCGAGGCCGCCGACTCGACGTATCCTTCAACGCCGGAGAC
This sequence comes from uncultured Solibacteraceae bacterium, assembly GCA_964489685.1. Classification (GTDB taxonomy): domain Bacteria; phylum Acidobacteriota; class Vicinamibacteria; order Vicinamibacterales; family SCN-69-37; genus SYFT01. The sequence goes on along the minus strand of CAZAZR010000056.1, from coordinate 7,031 downwards.
CTGGCCGGCGAAAAACAGATCCGGCCGCTTCCGGGTTTGCCACGTGCTGGTCAAAACGGTTGGCCCATTGATGTACGTGTTCCTGTGGATCATGCCGAAGCGTACAAACTCCGCGTGTGCAAGACCCGGAATCATTCCGAACACGCGCCGCTGTTCCGGCCACTTCAACTGGGTCTGAAACCCCACGAGGCTGTAGTGATCGCCGGCGAGCGTGTCCTGCCGCAATTGCACCACCGCATACGGCCAACGGCCTGTTCGGGGGTCATCAAGTCCGGCGGGTTTCATCGGGCCGAATCGCAGGGTGTCCACACCGCGGTGCGCCATTACCTCGATGGGCAGACACCCCTCGAAGAACTTCGTGTTGTCGAAGTCGTGCACCGCCGCCTTCTCGGCGGCGACGATGGCCTGATGAAAGGCCAGGTACTGGTCCTTCGTGAAAGGACAGTTGAGGTAGTCGCCCTCGGCCAGGACCTCTGCGGTCGTTTCGGTCACCGCTGGCGAACCGACCGCAGAGGTCCCTCGCAGGGAGCGATCCCAGCGTGACGCCCGGAAGACCTTCGACATGTCGATGGTGTCGGCCAGCACGATGGGGCTGATCGCATCAAAGAACGCGAGGTGATCGCGTCCCAGATACGCCGCGATGGACGCCGACAGCGCGTCCGACGTCAGGGGCCCGGTGGCCACAACGACTGGCGACATCTCGGCTGGCGGCGGCACGTGCGTCACCTCGCGGCGGTCCACGCGAATGCGCGGATGCGAGGTGATCGCGGCCGTGACCCGCTCGGAAAACAGGTGGCGATCGACCGCAAGAGCGGCGCCGGCGGGCACACGCACCTCGTCGGCGATGCGTATGATGATCGATCCCAGCCGCCGCATCTCCTCCTTGAGGAGTCCGACGGCGTTGTCGAGCTTGTCCCCCCGAAACGAGTTGCTGCACACCAGCTCGGCCAGGCCGTCCGTCTGATGCACGGCGGTGGGCCGCACGGGCCGCATTTCGTAGAGGGTGACGTCCACACCCATCGCGGCCGCCTGCCAGGCTGCCTCGCAACCGGCGAGCCCGCCACCGATGATGTGGACCATTTACCCTGCCGTCGCCTCTTCGAGCGCCTCACTGCGCACGTAGTCGCATTCCTCGTTGCTGCAGATCAACTGACGGCCATGCCGCTTGGTGATCTTCTCGGTGAGGAATGGACGCTGGCACTTCGGACAGGGCTCAATGACCGGCCTGTTCCACAACGTGAAGTCGCACTTCGGGTAATTCACGCAGCCGAAGAACACCTTGCCGCGCCGCGACTTCCGCTCGGCCACGTCGCCGCCATCCTTGGGACACTTGATGCCGGTCAGTTGCTGCTTGACGTACTTGCACTCGGGGTACCCGGTGCATGCGGTGAACTCACCGAACCGGCCCTGCTTCACCACAAGGTTCTTGCCGCAGTTCGGGCATTTTTCATCCAGGATTTGATCCGCTTTGGCGGCCGTGACCCCCTGCCTGGTGGCGATCACCTTGCGGGTGGTCTTGCACTCGGGATAGCCCGTGCACGCCAGGAACATGCCGAAGCGGCCACGTTTGAGGACCATCGGCTTTCCGCAGTTCTCACACGCCTCTTCCAGTTCTTCGGTGGGCGTGTCAGCCACCTCGATTTCCTTCGTGTTGTCACAGGCCGGGTACGTGCTGCACGCCAGGAAGATACCGAATTTCCCCGACTTCTCCACCATCGGTGCGCCGCATTTTTCGCACACGATGTCGGTCGGTTGCCCTTCCTTGAAGCTGGGCATGATCTTCTCAGCCTTGGCGAGATCCTTGACGAACTTCTTGTAGAACTTCGAGAGGATGGCGCCGTACTTGGCTTTACCCTTTTCGATCTGGTCGAGTTCGTCCTCCATCCGGGCCGTGTACTCGATGTCGAGGATGTCATCAAACGCCGGATGCAGGAGTTTGTCCACGAGCCGGCGACCCAGGATCGTGGGCTTGAACCGGCCCTCGTTCTTGTTCACGTACTCGCGCGATTGCAGGACGTTGATGATCGACGCGTACGTACTCGGCCGGCCGATGCCGTTTTCCTCGAGCGCTTTCACGAGCGAACCCTCGTTGAACCGCGGCGGGGGCTGCGTGAACTTCTGCTCCGGCGTCAGGCCTCTGACCGCCAGGATCTGGCCTTCCTTCACCAGAGGCAGGACCGCGCTGCCAGTGTCCTCATCCGCGTCCATCTGCGCGCCCGCCGCTGGCGCCGGGCGCTCCGTTCGCTCACTCTCCTCGGCTTCGTCTTTCGCCTGGCCATACACCGCCAGCCACCCGGCAAACTTCGGCACCGACCCCTTGGCCCGGAACAGGTAGTCGAGCGCGGTGATTTCAATCGTCGTGTCGTCGAACGTCGCCGGCACCATCTGAGAGGCGACGAAACGATTCCAGATCAGGCGATACAGGTAGAACTGATCCGGCGTGAGATGGGCCGCGACGCGCTCGGGCGGGTAGCCCATGGACGTCGGTCGAATCGCTTCGTGGGCATCCTGCGCGGTCTGCTTCACGCGGTACTGATTGGCCTGGCCGGGCAGGTAATCGGCCCCATACGCCTTGCCGATATGCTCGCGCACATCGACCAGCGCCTGATCGGCCACGCGTACCGAGTCGGTTCTCATGTAGGTGATGAGACCCACGGCGGCTTCTTCGCCCGGCAGTTCAATACCCTCGTACAACTGCTGGGCAATCATCATCGTCTTCTTCACGGGGAAGCGCGACGCCTGCTGCAGTTTGCTCGTGATGAACGGCGGGACCGGGTGCTTCTTGCGTTCTTTGGTCTGGACCGAGGACACCACAAACGGCGCCGTCGCCAGATCGGCCAGCACGGCTTTGGACTCGGCCTCGTTCGTGATCTTCGCAGCCGCGCTGCCCTTGCGCGCCAGCCGTGCGTCGAACTCGGGCGGGAGCGCCGCCGCCAGCCGGGCCGTGACATGCCAATACTCTTCGGGGGTAAAGGCTTCGATCTCGCGTTCACGGTCGCAGATCAGCTTCAGCGCAACCGACTGGACACGGCCGGCACTTAAACCGCGGCGCACCTTGTCCCACAGCAGGGGGCTGATCTTGTAGCCCACCAGGCGGTCGAGCACACGCCGGGCCTGCTGGGCATCAACCATGTCCATGTCGATCTCACCCGGGTTGGCCACCGCTTCGAGGATGGCCTTCTTGGTGATTTCGTTGAACATCAGCCGGCGGACTTTCCGCTTCTTGGTGCCCAATTCCTCGGCCAGATGCCATCCGATCGCCTCGCCCTCGCGGTCCGGGTCGGTGGCGACGAAAATCTCGGACGCTGACTTGGCGGCGGCCTTCAGTTCCTTGATGACCTTGGCGCGGTCCGGAATAACGACGTAGTCGGGTTTGAACCCGTCCTCAACATCGACACCCAGTTTGTTCTTGGGAAGATCCCGGACATGCCCCATGGACGCGAGTACGGTGTAGTCGCGCCCCAAATACTTGTTGATCGTTTTCGCCTTCGCCGGCGACTCGACCACTACCAATACCTTTGCCATAATTTTATGAGCCGATTCCCCTAACACTAGCAGCCGAGTCAAGCCGGACAAAATTTCCGCCGGCCGTTCGGCAGATTCTACCGTCCACTTCCAGGCGGCCCAGCTGGGCCAGCAGGTCGGACGCCGATTGGGGGATCAACGCCACCAATTCGTCCACGCTGTACGGCTCGCCGACCGCCATTTGTTCTTCCAATGCACTGATAACACAGGGCTTGTCCGTCAGCCCGGCACGCATCCTCGAGACCCCCTCGATCTCGTCCAACACATCATCCATGGTCTCGACCAGCCGGGCGCCATCTTTAATGAGCGCGTGACTGCCACGGTAGCGACCTGACGCGGCGCTGCCGGGAACGGCCAGGACGTCGCGGCCCTGTTCCATGGCGAGCCGGGCCGTGATGAGTGACCCGCTCTTTTCCGACGCCTCCACCACCACAATCGCCCGAGCCAAACCGCTGATGATCCGGTTCCGACGCGGAAAGTGCCAGGGCCGCGGCGCAATGCCGGGCGGGAACTCGCTCACAATCCGGCCCCGCTGTGCGATCCGCGCCGCCAGCCTCCGATGGTCGCGCGGGTACACGATATCGGCCCCACACCCGAGCACGGCCAGTGTGTCGCCGCCGGCCGCGAGCGCGCCTTCATGGGCGGCCCCATCCACGCCCAGGGCCATCCCGCTCACAATAGTCCAACCGGCGCCAGCCAGGTCACGCCCGAGCGCGTGGGCCACGGCCAGGCCGGCAGGGGTGGCTCGGCGGGAGCCCACGATGGCCACGCTGCGCGTCTCAAGCGACGCTTCCCCTTTCGTCCACAGGACGATCGGCGGGTCGACTATCTCGGCCAGGCGCGAGGGATACGCCGGGGTGCGCGCGGCGATCACCCGGATGCCCAGGCGGGCGGCGTCAGAGAGCGCCGCCTCGGCCCTGCGCCGCGCGTCAGCGACCTGGGCGCGGACTTCGCCCGGTGGCAAGCCGAGCTTGTGCCCCAGATCCTCCAGTCCGAGCGCCTCTTGTCTATACAGACGGCACGCGAGGGTGTCGGGACCGGGTCGGAGGAAGGAGAGGGCAACGGCGGTGATATCTGCAGAGGTCATTCGTGCGCAGGACTTGCATTCCCAATGCCATCTGATTCAGGGGCCAGTGAACCGCAGGAAGCCGCAGACGTGAATTTACTGCCACATCCCGGCGGCAAGACCCTTGCAGAATCTGCGCCTGAACAACCGTGATACCCGGGAGACGTACGGGGGTATAGTGGGGCACACAGCTATGAAATACGCGTCATCACTCTTCGCGTCGAAGGTGGCGTTGGCGCCGGCGCTGGCACTTGTGCTTGCGCTGGTGTTCGCTGCCCCGTTGTCTGCAGACCGCCGCTCGGAGGCCAAAGAGCAGGTGGATTTCGGTATTGAACTCGCCCAGAAGGCGCTCTGGAAGGAAGCAGAGTTCCGGTGGGAGAAAGCCGTCGAACTGGACCCGACGTACAGTGCGGCGTGGAACAACCTCGGTATTGCCTACGAACATCAGGGCAAGTTTGCCGAGGCGAAAAAGGCCTACGACAAGGCCCGCGACATCGATCCGAAGAACAACTTCATCCGGCAGAACTACGACATGTTCATGGAGATCTATGACCGCCAAAACCGTCGCCGCACTCGTTAGTCTCGCGTTGACTGTAGGCGCCTCCAGTTGCCTGCGGTTCTATGACATCGGCATTGAGACGCCGATCCAAGCCAAGCTTGATGTGTCGTCGTTTCAGCGCGTCCTGATCCTGGGCTTCCTCGGGGGTGGGTCCAAAGACGTCGATCCGAACACCGAGACCGTGCGCCTGCTTCGCAGCCAGCTCCGCACGAAATCGGACCTGAAGGTCATTGACTCAGACGTCGTGTCGCTCGTGGACGAGGTGGATCGGCGGCGGCGCGCGGCGGGCGACATCCCCGCCACCACGCCGGCCGACGAGCCAAGGATCAAGAACGAGAAGGACCTGCAGGAATACGAGGCCATCTTCGCGGATGTCGACTACTGGAAGAAGATCGGCGAGGAATACCAGGCGCCGCTCATCATCACCGGGTCGGTGCTGTTCACCGACGTGCAGACAAGCGGCATGTTCGCGACCTCGCAGGAAACGATCGACCAGACCGGGCGCCGGGTGGTGACACCGGTGCGGCGGTTCGAGGATCGCAAGGGCTATGCACTGGTGCCGAAGTTCATCTTCATCGACGGCCGCACCGGGGTGCAGCTCTACAGCGAATCGTTCCGCGAAGAGACGTTGTACAGCGCGACGAACAACACCCCGCCCCTGTCATCGTACTTCGAGCTGATCGACCGCCTGCTGCCGGGGTTTCTCAGCACGCTCAGCACGCAGAAGATCAAGGGCACACGGACACTTCTCCGGTAATGGGCCGCATGAGGCAATGAGGCAATGAGGCAATGTCATTGGCCCATTGCCTCATTTGAATTGAATGGGGCGAAATGCTAGTCTTGGAGGTTCCACGGTGCCCCCTCCAGGGGGTCCATACAGGTATTCCTCAGGATTTGGGAGAGTTGCAGATGTTCGCCATTGTCGAAGCCGGCGGCCGGCAGGAAAAGGTCACCCCGGGCGCGGTTGTTGTGGTCGATCGCTTGGACCTTGAACCCGGCACGGAATACACATTCGACCGAGTCCTCCTGCTCGAGACCGCCACTGGTGACATCGTCACCGGCGCCCCGTACGTCACGGGCGCCACGGTCACCGGGGTGATCGAAGAGCAGACCCAGGGCAAGAAGATTCGCGTCTTCAAGATGAAGCGCCGCAAGACGGAGCGGAAAACGATCGGCCACCGCACGCAGTCGACCCGCGTGAAGGTCATGGCAATCAACGCCTGACGCCCAGGCGCTTTACGACATCAGGACAGCACGATGGCTACTAAAAAAGGTCAGGGAAGTTCCCGTAACGGTCGCGACAGCAACGCCCAGCGGCTCGGGGTGAAAGAACACGACGGCAAGCTCGTGCCGGGTGGTTCCATCCTGGTGCGGCAGCGCGGCCGGAAGTTCAAGCCGGGCCTGTACGTGGGCCTCGGTAAAGACGACACGCTGTTTGCCAAGGTCACCGGCACTGTCAAGTTCAGTGACCAGGGCCAGCGCGGCCGATTCATCAGCATCGTCCCCAGCGCACAGCCGAGCGCCGACAAGGCGTAGTTGTTCGTAGACGAGGTCGAGATTCGCGTCCAGGCGGGTGATGGCGGCAATGGCTGCCTGGCCTTCCGACGCGAGAAGTTTGTACCCCGTGGCGGCCCGAGCGGCGGGGACGGTGGTCACGGCGGATCGGTCTACCTCGTCGCCACCCTGCACCAGAACACCCTCGTTACCTACCGCTTCCACCCGGAGTTTAACGGCCAGCGGGGCGTGCATGGGCAGGGCTCCAACTGCACCGGCGCCGACGGCGAAGACCTGACGCTTGAGGTTCCGCCAGGCACGGTCGTCTACGAAAAGACCGAAGACGGCGAGATGATTCCCCTCGGCGACCTCGCCGTGGTTGGAGAC
>CAZAZR010000055.1:0-23850 GCA_964489685.1 uncultured Solibacteraceae bacterium | reverse complement strand
GCGCCGCAGCGACTCGTGACCGAGGCCGAGTGCGATGACGGCCTTGTCCACCGACGAATGCGCGTGTTCGGACGCGTACACGCGCATGCGAGGCAGATCGCGGCCGGCCAGTCCCTTCGTGCGCACGTCCGGCACGGCCACCTCGCGCGCCGCCGCGAGCGCGTGCAAAGTGGAAATGGATGCCGTGTCGTAGATGACGCCTTCAACCTGGTCGGGCAAGTGCATCAAGCGCGCCAGCCACCGGAGCGTGACTTCTTCGAGTTCCGTGGCCGCGGGTGATGTGCGCCACAGCATCGCCTGCTGGTTGAGCGCCGACGACACCAGGTCCATCAGGACGCCTGGTGCGCTGCCCGTGATCGCGAAGTAGGCGAAGAACCCGGGGTGGTTCCAGTGTGTGGCGGCCGGCAGGATGAGGCGATCGAGGTCGGCGATGACCTGTTCGAATGGTTCGGGCTGTTCCGGCGCGTTGTCGGGCAGCGCCTTCCGGAGGTCGCCGGGCGACACTTGCGACAGGACGGCGTGTGTTTCGATCTGTTCGAAGTAGCCGGCCGCCCATTCCACCAGCGTGTGGGCGTGGCGCCGGAAGTCGTCCGGCGGCATGTCGCCGAACGGCGGAGGTGCCGGCGTCATCCCTTGTGCGTGGCGACGTAGTCGAGGGCGAATGTCTGCAGCGCCTCGCTTGAGAGGCCGATCGCCTTGGCCTCGGTCACGGCCTGCTCTTCGGTCCACTTGTCCACCAGCATGCGTTTGATCAGCCACATGGCGCCCACGCGATTGGCGCTGCCGCAATGGATGAACAGCGGCTGGTTGTCGGTGTTGGCAACGACTCTCAGAAACTCGTCCGCGACCTTCGGATCGGGCGCCGAACCCTTGAATGGCACGTGGATGTACTTCAGGCCGGCGGCTTCGGCTGCCGCACGCGATTCATCGATCATCGCCTCCGCTTCCGACGCCTCGCGGAGGTTGAGCACAGCCTTGTATCCCAGCTTGGCGATGTTCGCCAGCGCCTTCGAATCCGTCGCGCCCGCGCACCCAACGGTGGCATCGACTTTCGTGTAGTTCCGTACGCCCTCGATGGTGTCCTTCGGGACCGCCTGCGATGGCGTCACGGTGGGCGTCTGAGCCTGGCCGGCGACACCGACGGAAAGGAGTGCGGCAACAAGAAGGGCTCGGGGCATTCCCGGATTATAGGCGAGAGGCCGCTCTCATCTCCGAATCGTCACCGTCACCTCTTCGGCCAGCCGAACCGTGAGCGGTGCGCCGGCGGCGATCGACGCCTCGCCGGCTTCTGAGTTCATCACCGTGGCGGCGCCGCCGGCGGCACCGGCCGCGGTCCCGATGGCCGCGCCCTTTTTGCCGCCGAGCAGTCCGCCCAGGATGGCGCCCGCCACCGCGCCCGCGCCGACTTTGGCCGTTGCATCGCCCGACGGAGAGTCGCCCTCGCGGTAGATCGTATCGGTCTTGATCGGCACGCGCATGCCGTCGGCCAGAATCATCCGGTCGAATCGCAGTCCGAGTCGCGGCCGGTTCCTGAACTTTCCGCCGCGTTCCACCAGCGATACGGTGCCTTCCAGCCGCGCGCCGGCTGGAATGGCCGTGCGGCCATCCACCGTCACATCGCGGCTCACGATGGCGGTGACGCGGTCTTCGACGCGAGCGGTTCGGGTGGACACCGACGCGTCCAGGCGGATGCCGATGACGGAGTGTTTCTCGACCGTCAGTTCTTCGAGCTGAATCCTCTGTGGCTCGGGAAGAGATGCGGCGACCCGCACCGGCGCGTCGGGCACGTACCGAGGTGACTCGACTGCGACAGGGGCCGGGGGCGGCGTCGCCGGAGGCTCCACGGGCGGCGCCTGGACGGGCGCTTCGACCGGGACAAACGGAGTGGGCACGCTGCGCGCCGGCTCGTCCAGGATACTGGCGGCGGGCAGGGTTGCGGGCCTGGGAGTCGGCGCCTGCCTCGACGACGATGGCGCCGGGGTTGGTGCGAGAGCCGGTGTGAGGGCGGCCACGGGGGGAGAGGCCGCAGTCGTTGCAGTCGCCACCGGCTCGGCCTGAGCCAGTTGCGGCGCCGCCGGGCGCAGCGTCAGGTAGCTTCCGGCCGCCGCCGCCAGGCACCCTGCGCTCACGAGTCCAAGAAGTTTGGGCGACACGATGCTCTCCAGTCCAGCAAGGCCCGTACCGTCTCTTCCTGCCACGCCGTATGGGCCTTTGTCATCATCGTGTCCGGTCGTCCCGGCGGTTGGCAACCTGGGAGGACAGGTCCTGTCCCCGCGGCGAGACAGGGGCGTGGCCAATAATGAGCCCCATGGCTCACGTACGTGTCGCAATCATCGGCTCTGGAATCATCGGCGCGGCCATTGCTGATGCGTTGGCCGCGCGGGGCGCACGTGTGTCCATGTACGACATGCGATCCCCGGGCGCAGGTGCGTCACAGGCGTCGGCGGGCGTGCTCTGTCCGTATACCGAGGCTACGCCCGGCAGCCCGTTGCTCACCCTCGGCGTGCGCAGCCTCGCCATGTGGGAGGGCTGGGTGGAGCGACTTCGCGAGAACTCCGCTGCGCCGTTTTCATACCACCGGTCGGGTACGCTCGAGGTGGCGCTCTGCGCCGATGACGCGGCTCATTTGCAACGGGCGCGAGGCTGGCTGGCCGCCGAAGGGATCGCGCATGAGTGGCTCGAGGGCGCCGCGCTGCGGTCGTTCGAACCCACGGTCAGCGCGTCGGCGACAGCCGGGCTTCTGATCCGCGACCACGGGTATGTGCAGGTGCCGGCGCTCGTCACGGCGCTGATGGCGTCGGCCCGGCAGCGCGGGGCCACGTGTGAGTCACCGGCTGAGATCATTCACGTCGCCCAGAAGCGAGACGTGGTCCAGGTCCGCGTTGCCGATCGGACTGAAGAAGTTGACCACGCGGTGATCGCCGCAGGCAGCTGGTCACGGCGGGTGCGTGTGGCCGACATGCCCGTCTTCCCCGTGCGGCCCATCCGCGGACAACTGCTGCACTTGAAGTGGCCCGACGCCGGCCTGCCGGCGCGATCCGTGTGGGGACCTCGCTGCTACACCGTGCCGTGGCCCGATGGCTCGCTGCTTGTGGGCGCCACGGTCGAAGACGTGGGCTTCGATGAGCGATCAACCGCAGCGGGTGTGCGTGACCTGCTGGATGCTGTCGGCGAGCTGCTGCCTGGCGCGTGGCAGGCGTCGCTCGCGCAAGTCCGCGTCGGCTTACGTCCGGCCACAGCGGACCATCTGCCGCTGCTCGGTCCGCTTGCCAGCCATCCCCGCATCACGCTCGCGACGGGGCACTATCGCAATGGCGTTCTGCTGGCGCCGTACACGGCTGATGTCGTGACGCGGCAGATCGTGGACAACGATCACGACCCGATGTTGGAACTGACGCGGCCCGAAAGAACGTTCGGAGGTCCCGGACTTCAGCCCGGGACACCTGCTACTCCGCCACATACCGCCACGGCGCCGTCGGGCTCGCGCGCCGCCAGATCGTGACGAACGGGACGGGCCGCTGCGCCGGCGCGGTGCCCGCCTGGGCGTTCGGCCTGATGTAGCCGAAGGTGATTCCGAGGTCGCCGCTCGACGCAACGATCGCTGAAGCGGCCGACCAGTTGACTGGGCTGCTGGTCGCAGGCGATGACCACGTCCCCTGGCAGGGGCGCCAGCTCCCTGAGGAAGCCGTCAGGCTCACCGGCGAGTGCGAGCCTGTGGCCCGGCTTGAGGCCTATCTTCTGGACGAGGGCCTTGCTGCTGTATCCCGCCATGCCAACGGCAGTGAGGCCACGGAAAAAGACGTCGGGTGTCTTTTCGGAGAAAAGACACCCGACGTCTTTTTCGGCACCCGGCTGGGGACAGGCCCTGCGGTAATATTTCCCCATGAGCCAGACACGATTTTTCGGAACCCTTGCCCTCGGCCTGTGCGCGGCGGTTGGCGTCATTGCGTACGCACAGCAAGCCGGTGTGGACACCCGCCCGGCCAACGCTCCCGACCAGAAGCCGGCCTTCGCCGGGCAGACGGATGCACCCGAGCGCCTGACCAACGTCGCCTTCGACGTGGTGACCGTCGCGCAAGGTCTTGAGACGCCGTGGGGCCTCGCGTTCCTTCCGGGCGGCAAGATGCTGGTGACTGAGAAACCGGGGCGCCTTCGGGTGGTTGCAGCCGATGGCACGTTGTCGGCGCCAGTCGCGGGCCTGCCACCGATCGCAACGCGGGGACAGGGCGGCCTGCTCGACGTGGCGCTCGACCCGACGTTTGCCACCAACCAGCTGATTTACTGGAGCTTCGCCGAGGCGCGGGAAGACACCACGAACCACACAGCCGTCGCGCGTGGGACGTTCGTCGATGGTGCGGAGCCGAGGGTGGAACACGCGCAGGTCATCTACAGACAGGCGCCGTCCATGCGGTCGAACGGCCACTTCGGCAGCCGCCTCGCGTTCGGCCGCGACGGCACGTTGTTCGTGACGCAGGGCGACCGCCAGATTGAAGCGGGTCGCCTGCTCGTGCAGCAGATGGACACGCTGCAGGGCAAAATCGTGCGCATCAATTCCGACGGCTCGATTCCCAAAGACAATCCGTTTGTCGGCAAGGAAGGCGTCCGGCCGGAAATCTGGTCCCTTGGCCATCGCAACGTGCAGGCCGCCGCCATCAATCCGACGACCGGCGAACTCTGGGAAGTGGAGCACGGGACGCGCGGCGGGGATGAACTCAACATTGCGCGCAAGGGCAAGAACTACGGCTGGCCTGTGGTGGCCTACGGCATCGAGTACCAAGGCAAGCCGATTACCGGCGGCATCACGGCTCAGGACGGCATGGAGCAGCCGGCGTACTACTGGGATCCCGTCATCGCGCCCAGCGGCATGATGTTCTACACCGGCAACCTCTTCCCGGCATGGAAAGGCAGCTTGTTCATCGGAGGCCTCCTGACGACCAATCTCGTGCGCCTCGATCTCAAGGGCGACCGCGTCGTGAGCGAAGAGCGCCTGCTCAAGGACCTCCAGCCCAAGGCCGAACGGATCCGTGACGTGCGGCAGGGCCCCGAAGGCGCCATCTACGTGCTGACGGACAATGCGCAGGGCCGAATCCTCAAGCTGGTTCCGAAGAAGTAGCGCGCCATGCAGAGCCTGAACTCGACTGAACTTCGTGCGGCGCTGGCGGGGCTCCCGGGTTGGGTGGCTGACGCGCCAGCGATCTGCCGCACCTTCACTTGCCCGTCATTCCGCGACGCCATGGCGTTTGCTGAACGCGTGGCGACCTACGCCGAATCGGTAGACCACCATCCCGATTTGCTCATCAGTTATCGGAAGGTCACCGTGACCTGGTCCACGCACACCGCCGGCGGCGTGACCGACAAGGACCTCGTCGCGGCCCGGGCCACGGACGCAGCGTTTCCTGCCCCGTAACAGGCGGTGCGTGGCCCAAGCATGAAGCTGAAGTCCTCCTACTCCGCACGCGAGGTTGCCGCCCAGACGGGGCTGACCGGCAGGCAGTTGCAGTGGTGGGACGAAGCCCGCGTGTTTCAGCCATCCATCGCACCCCGCAAGACCGACCAGGGCGGTTTCACCGAACGCCGGTACTCACCCGTCGATGTCCTCGAACTGTTCGCCCTGGCCGAATTGCGTCGGCGGGGGTTTGACAATGCCATGCTCAAACAGATGATGGAAGCGCTCCGCGACTACTTCCGCCGCCGCCTCTCCGAGACGCTGGACGATGCGGGGGATTTGCGGTTGCTGACGAACGGGTCAGGTTTGTTCCTTGAGACGAGACAGGGGCACGTGTTCGACCTGCTCGTGGACCCGACTCAGGCGCTGCTCGGGGCCGAAGTCTTGAAGCTGAAGCCAGTGAAGGGGAAGGCCATCAGGAAGAAGCCGCCTCGTCACTGAGGAAGTGAGGAAGTGGGGAGCTTTCCGGAACTTCCCACCTTCCCCAGTTACTATCTCCTATGCCTCGTACAGTCCGCCTGCTCGTTGTCTCCCTCCTCTTCGCATCCGCATCACTGTCCGCCCAATCGGGAATTCCCACCCCCGAGTCGGTGATCGGATTCAAGCCGGGGGCTGATTTCAAGCTGGCCACCTACGACGACACCATCAGGTACTTCAAGGCGCTGGATGCCGCGAGTGCGAAGATGACGCTCGTGCCGATGGGGACATCCACGCAGGGCCGGACGTATTACGTGGCCCTGATTTCGACCGAACGCAACCTGGCGCGTGTGGATCGGTACCGCGAGATCGCGCGGCGCCTGGCGTCGCCTGAAGGCCTCACCGAAGGCCAGGCTCGGGCCCTGGCGCGCGAAGGCAAAGCCATCGTCCACATCGACGGTGGGTTGCACTCGACCGAAGTGGCCGGACCGCAGCACACCCTGCAACTGGCGTACGACCTGCTGACCGCGCACCCGAATGAGCCGGGCCGGGACGAGCAGGTCCGGCGCATCCTCGACAACGTTGTGTTGATGCTGTGGCCCACCATCAATCCGGATGGCCATCAGATGGTGGCCGAGCACTACATGAACAACGTCAGCACACCTGGCGCGAACACGACGCTGCCTGGGCTGTACCAGGAGTACGTGGGCCACGACAACAATCGGGACGCGTACATGCTCAACATGATCGAGTCGCGCGTCATGGAGCAGGCGTGGCGGCAGTGGGAGCCACAGATTGTCTACGTGCATCATCAGACGGCGCCATTTCCCACGCGCATCTGGTTGCCGCCGTTCGCCGAGCCGATTGCGCTGCACGCGCCGTTCCTGATGTCGCGTACGGTGAACACGATTGGCATGGCGATCGCGCAGGGGCTCGAAGAGCGTGGCCAGGTGGGCGCCACGCACATGGGCACCGGCTTCGACGCGTGGTATGCGGGATATATCGATTACGCCCCGATGTTCAAGAACATCGCGGCGTTCTGGACGGAAACCGCACTGGCGAACATGGCCGCGCCGCGCGACTACACGATCAAGGACATTCCGCAGGCGTACCAGGATCTGCGGCCGCAGAGTCTGTATCCGAGCCCGTGGGCGGGTGGGCACTTCGGGCTGGGCGACTCGGTAGCGTACATGCACACGGCGTCGATGTCGGTGCTCGACTACGCGGCGAAATACAAAGACAACGTCCTGATGAACCGGTGGCGATCGGGGATGGCGCAGATTACCCAGCATCGCGCAAGCGGCCCGTCCGCGTATGTGGTGCCGAAGTCGCAACGCGATCCGGTGGCTGCAGTAGAGATGCTGAAGCGCCTGGCGTTTGGTGGCGTGCGGGTGTCGGAGTTGACCGCAGACTTCACGGTGAACGGTACAACCTACGCGGCTGGTAGCTGGGTGGTGCCAACGGACCAGGAGTTCATTGCGCTCGCCCGCGAAGTGCTCGACGTGCAGAAGTACCCGGATCTGCGTGAATCGCCCGGCGGTGCGCCCGAACAGCCGTACGACGCCGCTGGGTGGACGCTGCCGCTCTCGATGGGCGTCGAGATGCAGACGGTCGGGAAACTGGAAGACGCGCAGCGAGCGGAGTTGAAGAAGGCGCTGAGGCCTCTGGGCCAGGTGGCAGCGCCCACGGCGCGAACATCGCGGTACGACTCCATAGGCGGGGCCGACCCTGCGCCGTATGACAGCGCGCCCGGTCTTGGGTTTGAAACCTATCCGCTGGCCGCGGCCATCGTGCCGCCTGCCGGCCTCATCTCGGGCACCGGGTCGTCGCTCGCGATCGATCCTGCGCAGAACAACGCGTTTCGTGCGGCGAACCAGGCGTGGAAGAGCGGGGCCACAGTCGGCTGGGCGCCGGGCGCAACAGGCGCGTCAGGCCGCTATGTCATCTCGGGTCTCAGCGCTGACGCGCAGGACGCGATGGTCCGTTCGCTGGCGTTGCGTGCGGAACGTGTCGCTGCGCCAGCCACGACCCTCCGCCAGCCGCGCATCGCGATGTTCAACCCCGGCGCAAGCATGGACGAGGGATGGACGCGCTGGGTGCTCGAGCGCTTCGAGTTTCCGTTCACGAAACTCTCTGCCGACGACATCGCCGCTGGGAATCTCGTCTCGCGCTTCGATGCGATTGTCGTGACCGACGAGCCGCGCGGTGTGCTGGTCGGCGGAGGCCGCGGGGGGAGGGGCCCTGGCGGAGCTGCCGGAACTGCCGGAACTGGACGGGCAGCCGGCGCCGGAGCGACGGGCGCACCCGCGTTGCCGGAGGGCGATGCGAATCGTGTCAAGGCGATCGATGCGTTCGTGCGCGCGGGCGGCACGCTCGTGTGCCTGAACCGAAGCTCGGCGTTTGCCATCGACCAGCTGAATCTTCCGGTACGCAACACGCTTGCCGGGCTTGGCCGGCAGGAGTTCTTCGTGGGCGGCTCGCTGCTCAACCTTGAAGTCGATCCGTCACAACCGGTCATGGCCGGCCTTCAGAAGACCACGGCCGTGTTCTTCAACTCGAGCCCGGCGTTTGAAACGCTCGTCGGTTTCAAGGGCACGGTCCTCGCACGCTACGCCGACACCGGATCGCCGCTTGCGTCCGGATACCTCCTGGGCGAACAGCACCTGCAGGGCAAAGCTGCCGCGCTTGAAGTGCAACACGGCGAGGGGCGCGTCATCCTGTTCGGATTCCGGCCGCAGTGGCGCGGTCAGACCTTTGGCACGTTCAAGGTCATCTTCAACTCGCTCATGGGCGCGAAATAACCGGCGCGCGGCCTTGCGCGCCAGATCAATCGATTGGGAAAATGCTGCCGACGTCGTCGGCCGGACGCGGGATGACGTGCACACCGACGAGGTCCCCGACCTTGCGGGCCGCCGCGGCGCCGGCGTCGGTCGCGGCTTTCACCGAAGCCACATCCCCACGCACAATGGCAGTCACCAGGCCGGCGTCCACCTTCTGCCAGCCGACGAACGTGACGTTCGCGGTTTTCAGCATGGCGTCGGTGGCCTCCACCATCCCGACATAGCCGCGCGTTTCGACCATTCCCAGAGCGTCGCCGGATGGGGCCGATTTGGCAGTCATCAGGTCAGGACTTTACCACGGGTTACTCACTGGAGAGCGGCCAGGTCGTCCAGTGAAAGCCGGCCCGTGTAGATGGCCATGCCAAGAGCGGCATGGATCTGCATGGCCCGCAGCGCCTGCACATCAGCCAGCGTCGATATCCCGCCGGCGGCCGTGATCTCATGGCTGGTGGCCCCGCGCAACCGGCGAAACCACTCGAGGTCGGTGCCCTGCAACATGCCTTCCTTGTCCACATAGGTGCACAGGAAGCCCGAACAATACGGCTCCAACTGCGCCACCACCGCCTCGGCCGTCAGGGTCGTGGTTTCTGTCCACCCCTTCACCACGATGTGGCCGTTGCGGGAATCGAGCGCGATCACCACTCGACCAGGAGTGACTGCGGCCGCGATGTTGTCGAGGAGCGCGGTGTTGATCCCGTCGTGGGTGAACGCCGAGGTGCCGACAATGACGCGATGTGCGCCCTGATCGATGAGCCTGCTCGCGCGTGTGGCGGTCCGTACGCCGCCGCCTATGCGGCAGACGGCCTTCTCGGCAATCGACTCGACGAGCTGGGCGTTTTCGCCAACGCCCATGGCGGCATCCAGGTCGATCACCTGGATCTGCGGAAACGCGACGAAGCGGCGCAGCATCTCCTCAGGCGAGTCTGCCTCCAGCGCCTTCGTTCGGCCCTGGACGAGCTGGACGACCTTGCCGTCCATGAGGTCGATGCAGGGAAAGATCATGCGGGGCGCACCTCGATGCCGCTCTTGCGAAGGAAAGCCTTCAGGTGTGCCACGGTATGCGTGCCATCGTGAAAGATCGACGCGGCCAGAGCTGCCGCCGCGCCGGTGTCCTCAAACACGCGGGCGAAATCCTCCGGGCGTCCGGCACCGCCAGATGCGATGACGGGAATAGACGTCGCGTCGACCACGGCGCGCGTCAGCTCCAGGTCAAACCCCGTCTGAACGCCGTCGGTGTCCATCGACGTCAGTAGAATCTCACCCGCCCCGTGGGCCTCACCCTGCCGGGCCCAGGCGATCACATCGAGTCCCGCATCACGACGACCGCCGTGCGTGAACACGTTCCAGCCGGCGTCTGGCCTGCGCCGGGCGTCGATCGCAAGTACCACCGCCTGCGAGCCAAATGCCGAGGACAACTCGCGAATCAGCTCAGGCCTCGCGATTGCCGCGGTGTTGACGCTGACCTTGTCGGCTCCCGCATGCAACAGCCCCCGTGCGTCGTCCACACGTCGAACGCCGCCGCCCACGGTCAATGGAATCGACACGTCGCGCGCGGTGCGAGCCACCACGTCGACGAGTGTCTGCCGGTCGTCGCTTGAGGCGGTGATATCGAGGAACACGAGTTCATCGATGCCCTGATCGCTGTAGCGCGCGGCCAGCTCCACAGGGTCGCCCGCATCCCGCAGGTTCACGAAGTTGACGCCCTTGACCACCCGGCCGCGGGTCACGTCCAGGCACGCGATGATGCGTTTGGTCAGCATGGCTCAAGCTCCACGAAGTTCTGAAGCACCCGGAGGCCCGCCGCGCCGCTTTTCTCGGGATGAAACTGAACGCCGAAGGCATTCCGGTGCTCGACTACGGCCGAGAACGGCACCCCATAGGTACAGGTGCCCACCGTATCCGGCCCCACCGGCGCGTAGTAGCTATTGGCAAAGTAGAAGTACGGGGAGGCTTCGACGCCCTCGAACAGTCGAGAATGCTGTGTGATCTCGACGCTGTTCCAGCCCATATGGGGCACACGCAGGCCGGCGTCGAAGCGGCTGATCCGGCCGGCCAGCAGACTGAGACCGCTTTCGTCGGGCGCTTCGTCGCTGCCCTCATACAGCGCCTGCATGCCCAGGCAGATTCCAAGGAAGGGCACTCCAGCGGCGATGCGATCCAGAAGCGCGTCTCGCAGGCGGAGTTCATCCAGGGCCTTGGCGATCTGTCCGAAGTGTCCAACGCCTGGCAGGATCAGCTTCACTGCAGACCGCACAGTCTCGGCATCACGAACCACCCGAACAGGTGCGTTGATTCGGGCAAGGGCATTCTCGACCGATCGCAGATTTCCCGCTCCGTAGTCGATCACCGTGATCACAACAGCCCCTTGGTGGAGGGCAGTTCGTTCTTCAGGCGCGCGTCCCTAGCGCACGCGGCGCGCATCGCACGCGCAAAGCACTTGAACACCGCTTCAACCTTGTGGTGGTTCGACCGGCCGTACAGCACCTTCGTGTGGAGGTTCGCGCCTGCGTGATGCACAAAGCCGTCGAAGAAGTCCTGCAGCAGTTCCGACTGCAGGTCGCCGACAAGACGCACGCGGACCAGGTCCCGGTACACCAGAGCCGGCCTTCCACTCAGGTCCACCGCCACCACTGCCAGTGTCTCGTCCATTGGCATGACGAAGTAGCCCGCGCGGTTGATGCCGCGCTTGTCGCCCAGCGCCTTCGCAAAGAGCAGTCCCAGGACGATGCCAACATCCTCCACGGTGTGGTGCTGATCGACGTCGAGGTCTCCTTCCGCCCGGAGAGTCAGATCAAACCCGCCGTGTTTGGCGAACAACTCCAGCATGTGGTCGAAGAACCGGATGCCGGTGGAGACGTCGTACTTCCCACGGCCTTCGATCCGCAGCGACCCTCGAATCCGCGTTTCCTTCGTGACGCGCTCAATGTCCGCACTTCGCTTTGGGCTGACTCGTCTCATAACGCACTCTCGATTTCGTTGATGTTCTCGATGATGGCCATCGCGTTGGCAGCCGTGAACAGGGCCATCAACTCATCACGACGCGAATCGCCTGCGGCTGCGATCCCGATGAACGGCACGCCGGCACCCGCTGCGCTTCGCGCGTCGTCAACCGTGTCGCCCACGTAGACGATGCGACGGCCGGGGAGGCGTGTGGCAATGGTCTGAAGGCCCTGAGGCGAAGGCTTGGGCTGCGTCACGTGATCGGCGCAGATCATGGGATCGAAGACCAGGGACGGAGCGAAGCGGCGCAGCGAGATGTCCGCCTCGTATTGGAGGCGGCCTGTAAAGATTCCCAATTGGTAGCGCCGTCCGAGTCGCTCGATCAAGCCCGGCTGTGGAAACCACTGCTCTCGCAGGATGAGGCCGTTGCCGTTGGCGCCGCCGTCGGTGCCAAAGAAGAACTCGTTGAATGTCGTGACAATCACATCGTGCGGCACGTCCACGCCGAGATCAGAGGCAATCTTTTGTGACAGATCCCAATCGTTGTTCCAGCCGCCCTGGTTCTTGTATTCCTGGATCCGGTCGCGTGAGACGCGTTGTCCTGTGAAATGCAGGACGCATTGCACCACGGATTCCCTGTAGCTCTCGGACACTTCCACGAGCACACCGTCCATGTCGAAGATCAGCAGGTCTTTCACCACAGCTCCTTCATGTCGTTGAGAAATCGCGCGGCCTGCTCGGGAGTGCCGCAGGTCACGCGAAGGCAGCCGGACAGCTCGTAGCTGCGGTCGCGCACCAGGACGCCGCGGCGCCGCAGTTCATCGCGAATCGCAATCGCCCGATCGCCGGCCTGGAAGAGGACGAAATTGGCCTGACTCGGGAAGACGGAGATGCCCAGTTGGGTCAGTCCCGCAGCGATCTGCGTCCTCGCGGTGATGACATGGTTGACATAGCTGGTCACGTACTCCTGATCCTGGACCGCTGCACGGGCGGCCAGCGCTGCAAGCGCATTGACCGAGTAGGGCGACCGCGCTTTGCGGAGATGGGCCATGTTGTTGTCCCTTGAGAAGAGGCAACCGGCGCGCATCGCCGCCATCCCGTAGGCCTTTGAGAACGTTCGGCAGACGAACAAGTTCGGATACTCGTGCAGAAGCGGCAATGACGTGATACCGCAGAACTCGAAGTACGCCTCGTCGATGAGAACCGCTGCCTGTGGCGCGCGGTCGAGTAGTGCGCGAATGACGTCGAGCGAGGTCGCCCCTCCTGTTGGGTTATTTGGATTCGCCAGCAAGATAGCTTTGGTGGCGGGTGTGACTGCCGCGAGGAGCTCTTCGACCGGGAACTCAAGGCCGGGGCGGCGGTAGTCGATCTCTCGAATCGTCGCACCGGCGAGTTCGCCGTAGAAGCGATACATGGCGTAGCAAGGCTTCAGCAATAACACTTCATCGCCGGCATCCACGAACGTGTTGATCAGCACCTGAATGGCTTCGTCAGTGCCATTGGTGAGCAGCATCTCCGCCTCAGCTACGCCGAAGAACGCGGCCAGGTCGCGCCGGGCCGATTCGTACTCCGGGTAGACCGTCAGGGCTTCAGCGCTGGCGTAGTCGCGGAGCGCCGCGATGACGGCCGGCGAGCACCCGACGGTGTTCTCGTTGAAGTCCAGGCGCAGCTTGTGTTCGCGCCCGCCGGTCGGCGGGTGATAGGGCGCCATGCGGAGCACGGCCTGCCGCGGCGACAGATCAGGCATGGCCGGCCTCTCCCCGCATTTCGACCGAGCGCGCATGCGCTTCCAATCCTTCTGCCCTCGCGAGCGTCGTGATCGCAGGAGTCAGTTGCGTCAACGCCGCCGGTGTCAGTTCCTGCACTGAGATCACCTTCACGAAATCCGCGGCCGACAATCCGCCACGCAGGCGAGCGGCTCCTGAGGTGGGTAACACGTGATTCGGGCCCGACGCGTAGTCGCCGGCCGCCTCGGGGCTGTTGGGGCCGAGAAAGACACTGCCCGCATTCTCGATGCGATCAAGCAGGCCCGGTTCATGCAGGGCCAGGTGTTCAGGGGCCAGGCGGTTGCTGAACTCCAGCGCCTGTTCAATGTCGTCGCAGAGTACGACAGCGCTGAAGCGATCAATGGCCTCCCGCGCCACGGCGCCCGTTGGCAGTGTCGCGATCTGCCTCTCGATTTCTCCAGCCACGGCGGTCGCCAGTGGGTGTGAGGTCGTGAGCAGAATCGCGGACGCGTCCGTATCGTGCTCGGCCTGCGCCAGCATGTCGGCGGCGATCCAGCGGGGGTTGCCATCGCGCGCGATGATGACAATTTCGGTGGGCCCCGCCACGAAGTCGATGCCTACATCGCCCGCCACCAGCTTCTTCGCGGCCGCCACGTAGATGTTGCCAGGGCCGACGATTCTCGCGACCCCTGGGATGGACTCCGTGCCGTAGGCAAACGCCGCGATTGCCTGCGCGCCGCCGATCCGGAACACATCCGTCACCCCAAAACGGTGGGCGATTCCGAGCGTCTCAACACTCGGACGAGGCGAGGCAATGCCGATTCGACGCACCCCCGCCACCTGCGCCGGCACCATCGTCATCAGCAACGTCGAGGGCAGGGGGTAACGGCCGGCGGGGATGTAGGCCCCCATTGATTCAATGGGCCTCACGATCTGTCCGAGGCGTCGCCCATCTGGATACTCGACCATGCTGTTGTGTGGCAACTGCGTCCGCGCGTACTCGGCGATGTTGGCGGTGGCGGTGTCGACAGCCGCCCAGAACGATGCAGGGAGCTGTGCGGCAGCCGCCGCGCACTCGGCCGGGCTGACCACGAAGCTGTCCCCGGTGAAGCTGTCGAACTTGCGGGCATAGTCGAACAGGGCAGCGTCGCCTCTGGTTCGAACGTCCCGCAGGATCGGTGCAACGACCTGCTCGGCTTCCGCCAGCTGAGCGCTTCTGCGGGCCAGCAGCGGCTGGGCCTCCTGGAAAGAGAGGATGCGAATCACGGCTACATCACAATCTTGTTGAGCGGGTACTCGACGATGCCCTGCGCCCCGGCCTTTTTGAGCGCGGGAATGATCGTGCGTACGGTTGACTCATCGAGGATCGTGTTTACGGCCAGCCACCCGTCTTCCGACAGTTGCGACACGGTCGGCCGCTTGAGGGCGGGCAGCACCTGCAGCACTGATTTCAGGTTCGAGGCCTCCACGTTGAGCATCAAGCCGACTTTGCCCAATGCGTTGATGGCGCCTTCAAGCAGCATCTGCAGATCCTCAAGTTTCCGGCGCTTCGCCTCGTCCTTCCACGCGGCATGGTTCGCGATGAGTTGGGTATTGGACTCGAGGAGCGTTTCAACGATGCGTAAGTTATTGGCGCGCAGTGACGAGCCCGTCTCCGTGACTTCGACGATGGCGTCGGCCAGCACCGGCGGTTTGACCTCGGTGGCGCCCCACGAAAACTCGACTTTGGCGCGAACGTCGTGCGTCTCAAGGAGTCGGCGGGTGAAGCCGACCAGTTCCGTGGCAATGACCTTGCCCTCGAGGTCCGCGATCGACCGAATCGGTGAAGACTCCGGCACCGCAAGTACCCAGCGGACTTTGCCGAAGCTCTGCTTGGAATAGACCAGATCCGCGACCGTGTGTACGTCCGCGCCGGTCTCCATGACCCAGTCGAGCCCGGTGAGGCCCGCATCCAGCACGCCGTCCTCGACATAACGCGCCATCTCCTGAGCGCGGATGAGCATGCACTCAATCTCCGGGTCGTCGATTGTCGGAAAGTACGAGCGGCTGCTCACCGTGATGTTGAAGCCCGCACGACGGAACAGATCCACCGTGGCGTTCTCGAGGCTGCCCTTCGGAATGCCCAGTTTGAGTGTCACCATCTCACAGGCCCCCGTAGACGACCGAGGGGTCATAGGTGCGCGACTCGGTCTCACGCCATTCCCCTTCAGCGAGTTGGCGGAAGAAGCAGCTCGCGTAGCCTTCATGGCACACGCCAGGGCCCATGGCTTCAACCTGGAGCAGTACCGTGTCGTGGTCGCAGTCAGTGGCGATGGTCTTGATCGCCAGGCGATGTCCGGACGTTTCGCCCTTCGTCCAGATCGTGTTCCTGGACCGTGAGTAGAATGTGGCAAAGCCCGTTGCGACCGAGGTGAGGAAAGCCTCTTCGTTCATGAAGGCCACCATGAGGACACGGCCGGTTGCGTGATCCTGAACCACTGCGGGGAGCAGGCCGTCGAGTTTTGTGAAGTCGAGAGTCATACGGTTACCAGTCCTGGAAAATGAGCACCACAAAACAAAAAAGCCCGCCTGGCGAGGTGCCGGGCGGGCAGAACATGAGTGGTCTGGTGCTTCTATCTGAAGAAAGCGGCCCGGCGCGGCACAGGATGGCCGTGATGGTGATGGCGATGGTGCTGGGACCGCGAGAACATGGGAGTCATCCTACCAGTTGCGTCCGCGCGCTGCAACAGTGAGTGGTACAAGGGCGCCCGCATCGTTGGACATCCATAGCCGATCGGTCAGGTTCGTGACGGTGCACGCGTGGTTGGGAAGGACGCGTACGCGGTCGCCCGGCCGGAGCGGCGACGATGGGGGGACGCGGCAAATCGCGTGTTCTTCAGACACGCGCTCGATGACAATCGACGAGTCGGGTTGGTTCTCGTTCGAAGACAGAAACACCGCGCCGTAGCCAGGAAGGTCGGCGAATCCGCGTGCCCCGTCTGACGTCAGGGTCTTGCTGCCGCAGTCGAGGATGGCGCGGTCTGGCGCCGGCCGGCTCACGACGGTGGCCACGACAAAAAGCGCGCAGTTCTCGTACGTGGCCGAGCCCAGGCCGACCTGCGTCCGATCCAGGAACACGTAGTTGCCGGGCCGCATCTCGGTAATGCCACGCTGGGTGGGCACAAGGGAGGCCGACGGCGTGGCGCCCACGCTGATCTCGTCAACGGCCACACCGCTGTCACGAAGGCCCTTTGCGAGGCCCGTCATGATCTTGGTTTCCTGGGCGACGATGGCCGCGAGGGCGAACGGCGAATCGGCCGAATAGGTATGTCCCGCGTGGCTCAGCAGGCCGCGGAAGGACAAGCCAGGCAGCCGCGCGATGCGGGTCATCGTGTTCACCAGGTCGGGTGCCTCGGGATTCACTCCACACCGGTGGGTGCCCACGTCCACCTTCACCAGGATGTCCAGCACCTTCCCGGCGCGCGTCATCGCGCCGGACCAGTCGGCGGCCACGTCCGGGTCATCGACGATGATCGAGAGTCGTACCCGTTCCATCAGCGCCAGCACGCGATCGGCATTTGACGGACTGACCGGGTACGGAATCCGGATATCCGGGATGCCTGCATCTGCGAAAACGGCGGCTTCCGAGAGCTTCGCGCAACAGATGCCCACGGCGCCGGCGTCGAGTTGCATGCGGGCGATCACCGGACTCTTGTGGGTCTTGGCATGCGGCCGCAGCCGGACCTTGGCGTGGTTGGCCAGTGTTTGCATCCGGGCGATGTTCGCGGCCAGGCGACTCGACGAGAGGACTGGATAGGGCGTTCGTGGGGATAGGGGCATCAGACAGTATCGTAGGTTGGAAACGACCTCATGGGTCGTTTTCAATCTAGAATCTGGAACGGGGGATTTACGTCAAATGACTGAGTTCGCACGACGAGTAATTGCTGGTGGAGCCGCGGTCGCGATGGTGGCGGGCGCCGTGTTGGCCGCACAGGTGGCGACGACACAAAAGCCGTTCGAGCCAAAGGTCGGCCAGGCCGGCAAGGACGTGGTCTGGGTCCCGACGCCGCAGGCCACCGTGGACGCGATGCTCGACATGGCGACGCTGACCAAGAATGACTTTCTCGTTGACCTTGGCTCCGGCGACGGCATCACCGTCATTACGGCAGCCCGGCGCGGTGCCAGGGCGATGGGCGTCGAATTCAATCCCGATATGGTGGCGCTCGCCCAGAAGCGCGCAGCGGAGGCGGGAATGTCCGCCCGCGCGACATTCGTCCAGGGCGATTTCTTCAAGACCGATTTCTCGCAGGCCAATGTGCTGACGATGTTTCTGCTGCCCAGCCTCAACGAACAGCTGCGGCCGACCATCCTGAACATGAAACCCGGCACGCGCGTCGTCACCAATACCTTTCGCATGGGCTCGGGCGAGGATGAGTGGCTGCCGGAGGACGAGAAGCGCGTGGACCCGTGCGAAACCAGCTGGTGCACCGCGATCCTTTACGTCGTTCCCGCCAAAGTGAACGGCGCCTGGAAGATGGGCGCGTCCACTCTGACCCTCACCCAGAAGTTCCAGATGCTGAGTGGAACCATGGGCACGGCCGCGATCACCGAAGGCAAAATGCTGGGCTACGACATTACGTTCACTGTCGCCGACACGAAGTACTCCGGCCGCGTGAGCGAAGACGGCCGGACGATTCAGGGGACGAACTGGAGTGCTTCGCGCTGAGAGCTCACGCCGCTACCTGATCAATCCCAGCGTCCTGGTCGCCGAGTAGCCCGGGAAGACCGAGCTGATATCCCGGGCTCCCAGATGCGACGTGAGCACTTCGGCGAAGACGTCGCGGAAGTCGGTGGTGATGGCCAAATCGCGTCCCTCGTAGCGCTGTTCGCGTTCAAGGCCTGGCCACTTGCCGTAGACCTTTCCGCCCTTCACGTCGCCGCCCAGCAGCAGCATCGCATTGCCGTGACCGTGGTCGGTGCCGCGCGCGCCGTTCTCCGAGACCGTCCGCCCGAACTCCGACATCGTCAACACCATCACGTCGGCCATGCCATCGCCAAGGTCCTGCGCAAAGGCGGCGATGCCGCTGGCGAAGTCGTCGAGGCGGTTGGCGATCTGCGGCCCCTCGTTCGCGTGGTGGTCCCAGTTGCCTGACTCGGCGAACGCCACTTCAAGGCCCATGTTGGCCTTGATGAGCTGCGCGATTTGCTTGAGCGCCTGGCCGTAGCCACTGTTTGGATACACGGCGCCGTTCTGAGGTGTGTACTTCGCCAGGTCCACGGCTTCCAACTGTCTGATCGCGTCGAAGGCCTCTTTGCTGGTCGGCTTGAGGAGCGAATCAGCCGCGGCTGCGTACTGGGCTTCGAACGACGACTGCATCATGTCGCCACGGTCTCCTGCGCGCAGACCGAACCGGCCGAGTTGGTCGATGGCCAGCGCCGGTGCGGTGCCTTGCAGCGCGCGCGGCAACTGCTGGGTCAGCGACACCGCGCGGAACGCGCTCGCCTCTTCGTGCTCTCGCGCGTGCAGGTACCGGTTGAGCCAGCCATCGCGCGTGCTCTTGCGTCCCGGCGTGCCGCTTTCCATGTAGTCCTGCGCGTCAAAGTGCGACCGCGTCGGATCGTTCGAGCCAGTGGCGTTGACGATCGCCAGTTCGCCGCGTTTGAAGTACGGCTGGAGCGCCGCCATGCGCGGATGCAGTCCGAAGAACCCGTCCAGGTCCACCGCGCCCCCGGGAGTGCCAGGCTTCGCAATCGCGATCGACGGCCGTGCCTGGTAATAGGCCTTCTCCCCGAAGGGGACGACCATGTTGAGCCCGTCCACCGCGCCTCGCTGGAAGACCGTGACCAGCACTTTGCGCTTCGTCTGTGCGGCCTGCGCGGCTCTGGTGAAAAACGCCGGCGCAAATCCAAGGCTGACCAGAGCGAGACTGCCGTTCTTGAGGAAGATTCTTCGGTTCATCATGGGGTTACCTCTTTTGAAACTCGGGTGATCCCAGGGTCAACGCGATCAGTTGTTGGGGTGACTCGGCTTTGGCCAGCGTGTCGCGCGTGATCTGTGACGCGTGGCCCAGAAGCAGTGACTGGACGAGCGCATTCCGGCTGGTCTCAGATGTATTGGGCGCCAGTTCGCGCACGTTGACGCGCACGCCGCGAAGCTGACCATTCGACAACTGCACCGCGAAGTTCAGGCGATTGAGCAGCGCGCCGGTGTTGACCCAGTCCTCGGCCGTGTCGCCCCAACCGGTGGGCGGCTGCGCGCCATACAGCGGCATCCCCAGGGAACGCAGGGCGCCGACCAGGGGCTGCGGGTTGTTCAGGTCCGCGCCAGACGCACGCACGGCCGACGCGACGAACTCCAACGGCGTCTTCACCTTGGCCAGACGGGCTTCAGCCGAAAAGAACTCGGACGACGTGATGATGGCGCGGGTCACTTCCCGTAGGTCACCCTTGGTATCCAGGAAGACCTTAGCCGCGCGGTCGACAAGCGACGCCGGCGGCTCGTCGGCCACGAACCGGCGCGCCAGCTTGGTCACGATGAACTTCGCCGTGGCGGGATGAGTCGCCAGCAGGTCCAACACGCGCTCGCCGTCATTCTTGCCGCCGGCGTCAATCGTCTTGCCCAACACTACTTTGGGGTCGTTGTCGTGCATGGTGGCGTTGAACTGGAAGCTGCCGCCATCTCTGGGTCGGTCGATCGTCCAGCCCGTGAACGCCCGCGCCACCGCAATGACGTCGGCCTGCGTATAACCAGCATCAACACCCAGCGTGTGAAGCTCCATCAGTTCACGCGCGTAGTTCTCGTTCAGGCCACGACTGCGAAGCTGCTGGATGCGCTCGGCCGGCGTCTGATTTCCCTGGGGTGTTGGCTGAGCCATCTGCACTCGACCACGCCCACGGCGCAGCGCCGCCTGCTGCTGGCGTGCCGCCAGCTCATCGGCCTGCTTCTGCGCAGCCTTCGGATCGACGCTCTGGAAGTTGTCCAGGTAGAACAACATCGCCGGGCTCTCTGCGACGGCGCCCAGCATGTCGCGGAAGTTGCCGAGCACATAGGGTCGAATCGCCTCGCGCTCGTACTCCGTCAGATACACCCGCACCTGGCCCTTGCCCGAGAAGACGTTGAAGTGGTTGAACCAGAAGTCCACCAGCACTTCCTCGAGCTGGCGCTCGGACGCAATCGCCCGCACGAGCCGCGCCTGCATCAGGTCCTGGAGAATCTGCTGTTCCTTCTGGCGCGCGGCGCGCAACTCCGGCGATTGGTTCCGGTCTTCGGGGCGCTGCGGCGCACCCGCCATCGCAGGATCCCCCGCCATCATCTGGCCCGTGGCCTGGCCGGCCATTGTCTGGGCGGCCGTGCCGGCCGCCCGTCGCGTCGGCTGATTGGCCTGAGCGCGCCGCTCCATTCGCCGGATCTCCTCGGCCGGACCGTAATAATCACGCGCAAGCTCGGCCGTCGAGAGTGCAATCGTCGGATACGCAGCCAGGCGCGCCTTGAGGGCGGCATCCACGATCCGCTCAGGGTGGAGCTGCTCCTCGATGTACGTGGCCACCGTCATCTGCTGTACGCGCGCGATATCACCAGGAGAGGGACCGTAACCGAGCCGGTTCAGCACATGGGCGACCGTCGCATCGTCGGCCGTGCGGGGCACCGCGCTCGTGGCTTTCTGCGCATCGAGCGGAACAGCTATTGGGGTGAGAAGGACCATGGCCAATGCCACCACAGCGCCTGCCGTGCGTCCGAGGACTCCTGGGTAATTTGTCATACACCCTCTTGGACCTACAGAATCAGGGGATGGTAAAAGACATCTCGGATCCCTTCCTATTGGACCAGATCCTGGACGCCACGTATCCCGTGTGGGGTGATGGCCTTTCCAGACAGTCCTATGGGTCGTGGAACCGGGCTCAACGGCTGACCACCTGGGGGCGCGATCATCTGGCCAGAGTCGGCCTGGTTGAGGGCGATGAGGTGCTGGTTTCCGCCAAGCGCTACGTGTTCGACGCCCAGGCCGACGGCCGGCCCATCAAGGTTCTCGGCATTGGCGCCGTCTTCACCCCGGAGCATCGTCGGGGCCAGTACCTTGCGTCGACGCTGGTCCGCGCCATGATCGACGACGGCCGTGCTGATGGGTGTGATGCGGCGCTCCTGTTCTCAGAGATCGGGCCGGATCTCTACACGCGGCTGGGCTTCACTGTCGTCGAACGCTCCTGTCTCACCATCGAGGTGCCCCGCAACCGCCGGGGAGCGCCAGCGGTGTTGGTGCGCGCGGCTGAGCCGACCGACTTGCCGTTGCTCGCTGAGATTTCGATGCTCCACGCGAACGGCGCGGGCTTCGCGCTCAATCGATCGGCCTCGCTCATCGAGTTTGGCGTCCTGCGGCGACGGTTGTGTGCAGGGCTGGGGCCTTCAGGGCTGCGTTCACTCGAGTTCTTCGTGGCTGAAGAGGGCCACCGGGCGGTGGCCTACGTGGTGATCTCGCGAGGCCCAGACGGCGTCGTCCTTGAGGAGTGTGGTGATCGCGACCCAACCGGCGCCCGAGTGGGCGCCATGCTCGAAACTCTGGCTGAGCGAGACCCCTCTCAGCAGGATCGGACGATGCGGACGGTTCTGCCGGGCGGGTTTCGACCGCCGCAACTGCAGGTGATCGGGAGCGAGGCGTCGCGCGAAATCATGATGGTCCGCGCGCTCAGCAGCGTCGCGCCTGACTACTCGAGACCGGTGTATTGGCAGACGGACGTGTTCTAGCGCTGTTTCAGTGCCCGCACGATCGCTCGCGCGGCGTTCAAGCCAGACTGCCCGGTGAGGCCGCCGCCGGGATGGGTTCCTGCGCTGGCGAAATACAAACGTTGAATGGGTGTTTGGTATTGCGCCGCGCCCTGGACGGGACGACTGACCCACCACTGATCCAGTGTCTGCTCGCCGTGGAAGATGTGCCCGCCCGCAAAGCCCCAGTGCGTTTCGAGATCCTCCGGGGTAATGACTTCGCGTTCGATGATCAGGGCCTCGATCCCGGGAGCATGTGGCGCAAGCGTGTTGATAACCGAGCGGTACAACGCTTCCCGCTTCCCTGGCCATGTCCCCTCGCGCAACGTCCGGGGCGCGTAGTGCATGTACACCGACAGCACGTGCTGCCCATCCGGTGCCAGCGTCGGGTCATTCATCGTCGGCACCGCCACTTCGAGCCAGGGGTGGGGTGAGAGCTGGCCATATTTTGCTGCGTCAAAGGCCCGCTCGACGTAATCGATATCAGGCGCAATCAGCAGGCGTCCCTTCAACGGCAGATCGTCTTTATGCAGGGCGATGAATGTCGGCGAGGCGGAGAGCGAGAGGTTGACTTTCGCCGTGACGCCCCGCCCCCGCACCTGACGCATGCGCTGCAGGAACGTTGGAGGTAGGTCAGCGGGGTCGAGGAGGTCGAGGCATAGATGCCGCGGGTCCACCGCGCCGACCACGGCATGGGCGCCGATTTCCTCCCCGGTCTCAAGGACGACACCGGTCGCCACTCCCTCGTGTGTCAGCACACGCGCCACGCGCGCCTGCGTCCGAATAAGTGCGCCCGACGCTTCTGCGAGTTCAGCCAACGCCTGGGCCAGTGCGCCGGGCCCGCCAACCATCGTGACGCCGCCGCCCACGGGCATCGGATCTTCCGCCATGCGGTTCAGGAGCATTGCGCCGGTTCCGGCCGACCATGGACCGAGCAGATGCCCGAAGACCCCGCGCACCCCCACAGCCGCCTGGACCAAATCGTGTTCGAACCACTCGGCCACCAGGTCCGCCACGGCCATCGGTGCGTAGCGTGCCAGCCGGCCCAGGTCGCGACGGCCCAATGCCCGAGCCCTCCGGCCGGTGCCAAACAGCTCGAGCAGTTCCCTGTAGGACGGCGCATCGATTGACGGTGGGGCGTGCCGGTTGATGTTCGCCAGCACTCCGGAGAGCCGCTGCATCGTCACAACGAAGGACTGCCATGTGCCGGCATCGTGCGCCGACACCCGGTTAATCGACGCGGCGGTCAGGATGTCGTCACGATGGAACGTGACGAACTCGCCGTTGTGGCCGAACGTCGTGAGCACCGGGTCGGGCAGGAGGAACTTGAGTCTGGCCCGCGCGAGGGCTGAATTCCCGCTGTGGAGGGCGCGCACGACCTCGGGCGCGAGGGGGCCAATCGAGTGACTCAGCCGCGGCGACTTGAAGCCCTTGGTTGAGGTGCTGGTGATCGCCGCGCCACCAACGCGATCATGCTGATCGAGCACCAGCACCGCGAGCTTCTGCCGTGCCAGCGTGGCGGCGGCCACCAGGCCATTGATCCCGCCACCGATGATGATGACGTCGGTCATCGGCGCATCGCCTTCATCGCGGCGTTGCGTCCGGGCGCACCCATGATGCCGCCGCCGGGATGGGTGGCCGAACCGCACATGTAGAGGCCTTTGATCGGCGTGCGATAGTCGGCCCAGCCCGGCGCGGGCCGCAGGACAAACAACTGTTCGAGTGTGAGTTCGCCCTGAAAGA
>CAZAZR010000054.1:0-23888 GCA_964489685.1 uncultured Solibacteraceae bacterium | reverse complement strand
GCGGGGGGGGATTCGGCGGTCCGCAGGGATTTGCCGCCTTTGGCGGCCGTGAAGGGACGCGCGGTCCGGCGGGCTTCGGTGTGCGCGTGATTCACAGCGGCGTGTGGGGATTTGCGTCCAGCCCGATCGTGACCGAAGACGAACTGCGCCGAGTCACGAACGTGGCGATTGAAGTGGCGAAGGCCAGTGCCGTGGCGAAGACGTTTGATGTGCGGCTGGCGCCGGTGCCCGCCTACACGGCGCACTGGGTCTCACCGATGAAAAAGGACCCCACCACCGTGCCGGTGACCGAGCAGCAGCAGTTCGTTCAGCGCGTGGTGGATATCGCCATGAAGAACCCCGCAGTCACGAACGTGAACTGCAGCGTGAACATGGGGTATGAGTGGAAGTACTTCGCGTCGTCGGAAGGCTCGTACATCGAACAGGAGATTTACACTACGCAGCCGCAGTTCAGCGTGACCGCGCGCGTGGGTGACGTGACGCAGTCCCGCCAGTTTACGGCCCCGCCAAAGACCGCCGGGTGGGAAACGGCCGAAGAGTCCGAGATGATCGAAAATGCCGAACGCATCGCGGCGGAAGCGGTTGAGTTCTGCACCGCGAAGCCCATCGGTGTTGGCGTGAAGGACTTGATCCTGTCGCCCTCGCACGCGATGTTGACGCTTCATGAAATCGTGGCGCACCCCACCGAGCTCGATCGCATCATGGGGTATGAAGCCAACTACGCTGGCACAAGTTTTATCAAGGTGTCGGACCTCGGCAAGCTCAAGTACGGGTCAAAGCTGTTCAACATGACCTGTGACCGCACCATGCCTGGCGCCATGGGCACCGTCGGGTACGACGATGACGGCGTGAAGACACAGAGCTGGCCGCTGATTCGGGAAGGCATCCTGGTCGGGCTGCAGACCAACCGCGAAACCGCGCACTACATCGGTGAAAAGGAAAGCCGTGGATGTACGGGTGCCGGATCCTGGCGCGACTATCCGTTCCTGCGCATGCCCAACGTGCATATGGACTTCGATCCCAAGGGACCCACGCGCGAGGAGATCATCGCCGATACCAAGGATGGCGTGATGATCGATGGGCGCGGCAGCTATTCGATCGACCAGCAGCGCTACAACGGCCAGTTCGGCGGCAACGCGTTCTGGGAAATCAAGAACGGCAAGGTGACCCGCATGGCCACCAACGTTACCTATCAGGCCATTACCACGGACTTCTGGGCCAACCTCAACGCGGTGGGTAACGAATCCACGTGGAGGATGAACGGCACCGGCGGCGATGCGAAGGGCCAGCCGACGCAGACCAACAGCATTTCGCACGGCTCGCCGTGGATGCGCATTGGGAAGATCCTGGTAGGCGCCGCGTTCTCGTAACTTCGTCGTACCCGGGGATGCCTGGCTTTCCTGGTCGTCGTGGCCTTGGTGGCTCTGGTCGCTTTCGGGGCTTTCGTTCTTGTGGCCATGCTGATCCCCCTGAAGCGTTGAGGCCGAGAGACTAGCAGGTGAGGGCTTCCGCTCGAAAGGGGCACGTGTAGAATCTCTCGATGGTCCATCCCATCCTCGGGCTACACCACGTGACGGCCACGGTGGACGACGCCCAAAGCGATTTGAACTTCTGCCTCGACCTGCTGGGCATGCGGCTGGTGAAGAAGACGGTCAACTTCGACAATCATCACGTCTATCACTTCTACTACGGCAACGAGCGCGGCACGCCCGGCACCATCTGGACGACCTTTCCCTACAAGGGGCACGGCGTGCGTGCAGGCGTCAAAGGCGCGGGCCAGGTGGTGGCCACGTCGTTTTCCGTGCCAGCCACATCGCTCGGCTTCTGGCGCGATCGACTCACGTCGTACGGTGCAGACGTGCGCGATGTCACCACGCGTTTCGGCGAAGAGGCGGTGGCCACGGTGGACCCCTCCGGCTTGTGGTGTGAACTCATCGGCACCGGGAATGACGCTCGCACGCCGTGGACGGGAAACGGCGTGGACGCCGCGGAGGCGATTCGTGGCCTGCATAGCGTGACGATGACGGTTCGTTCGGCCGGACCGACGCTCGAACTCATGACGGGCGTGCTCGGCTACAAGGTGGTCAACCAGGAACGTACGCGCACGCGGGTTGCAGCCGGTGGCGACGCGCCCGGTCACTTCATCGATATCGTCGAAGACCCGGATGCTGCGGCTGCCTTCAATGGCATTGGGACGGTGCATCACGTGGCGATGGCCATTGCGACCGCCGACGAGCAGGTCCGCCTGCGCGAAGAACTCCTGCAGATGGGCGTGCGGGTCACGGACGTGCGCGATCGGTGTTACTTCCAGTCGATCTACTTTCGAGAGCCCGGCGGAGTGCTGTTTGAAGTGGCCACGAGGCAGCCAGGCTTTGATGTGGATGAGCCGCTCGCGTCGCTTGGGCGCGATCTGAAGTTGCCGCCATGGGAAGAGCCGTACCGGAAGCAGATTGAGCCCGGTCTGGACACGGTGGAGTACTGACGTGGGGCCTCACGACGACCAGCCCGTGGTTGAATCCGGCGCGACACTGGGGCAGGGACGCGGTGCGGTCATCATGGTTCATGGCCGCAATGCGGCTCCCAGGAACATCCTGGATCTGGCGGCCCGGTTCAATCGACCCCATCTCACGTATCTGGCGCCGGCAGCGGCCGGCGGCACCTGGTATCCGTTCAGCTTCATGGCCGACATCACGAGCAACGAGCCTGGTCTCTCTTCGGGCCTTGAGGTGCTGGCAGGGCTGGTTCAGCGTGTGGAGGCCGCCGGCATTCCCCGGTCGCGCATGATCTTGATGGGCTTCTCGCAGGGCGCGTGCCTCACGGCCGAATTTGCGATCCGCCAGGCCTCCCGCTTCGGCGGTGTGCTGATCTTCAGCGGTGGCGCGATTGGTCCGGCCGGCACCACGTGGAACCCCACGGCTCAGTTCGACGGCACACCGGTGTTCCTCGGCTGCAGCGACCATGATGCGCACGTGCCCGAGCCACGGGTGCGAGAGACTGCGGACGTGTTCCGGCGCCTCGGCGCCGACGTCACACTCCGCATCTATCCTGGCATGGGCCATCTGGTGAATGACGATGAGGTGGAGTTCGCGCAGGGTGTGATCGACGCGGTGGCTGAATAAGGCGATGCCGGAGGCACCGCCGCGCGTAGTCTTTGGCGCAGGATCGGTCGGGCGCATCGGCGCCGAACTTGATGCCATCGGCGTGAAGCGGCCGCTCGTGTGCACGACGCCCGGCCGGTCGGATGCGCTGGCCGAGGTGCGGCGTCACCTCGGTGGCCGTCTGGCTGGCGTGTGCGACAGGGCCGCGCTCCACGTGCCGATCGCATGTGTGCGTGAGGCGGTGGCTGAGGTCGATCGCCTGTCGCCCGATGCCCTGATCTCCATTGGTGGCGGGGCCGCGGTTGGCCTTGCCAAAGCCGTGGCGCGTGAGCGGCCCCTGCCGATTGTTGCCGTGCCCACCACGTATGCCGGCTCGGAGATGACCAGCATCTGGGGCATCACGAACGGTGACGAGAAGCGCACTGGGCGTGATGCCACCGTGCGGCCCCGGCTCGTCGTCTACGACCCCGAGTTGACGTTGTCGCTGCCGGCGGACGTGAGCGCGGCCAGCGGCATGAACGCGATCGCGCATGCGGTGGAAGCGATGTATGCCGCAAACGCCGGTCCCGATGCGACGGCTGCTGCGGATGAGGCGATTCGTGACCTGGCGCGCGCACTGCCGATGGTGGTGGCACGGCCAGACGATCTCGCGGGCCGTACACTGGCGCTGCGGGGTGCGCAGGCGGCAGGCCTCGCGCTGGAACGTGCCTCAATGGGCCTGCATCACAAGATCTGTCACGTACTCGGCGGCACGTTCGGCCTGCCTCACGCGGCGACGCATGCCGCGGTCCTGCCGCACGTGGTGGCGTTCAACGCGCCCGCAGCGCCTGAGGCCATGGCGCGAATCGCGTCGGCCCTTGGCGTGGAGGATGCGGCGGCAGGTCTGGCCGCGCTCAGCCGGTCACTCGGTCTGACGGCGTCGCTTCGTGACCTCGGTCTTCGTGACGCAGACCTGGACCGCGCCGCCGAACTCGTCGCCTCGTCTTCGTACGGCAACCCACGCCCGGCGACAGTGGCCGACGTCCGTACCGTGCTGAAGAACGCGTTCTAGCAGCCCCCCCATGCCCGGGTCACAGCTCGCTATGGGAAATTCACACGAGGCATGAAGGGGATCGACTGTGGATCGTGTCTGCACTCAGATGCGGGCATGCGCGGTTTCGACTGCGCGTAGCGGGTCGTACGCAGCGCGCGCTCCGTCTCAAGCGCGCAGGCCGAGGTCTACGGGCAAACGAACAACGCGCTAACCTGCATCGCCGGCGGCGCGCCGCAAGTCGAGCAGGCCCTCGAGGGTGCGTTCCGGTCCGGGTGCCCCTTCCGGTGGTTGCCACTCCACGGACGACCCGGCGGCAATCAGCAGACGCGCGACGCCGACATGGTCGGCATCACCTTGCGGGTGGCCGCGTCCTTCAACAGCCCACACCAGGGGGGTGGCAGAGAACATGTCGTCCATCGCATGCACGTCGGCGCCAGATGCGAGCAGGACGCGGACGGCCGCCACGTGGCCTGCCATCGCCGCACGGTGCAGCGGTGTCACGCGGTCTTTGTCACGTGCGTCCGGGTCGAACCCGCACGACAGCATCGTGGCCAGGACTGCGGCGTTGCCGCTTTCTGCAGGTCGATGCAGCATGCGGTGGTGCTCGGGCCGGAGCTCTGCGCGCAGGCTCGGCTCAGCCTCGAGCCTGGCGTGGGCGCCGGCCGCGTCGCCGCGCGCGCACGCGGCGATGAACTGTTCGAGTCGCGATAGCTCGTCCTTCGCACCACGCGCCACCAGCCGCAACGCGATGTCGTGGTTGCCGTACAGTGCCGCTAGGACCAGCGCCGTGTGGAATGAGGCGGACGCGATCGCGGGGTGCAGTGCCAGCAGGCGTTCGGCTCTCTGAGGCACGCTGCCGGTGGCGCAGCGAATGAACTCATCCACGGCAGCGGCGAACGAGAGCGCGCGCACCTCCACTTCGTCCTTGAGCGCCTTCCACGACACGAAGCCATGCTGACGCGCGATGAGGGACTGCGCATCATGCAGCGCGAGCTTCTCAGGATCGAGGTCACAGCTGCGGGCTGGTGCGACGCGAAGGCCGGCAGGCCCGTGAAGCGACGGAGCGCCGTGAGGTCTTTTGCACGCGCGCCTGCGTGTCAATCCACCGGTTCGGCCACCGGTTCGTCGGCCAGGAATATCTGCTCCACCGCGAGACCGAAGAGCCGGGCGATCTTGATCGCGAGCGGCAGGCTGGGATCGTATTTCCCGGTCTCAATCGAGCTGATCGTCTGCCGCGAGACGGCCAGGTGATCGGCGAGGTCGCCTGCGACCAGTTGCGCTCGGCGCCACACGCCCAGCGGGAACGCCACACCGAGGGCTTCGAGTTGAATCCGCCGCTCAAGTTCAACGGCTTCCCGGATGCCTTGTGCCCGGCCTGAGCAGGCTACCGTCCGTCGCCGTCGAGCAATCCGCCCAGGCGACCAAGCACGGAACCCTCTTCCTTGCCACCACGTGTCAGGCCGGGAACCGCTGCGACAATCCGGTTCGCCAGCCGGCTCAGCGGCAGCGACTGCAGCCAGATCTTGCCGGGGCCCGTCAAGGTCGCGAAGAACAAACCCTCGCCACCAAACAGCGCGGTCTTCACTTTCCCGACGTACTGGATGTCGTAGTTGACCGACGGCATCATCGCCACGATGCAGCCCGTGTCCACGCGGACGATCTCGCCGGGTTCCAGCGTACGTTCGTGCAACGTGCCTCCCGCATGCACGAAGGCCCAGCCGTCGCCCTCGAGCTTCTGCATGATGAAGCCTTCGCCGCCGAACAGGCCGACGCCAAGTTTCCTTTGGAACGCGATCCCGACGCTCACACCTTTGGCCGCGGCGAGGAACGAGTCCTTTTGTGCGATCAGGACTCCACCAATTTCGGACAGGTGCACCGCGATGATCTTGCCGGGGTAGGGCGCGCCGAACGCCACCTTGCGTCGTCGCGTGGTGCGGTTCATGAAAACCGTCATGAACAACGATTCACCGGTCAGCAGACGCTTGCCGGCGCCCATGAGCGCGCCCATGAATCCGCTCTTCTGCTGAGCCGACCCGTCACCGAAAATGGTCTCCATCTCGATGCCGTCGTCCATGTACATCATCCCGCCGGCCTCAGCCACGGTGGCTTCGTTGGGATCCAGTTCCACTTCGACGAACTGCATGTCGTCGCCGAAAATTGTGTAGTCGATCTCGTGCATGTTGGTCATAGCTGCGTCGGTCTCTCCGACCCGATCTTATAGCGCGGTACGGCGTCAATCGAAGCGCTTCCGCGTTTTACCAGATGATGGCGCGCCTCGAGCGGGATGGTCTGATGGACGGCTGGTACGGCCAGGCGTCTGGCCCGGTACACCGCGGCGCTCATCGGGCTCGCGTCCAGTGCTGGGGACTCGCGCTACGGCCGGCACCCCGCATCACTCACCGTTCCCTTGGAGAATCTGCCATGGCCTTCGTCACCGAGTTGCGTCATGCGGTCCGGTCGCTCCGCCACCAGCCGACCTTCACGATCGTGGCCGCCTCGCCACCGACGACCGCCTGATTGTACTGCGGCACCTGGATCAGCGCACCGCGGCGATGGCCATCATCACCATCACGTCGCTCCTCGCCTGCTACATCCCGGCGCGCCGGGCCTCGCGCGTGGATGCCGCGCGAACGCTCACCGGCGCGTAGTCGCCCGGACCGCGTTCACTGTTTCCAGATCGCGCCGAAGCCGAGGTCCCAGAGCTTCTTGTTGAGGGCCGGAATGTCCTTGGCAGACAGTTCATCAGACCTGGATCGGAGCGCCTGCCATTCCGCGTTCATTTGTTCGAGCATGTCGAGCGAGGGCTGATTCACGCGCGGCACGTCACTCTCGGTCTGATTCACGACGAACAGGTAGTTGGCCGTGAACTTGTTGACGAAGTTCTCAACGTCGTCGTACGCCTTGGCCTTGCGCTGCACCATGTCGTCGTCCCAGGCCTTCAACTTCTTGACGAGCGCGTCGCCATCACGTTTGACAGCGGCAAACTTGTCGCCGGCCGGCAACGTGGGCAGAAGCGCCTCAAGCTGTTTCTGCTTGTCGTAGAGACTGTTCACGGCCTTGTGCATGGCCGTGACGTCAGCTTCCATCGTGGACATGATCGCGTGGTAGTCGCGATACGCGGCTGGCGTGGTCGAGTAGAGCGGATTCGCCAGGATCTCGGCGTCGGTGGTGACCGACTGGCTGCCCAGCTTCAGCGTGAATCGGTACTTGCCGGGAATCGCCTTGTGCCCGTCGTAACTGGCCTCGATGTAGACGCCTGGCACACCGGGAATGATGGGGTGTCGCATATCCCAGACGAACCGGTTCAGCCCCTTCGTCTTGGGCAACGTGGTGTCAGCGTCTGGACCGCCGTCCCACTTCTTGAAGTCAGCGAGCTTCTTCGACGAAAACGTCCGCACAAGCGTGCCTTCGGCATCCACGATGTCGAGCGTGATGTCATCGGTCTTCGGTACCTCCGGCAGGGTGTAGTACACGACGATGCCGTTGGCGGGATTCACGCCACGGAACTTGTTCGCGCCAGTAAACTCCTCGTCTGATTCGTTCAGTTCGCTGCCGCCGTTGGCGAGCATCGCGCTCGACGGCTGAAAGATCGAGAGCGCCTGCGCATCTTTCTTGAATTGCCGAATCAGCGCGAGGTCGTCCAGGATCCAGAACGAGCGGCCCGAGGTGGCTGCGATCAGATTCCCCTTGTGCACCCGGAGATCGGTGATCGGGGTGATCGGCAGATTCAACTGGAAGGGCGACCACTCTTTGCCGCCATTCCATGAAACAAAGACCCCGAGTTCGGTGCCCGCGAACAGCAGGTCACGCCGGACGTCGTCTTCACGGACGACCCTGGTGAAGGCATTGCCGGGAATACCGGTGTCGATCTTCGCCCACGTCGCGCCGAAGTCCGTGGTTTTGTAGAGCCCAGGCGCGTGGTCGTTGAACTTGTAGCGCGTGGTCGCGATGTAGGCGGTCGCCTTGTCGAAGGGAGAGACCTCGATCGCATTGATCAGGCATTCGGCCAGACCCGCCGGGGTCACGTTCTTCCAGGTGGCGCCGCCGTCCCGCGTCAGTTGCACCAGCCCGTCGTCACTGCCTGTCCAGATGACGCCCTTTTCGTGAGGGGATTCGGCGACGTACGCCAGCGTGCCGTAGTTCTCCGCGCCCACGGCTTCGTTGGTAAAAGGCCCGCCGCCCTTGCCTTGTTTGTCCTTGTCGTTGCGCGTCAGATCAGGCGAGACCTCTTTCCACGTCTTGCCCATATCCGAGGTCTTCAGCAGGTACTGCGAGCCGTGGTAGTACGTATGGGGCTCGTGTTTGCTCCAGATGATCGGCGCGTTCCAGTTGTAGCGATACTTCATGTCCTTGGCGTCCATGCCAAGGTACTGAATAGGTGCCGCCATCACGTTCGTCCCGGCCCCGGCTTTGGTATCGAGCACTTCAATCGTGCCCTGGTAGCTGCCGCCCAGCACGAATCTCGGGTTGTCGGGGTCGAAGGCGAGAAACGCACTCTCGCCACCGGCAGACGACGTCCAGCTGGCAGTGGTGATGCCGCCGGCGCCCAGTTCGCGACTGGCAATCGAGACCGACGAGTTGTCCTGCTGCCCGCCGTAGATGCGGTAGGGAAACTGGTTGTCTACATTGATGCGGTAGAACTGGGCGGTGGGCATGTTGCTTTGCGTGGCCCAGCTCTTGCCCCGGTCGAAGGTGATCGAGGCGCCTCCGTCATTCGAGACCACGAAGTTGCCCGGGTTGTCCGGATTGATCCAGAGGTCGTGGAAGTCGCCATGCGGCGCCGACATCACCGTCCACGTCTTTCCGGCGTCGTCTGAGCGCAACATCGGCGCGCTGAGGACGTAGATCGTGTTCTCGTTCTTCGGATCGATGAAGAGTTCGATGTAGTACCACGCGCGTTGCACAAGGCGGGCATCGCTCGAGACCTTGCTCCAGCTCTTGCCGGCATTGTTCGACATGTACAGGCCGCGTTCGTCCTTGTTCGAATCGCTCTCGATCAGCGCATAGACCCTTTCAGGGTTGGAGCGGCTCACGGCGATGGCCATCTTGCCCATTTCTTCGGGCAGGCCCTCCTTCATCCTTTCCCAGGACTCGCCGCTGTCTGTCGATTTGTAGAGGCCGCCACCTGGGCCGCCGCTGATCACTTTCCAGGGCAGACGGCCGTATTCCCACATCGCCGCATACATGATGCGCGGGTTTGTCGCGTCCATCGAGAGTTCCGAGGAGCCCGTCCGCTCGTCAACGTACAGGATGTTCTTCCAGGTCGTGCCGCCGTCGGTGGACTTGAACAGCCCGCGTTGCCGCGACGCACTGTACAGCGCGCCTTGCGCAGCCACGTAGACGATGTCCGGGTTCTTCGGATGCACGATGATTCGGGAGATGTGCTGGGTCTCGCCAAGGCCCATGTGTTTCCACGTCTTGCCGGCGTCGGTCGATCGGTACACGCCGTCGCCATGGTGGGTCATGACGCCGCGCACGGCGTGTTCGCCCATGCCGACGTACACGACATTCGTGTCGCTTTCGGCCACGGCGACTGCGCCGACCGACCCGGTCTTGAAAGAGCCGTCCGACACGTTGCGCCAGCTGATGCCCATGTCGTCCGTTTTCCAGAGGCCTCCGCCGGTGGTGCCCATGTAGTACGTTTTCGGGTCGCCCGGCACTCCCGTGCTGGCCACCGATCGACCGCCTCGAAAGGGTCCGATGGATCGCCACTTCACGGGCTTGAAGAATGCGTTGAGGGTGTCTGCGGGGGTCACGACCGGAGTGGGCGCGACTTGAGCCGACACCGTGAGGCCACCGCAACAGAGGATGAGGAGTAACGCGAGTGTTCTGGACATAGGGGAGTCGCCGCCCCAAATTATGAACGAAGACGATGAGTTGTGCTCAATTAGGCAGGGCGTGGCGGATAATACCGGCGGGCCATGCTCAACGATCTTTGCTACGCGTGGCTGCAGCTTCGGCGCACGCCTGGGTTCACGGCCGTCGCCGTCATCACGCTCGGGCTTGGCATCGGCGCCAACACCACCTGTTTCGGGTTGATCGACGCCGCAATCTGGCGGCC
Organism: uncultured Solibacteraceae bacterium; assembly: GCA_964489685.1. Lineage (GTDB taxonomy): Bacteria > Acidobacteriota > Vicinamibacteria > Vicinamibacterales > SCN-69-37 > SYFT01. Next base: position 13,696 of record CAZAZR010000054.1, on the reverse strand, counting down.
CATGCGCGCAACCAACTTCGCCGACACCTACGACCTCTACGTGGTGCGGCCGCCGTGGCCGCACGTGCCAGGTCAACGGCGGTCCCGCGAACCCACACGGCGTGCGCCGGCGTGGCGCGATCTGGACTCGCTACGGTCGCATCCCGAGTTGGGTATCCTGGCCGTGACGCGTGTCGGTTCGCGTCTGGTGACCGCACAGACGCCCTTCGAGGCCGGTCGACTGACGATGCGTCGACAGGAACCGCTCGTCGAGGGGGAGGCCGGCCACCCCGTGGGCCGTGGTGCCGATCCTGATTCTGGTCATCGGGGTGTTCGCCGGCTGGATCCCGGCTCGACGCGCGCCGCGCGTCGAGCCGAACGTCGCTCTGCGAGAACTCTGAGCGGCGGTACTTGATGCCCCCCCATCGCACCATCGGCAATGTTCCAATCAGCGATCCCCAAATCGGACAATTCCCATCCTCGATCCCACATCCGCAATCCGTTCCATCCCGATCCTCAATCGCTCAATTTCCGCCGGCGCCCCTACCGCCGCTGCAGCGCGAACTTCTGCACGCGCCGCCCGGTTGAGGCTTCGCCGACGTAGAGGTTCCCCTGCGAGTCCACGCTCATGCCGTGAGGACGCAGCATCTGTCCCACCTGGCGCCCGCCGTGGCCGAATTCGCCCACGACCTCAAGCGTTGAACGCCGCAGGATCCAGACCTTGTGATTCGTGCCATCAGCCATGTACAGCCATTCCTGCTGCGGGTCTGGCGACAACACGATGACAAACGCTGAGCCCGACGAGAGCGTGGCCGGCGCGATGATTTTCTCAGCCAGATACTTGCCCGACTGGTCGAAGACCTGGATGCGGTTGCCGCGACGGTCGGCCACGTAAATGCGTCCGTCGTTCGAGCCCGTGAGGCCATGCACGGTGGAAAATTGCGTGGGCAGCGCGCCGCTCATCATGGACTTCGGGTCGAACTTTACTGTGTCGTCGGGCGGCGTCCCGTACGCGCCCCAGTGGCGGAGGTACTTGCCCGTGGCTCCGTCCACCACAATGACTCGACGGTTGCGATAGCCATCGGCGATGAAGGCTTCATTGGTCTTCGGGTCCACCCAGATGCCCGCAGGGCCACCCATCAGCGTGGTGTCGGCGCTGCCCGCGTTCTTGTCGTACTGGCCGATGGTCAACAGCAGTTTTCCGTCGCGCGTGAACTTCATCACGCGGTGGTGCTGATAGCTGCCAATCCAGACATGGTCGTTGTGATCCACAAAGATGCCGTGGGGGTTGCGCGGCCAGTTCGAGGTGTCGTCCATCGGGCCGGTGCCCCAGCCCTGCACGATCTTGCCTGCCGCGTCGAACTCCAGCACTGTGGGCGCCGCCTGGCAGCAGGTGGCGATGGGCGGGGTCTGGGTCATGGATGTCTCTTCTTCAGTCAGCGTTTCGGGGAGATGCGTGACCCAGACATGATTCTTCGCGTCCACGAACACGCCGGTGACGGCGCCGAGTACCCAGTTATTCGGCATTTCCAGCGGCCAGCTCGGGTCCACTTTGAAGGACGGCGCGCCTGCGGCCGGCGGCTTGGCCTGCCCCGCCAGGGGAGGCCCTCCCAGGACCACGGCGAATGCGGCACAGGCGACCAGGGCAAGCGGACGGGCGATGGGGTGGTTCGGCATGGGCACACGATACCCATTCAACCGGTCCTTCGCAATCACAGACCGTTTTCGGATCGCGGACCGTCGCGCCGCGGCCGTAGCGGGCCATGCGGGCTGGGTGGCAAAGTAGAAATTTGTCTTCGCGTTACAGAATCGCTGCTTGCCTACCGCTGGCCATCCCATTAGAATGACCGCCTCTCTCTCCCTTCCGTAGGAGTTCAGTCATGCGTGCACACAGATTAGTTCTCAGCTTGGCGCTGGCGGCGGCAGCTCTCTTTACCAGCTCCAGTCTCCGGTCAGCCGCGTTTGTCGGCACCGTCGCCGGCACTGTGACTGATGGCGCGAATCCCATTTCGGGCATCGGGGTGACGGCCTACAACACGCTGGGCTTTTCGGTGGGGTCTGCCGTGACCGACGGCTCGGGTGGCTACAGCATCCCCGGGCTTGTTGCCGGAACGGTCTTCGTGCGCACCTCCAACGCCATTGGCTACGTGGATGAGCTGTACAACGCCTTCACCTGTGTGTCATGCAGCGTGCTGTCTGGCACGCCGGTCACGGTCACGGACGGCGCCACCACCACCATCAACTTCGCCCTGGCGCAGGGCGGCGGCATTTCCGGCACGGTCCTCGGTGAGGGCGCGGCCCTTGTCGGTACCTTCGTGACCATCGTCGATCCAGGCAATGCGTTTGTGACGTCGGCCACCACGGGCGCTGGTGGCACGTTCGCGACGATTACGGGATTGCCCGCCGGCACGTACTTCGCCCGGACGTCGAGCGGCGGCTTTATCGGTGAGGTCTGGAACAACGTCCCTTGCTCTCTGAGCTGCGCGCTGACCAGCGCCACGCCCATCGTGGTGACGGCCGGTTCAGTGGCCTCGGGCATCAATTTTGATCTCGATCAGGGCGCGCAGTTCTCGGGCACCGTCACCGACGGATCGACCGGCATTGGATCGGTGTCGATCGAAGTGCGGAACGTGGCGAATCAAGTGGTGGCCACCGCCGTCACGGCTGCGGTGACCGGCGCATACACCACGAGCCCAGGTCTTCCGGCTGGTGACTACTTTCTGAAGACCACAAACTCTGCCGGGTTCATCAACGAGCTCAACGACGGCCTGCCGTGCGTCGGCTTCTGCGACACGGACGGACGGACACCGGTATCCGCACCCGCAGGCGTGATCACCGGGCCGGTCAATTTCGTGCTGGCACCCGGTGGACGAATCTCGGGCACCGTGCTCAACACCTCGCTCAACCCGCTCCCGCTCCCGCCCACCGTCCAGATCCTGACGAGCACGGGATCCCAGGCATCGTTTGGGTTTGCCGATGCAGTCACCGGCGCCTACATCTCGCGTGATGGCCTGCCCGCGGGCACCTATTACGCGGCAACGGCGAATAGTTCCGGCTATCTCAACCAGTTGCACGCCGGCGTCACGTGTGCGCCTGCCTGCACCGCGGCCCTGGGCACACCCATCGTGGTGCCGTCGGCAACGACCGTCGGTGGCATCAACTTCACGTTGGCGCTCGGGGCTCAGATTAGCGGCCGCGTGACCGGCGCGGGCGGTGTTGCGTTGTCCGGCGTGAGTGTACAGGTCATCAATGCGGCGGGGACCACATTCTCCTCAGGCTTCACCGGTGCCAACGGCAGCTACACCACGGGCACAGGGATTCCCACAGGTTCCTATTACCTGCGCACGGTCAACGGACGCGGATTGATCAATGAGGTGTATCCGGACCAGCTGTGTCAGGGCACGTTGTGCCCGTCGCCGGTTGGCATCGGGGTCCCCATCGCACTGACCGCAGGAAACCCGCCCGTCACCATCGACATGGATCTCGCAGAGGGTGGCCGCATTGCTGGATCGGTCCTGGATGCCGGCAGCGCGCCGATCATCGGCGCGTCGGTACAGATTCTGTCGTTGACGGGCCAGTCGCTCGGGACGTCGACGACTGATGCGCTCGGCAACTACATCAGCGGCGCGGGCCTGACCACAGGCCAGTTCTACGTGCGCACTACCAACTCGCTGGGTTTCATCGACGAGCTGTACGACAACGTGGTGTGCGGCTTTTCGTGCGCGCTCACCGCAGGCACAGACGTGGCCGTGAATACCGGCGCGCAGACAACGGGCGTGGATTTCACGCTCGCGCTGGGCGGCACGATCAGCGGACAGGTCACAAACGGTGTCACGCCGCTGGCCAACGTGACCGTGCAGATTGTGAACGCCGCGACAAATACGGTCACGTCCGACGTGACCGACGCGCTCGGCAACTTCAGTGCGAAGGGGCTGGCCGATGGGACGTACTACGCCCGCACCAGCAACACGCAGGGGTACATCAACGAGGTCTTCGATAACCTCCAGTGTCCGCTCAACTGCTTCAACATTCTGGGCGCGCCGCTCGTGATTTCTGGCGCCAACACGGTGAGTGCTGTCGACTTCGCGCTGGCGGTCGGAGGGCGCGTCTCGGGCACCGTGGTGGATGACAGCACCAGCCTGCCCATCGCCGGCGTCTCGGTGTCGATCGTTGATGTGTCGGGCCTCACGGTGTCGACGGGGGCCACCGACGCGCTTGGCCAGTACCTGACCGGCGTGGGTCTGCCCACCGGCACCTACTACGTCCGCACGGGCAACAATCTCGGCTATATCAATGAGCTGTACCCCAACGTCAGTTGCGCCGCGGGGTGTTCGCTGGGCACCGGCACCCTGATTTCGGTCACGGTTGGCGGCACCACCTCGGGTATCAATTTCGGCCTGACGGCTGGTGGCCGCGTCAGTGGGCAGGTCACCGACGCCGGCTCGGGGAACCCGCTCTCAGGCATCTTCGTGAACATCTTCGATGCGTCCGGCCGACCGGTCGGCGGCGCCAACACCGACTCGGCGGGCAACTTTGTGACCAGCTCAGGCCTGACGTCAGGTCAGTACTTCGCGAGGACGCAGAACAGCCAGGGCTTCCTCGATGAGCTCTTCAACAACAAGCCGTGTGTCGGCAGTTGCTCGGTGCTTGCTGGTGATGCCTTCACCGTAACCGTGGGCTCGACGACGACCGGGATCAATTTCAGCATCTCGCAGGGCGGACGAGTGTCGGGCACGATCACCGACGCCGCCACGAGCTTGCCCATTGTCGGCGCCAGCGTCATGGTCTTCGACAGCACCGGGCGGTTCGTGGCCAGCGGCGGCACGAACGCATTCGGGGTGTACACCTCGGGCCAGGGGCTCGCGTCGGGCACCTACTACCTCCGCACCAACAACGGCCTGGGCTATATCAATGAGCTGTTCGGCGGCGCGGCGTGTGTGGCCAACTGCGTGGTCACATCCGGCACGGCGATCGCGGTGACCAGTCCGACCACCACCAGCGGTGTGGACTTCCAGTTGTCGGCCGGAGGGCGCATCAGCGGCACCATCACTGAGGCCGGCGGTGGTGTGCTGGCGGGCGTCTCGGTCACGATCTTCAACTCGGCGGGTGTGGCCGTGAGCGGCGGCGGCACCAACGCCCTCGGCATCTACCGCACCACGGCGGGGCTGCCGAGTGGCACCTACACCGCACGTACGTTCAACGGCCAGGGATTGATCAACCAGCTCCATAGCGGCACAACGTGCCTGGGGACGTGCGACGTGACCCTGGGTACGGGGATCGCCGTCACCACCGGCCTCGAGACGACCGGCATCAACTTCGACCTCACGCGCGGGGCCAGAGTCTCGGGCACCATCACGCAGGCAGGAAATCCTGTGCCAGGCGCCCTGGGCTCGATCTACAACAGTGCCAACGTGCGAGTCGCCACTGGAGTGGCGGACGGCAGCGGCAATTTCGTCACCAGCGAAGGGTTGCCACCCGACACGTACTTCGCCAGGTCCGACAACAGCCTGGGCCTCGTGAACCAGGTCTACAACGGCATCGACTGCAATGTGCTGTGCAACCCAACGGCGGGCGCCGGCATTGTGCTCTCTGGTACGGCCATTGTTGGCGGCATCAACTTCGCCCTGACGCCTGATGCCGATGGCGATGCCGACGGCATCGTGAACACGATCGACCCGCAGCCCGCAGTGTTCTCGAACGACTTCACCGACGTGGCCCAGGGTGGCACGAGCGACGGCACGATCTCGAACCGCGGCGGATGGACCATCAAGGTGGGCGACGTCAGCCCCAGCGGCATCCAGCTCGACCTCACGGGTGGGGCGGGTGCCCCGGCGACGTTTGACGTCTGCGCGCTCAACGGCTCGCAGCGCATTTCGCTCGACGCGGTCGGTGAAAGCGCGGTCTACTCCTGCGACGCGACGACAGGCAGTACCACCATGCGTGCGCTCAACGCGCTGCCGATTGTCGAGCTGCGCGACCCGGCCATCGGGCCCGGCGTCATCATCCAACTGGGCACGGGACAGGGCGCCACAACCGGCAGCCCGGTCACCGCCCTCACGACCAACACCAGCGCGATCGTCGTCATCATCGTCGACGCGCTCGGCACGCCGATCGGGTCGTTCGAACTTGACGCCGGTGAATCTGCCCAGGTGGTGGTGAATCCGGATGGCAGCGCGGACGCGGAAGTCCTTGAGGGCGTGGTCGAGATCACCGTGAGAGGGGAGTCGGTCGTCCTCGAAACCGGTGAGACGTACGACTTCCCGCCACCGGTGGGGCCGGGCTACACGTTTACCGGGTTCTTCGCGCCGCTCTCGAACCCGCCCGTAGTCAATATCGAGAACGCGGGGCACATCATCCCCGTGCGCTTCAGTCTCGGTGGCCCACAGGGTCTTGGTGTGCTTGCGCCGGGGTTCCCGAAGTCCCAGCCGGTGTCGTGCACGGATTGGACGCCGCTCGGGCCGGCCGTCTCAACGAAGTCGCTCCTGGGTATCGGCCTGACCTACCAGGCAGGACCGGACCGCTATGCCTACCATTGGCGGACCGAGTCGGCGTGGACCAGTTCCTGTCGCCAGTTGCAGGTGATGCTCGACGATGGCTCGATGTACGTGGCGAACATCAAGTTCAAGGGGTTCATCTTCACAGGCTTCTTCTCGCCCGTGAAGAACCCACCCTTCCTCAACAACGAGAATGCGGGGTCGTTTGTCCAACTCCACTTCTCGCTCGGCGGCTTCGAAGGGTTTGATGTCTTCGCGGGTGGATTCCCCAAGTCCCAGCAGATCAATTGCTCGACGAAGGCACCGATTGGCACGTCGCAGGCGATCGGATCCCCCAGCGGTTTGCTCTACAACCCGTTTAATGGCCGCTACACGTTCGTCTGGAAGTCCCAGAATTCGTGGAAGAACACCTGTCGCGAGTTCCAGGCCACCTTTGACGACGGCACTGTCAAGACCGCGTACTTCAGGTTCAAGTAGGGGGTCGTTATTCGCCCTGACCCTTGAAGTGATCCCGTTCGTCGGCGAAGAGCAGATTGAAGCTCGTGAGCGAGCCGTAGCACCCGGTGATGTACGCCTGCAGCTTCACCTTCCCATCGTCGGGCAGGTCGGAGGCGTTGATGTGCTGCTCGAGTGTCCTGAGGCGATTGCGGAGCATCACCACCTTGTGGAAAAACGTCTCGATCGGCCAGGTCTTCTCCTGGAGCGAGGCATCGGCCGGGCGCAACACCATGGTGCCGCCGCGCCACTTGGCCGCGGGCGTGACGGTGGTGGCCCCATTCTCCTCGCGAATCACACGGCGAAGCAGTAGTTCGAGATCTTCGGGGTGATCGATCGGAGTCATCGGGTGCGTCCTTTCGCGTTCAGCGACCATGGGAAGGGGAGCGGCGGCCCCGGCTCGCGACGCCATCGCGCCGGTGTCGGCATCCACCCTTGGGCCACCGCGGAAGTTGTGTTCACTGTCGCAGTAGCCGCAGCGGACCCGCAGCGCCACTCCCTGGCCGTCGGTGGCAACGATCGTGTGCATGCGGTCGGTCTTGCAGGCGCGACAGAAGTCTTCGATGTCCTGGCCAGGTCTGGGCACAATGCACTGATTGTAGAGGTATATTCACTTTCCGATGACACGCCGGTCTACGCTCCTGGCCACTGCCGTTTACGTGGTGCTTGCTGTTGGAATGACCTGGCCACTCGTGACCGTGATCGATCGGGAGATCGCGTCCGACCTGGGCGACCCGGTCCTGAATGCCTGGATCATCAAGTGGACCGGCGGGCAGGTGCTGGCATTCCTCAGCGGTGACGTCGGCGCACTCGGCCGCTACTGGCACGGCAACATCTTCTATCCGGAACCGCTGACCATCGCGTACTCCGAACATCTCACGCCGCAGATGCTCCAGGCACTGCCTGTGCTGGCGGCCACAGACAATGTCATCCTCGCCTACAACCTGGTGTTCCTGGCGACGTGTGTCCTATCCGGGCTAGGCGCCTTTCTCCTGGTACGCGATCTCACGGGCAGGCCGACCGCCGCCCTGATCGCCGGTATTGCATTTGCGTTCGCGCCGTACCGGATCTCGCAGTTCTCACATCTGCAGATACTGTCGGCGCAGTGGATGCCCTTTGTGCTCTACGGATTCCGTCGGTTTCTTGAGACGGGCCGGCGGCGCTCTCTTGTCGGGGGAGCCGCCGCGTTGGTCGCGCAGAACCTCTCGTGCGGCTACTACCTGTTGTTCTTCTCTCCATTCGCCGGCGCGTATGTGGTCTATGAACTTGCCGCGCGCCGACGCCTTCGAGAGTGGACCACGTGGCGGGCATTCCTGATTGCTGCGGTCGCGGTCGGCGCCATCACGATCCCGTTCCTGCTGCCGTATCTCAGTGTGCGGGATGGCGACGTCGGCGTCAGGTCTCTGGGCGAGATCTCCATGTTCTCGGCCGATGCCCGCGCGTTCGCCACCGCATCCGGGTCGTCGTGGCTGTGGGGTGAACGGTTGAACGCGTTCGTGCGCCCGGAAGGCGAGGGCTTTCCGGGGGCCGCTGTGCTGGTGCTGGCCGGCATTGGCATCATTGCCGGGCTGGCAGGGCGCCGCGAGGGGATTCGGGTGGCGCGGGCAGATGCTTCTGCTGGACGGCAGGTGCTGATCGGGGTGCTCACCGTGTTGTGTGCGGTTCACCTCTTCGCCGTGTTCAGCGTCCTGACGATGGGGAGCTATCCCATTCCCATTGATGGAGTGTGGGCGCGGTCGCGTGATGCGGGTGGCATGCTGCTGCGCACCGTGCTGATGGCGGTGGCGCTGCGGTTTGCTGTGAGGCCACCTGGCCGACGCGGTGACAGCACGGGGCGCTCGCCATTCATGTTCTACGTCGTCGCGACCGTGGCAGCAGCCGCTCTGGCGCTTGGACCAGAGATCGTCGTCAAGGGCGTGGCGGTCTCGCCCGGACCCTATGCGTGGTTCATGCAGTACGTCCCGGGCTTCGACGGATTGCGAGTGCCCGCCCGGTTTCTGATGCTGGTCACGCTGTTTCTGGCGGTGCTCGCGGGCCTCGGCGCGTCGGCGTTGATCGGCCGCGCGCGGAGGTTCGGCACGGCCTGTGTCATCGTCGCCGGCCTGTTCATGATGGTGGAGGGTTGGGCGGGACCATTTCAGACCAATGTCCCGATTGACGCACACGGGTTGAACGAGACGCCTCGGCATCTACCTGTAGGCCGTCGTATCCCACCGGTCTATCGCATCATTCGTGATTCCGCTCAGCCAGTTGTCCTGCTCGAGTTTCCGTTTGGTGTGCCGGCCTGGGATCTGCTGTCGGTGTTTTATGCCGGCTATCACCGGCAGCCGCTCGTGAATGGGTACTCGGGGTTCTTCCCGGACAGCCAGCAGCGTCTCATTGGCGCGTTCAACGCGAGGATGCGAGAGCCGGAGCAGGCCTGGCGCGCAGTGCTGGACACCGGTGTCACACACATCCTGGTGCACGAGTCCGCGTTCCCGGATGGGCAGGGGACCGGTGTAACGGACTGGCTGAGGACCTTCGGCGCGCGCGAGCTCACGACCGACGGCACCGATCGACTCTTCGCCGTGCGCTAGTGTGCTGCGGATGACGCTTTAGTACACGTCTTCCGGTGCGCGGCGCCCGGAAGACGTCCTAAAGCGTCATCGGCAGCACACTAGCTCGTCATGGCGTAGACGACGATGTTGACGGCGAAGCGGGTGTTGTCGTCGGTGCGGAAGCGCTTGTTGCGCCAGTCGTAGTCCCACTCGCAGCCGTAGTCCTTGTTGGAATACAGCACGGCCACGCGGCCCGTGCGATCGGCGCTGCGCAGGTAGTCGTGGACGAGGTCGTCGCCCCAGCCGTTGAGCTCGTGTGAGGTCTGCGGCGGGCCGTCGGGAAAATTGAAGAATGACGAGTAGAGGGCGTGGCGGTTCGGGAGCTTGGGCATGGCCGCGGCCTTCGGGTCGTCGGCAAACACCCGGCGCATCTCTTCTTCGAACGTCTTGGCATAGAGGCCGTCAATGTCGTGGTTGCAGTCGTCGACGAACAGCAGTCCGCCGGTGTCGGCGAAGTGGCGCAGGCCGGTACGTTCGCGCTCGTTGAGCCGCACCAACTTGTGGCCCGTCATGAAGAGGAAGGGGAACGCAAGGAGCTCTTCCGAGTCGAGCGTGATGACCACTTCGTCCGGGTAGACCGGAATGGTGGTGTATTCGACCACCGAGTTCAGGACATTGGCCGCCACTTTCGGGTTGTAGTCCCAATCGCCAGAGTCGTAGCGCACGCGCGCGAAGACGAATTCCGAACTGCGCGGTCCGGCGATCTTCTGGCGGGTGTTCGGCGTCTGGATCACGGCTCGATCTTACTCTGGCGGCGTGCGAACTCCGGCTGATGGGCGTTCGCTAGACGGGCGCTAGACGCGTACGAGTTGCGGCAGGTGATCGAAGTGTTTGTCGCGAGCATGCAGACTCAGATTGTGTTGCAGGACCAGCGCGGCGAGCCACATGTCGTTGGTGGGAATCGGCGTGCCCTGTGTCCCCAGTTGGCGATACAGCGACGCGTAGTGGTGTGTGGTCTGGTCATCTGCGAATAACAGCCGGACACCGTCCTTGAGCAGGAAGCGCCTCAGAATCTGCTCGTTCTCCGCCGAGCGGCGGCCGTACGCGAAACCGGCTCGCAGTTCGGCGAGCACCACGAATGGGACGATGACGGCTTCTGCGTGTTCAAGAATCGCCACCGTTTCGGCGACGCCCCGGCACAGATCCACCTATCGTTTGGTGTCCAGCGCCACTCTCAGCGCCACAGGTCCTCATCAATTCGATCCTGGTCGGCCAGAGCGGATTCCGTGGCCTTGTCAGTCCGCCATGACCCCGCGATGTCACCCAGCACCCGCCGCGCCCGTGGCACTGCGCTGACGCCCGCGCCTTCGCCGAGGGCGGCGACCGCCGCTTGGTTGAGACTCTGGCCGGCCGCTTTTGCGCGAGTCCGAAGGGCCTGGTCAGTGGCCGGAGGAATGCCGCGGATGGTGTATTGCATGCATCAAATATAGGCAGTGCATGCACTCGGCGCAAGCAACGCAGTTTCTGGCCGGCGCGCCGTTCAGCCGCATCCTCTGGTCGGCACAGGCCGGCGTGGTGCTCATCGCCGCGGGCATCGGCTTCATGCTCATCCAGGGCGGGTGATGGCCCTGCTTGCGTCACTCGTCGCCGGCATCGTCACAATGTCCGAGCGATCCGAGCCGTAGGGCGGAGCTCAGCAGCGGTCGCGCATTGAAATGGGAGTGAGCGTGACGCTGATGGCGTTCCCCGCATCATCAACGGCCGTCAGAATGACGCGGCCCGTCGAGTCTTCCACATTGACGCCGCCCGGGTAGCCCGACTCAACGGTCACGGTCCGGCTTGCGCCAGGGCCCACGATGTTTGAGCCAGCGAGCGTCGTCACGTCGGCCGCCGACAGCGCGCGGGTGTAGCGCTGCACGCCGTTGATGTCCGTCATCGTGATCTCGAGCAGCGTGATTCGAAAGCCGATGTTGTTGCTCGACTCCCGAATCGTCACAGCCATCTGTGCGCGATTCGGGGAACACAACCGGGCGAAGGTGGGCGTGACCTCAGCGGTGGCGCGCATCGCCACCGTGGCGCCGAGCGATCCGACCTGGCCCAGATGCGTGGCGGTGATGGTGGTCGCTCCATTCGTCACAGCCGTGACCAATCCCGTACCTGACACCGTGGCGACGGTCGCACTGCTGGATGCCCAGGTCGCTGTGGCGGTGACATCAGTGGTGGTGCTATCGGTGAGGCGCGCCGTCGCCACCAGTTGCGAGGTCTGATTGCGATTGGCAAACGAGACGGACGCCGCGCCTCCCGCAGTGACCGTGACGGTCTGCACCGTCGGTGATGGCGTCCCCTTGCTGCCTTCGCAGGACGCCGCCACCAGTCCGAGGGCGAGAATCGTGAGCAGGTTTCGCATGATGGGGAACATCGTATACTGGAGGTGCCTTTCCCTCCACCCCGGATTTCCCGGGGACCCCACACCTCGGGACTCACGAACATTCAGGGAAGTCAGGATATTTTCTCGTGCCATTCAGTGCTCTCAAACTTCACCCCAGTCTGCTCAAAAGCGTGAAAGAGATGGGCTTTGCCCGTCCCACGCCCATCCAGCTGGATGCCATTCCGCCCGCCCTCGAAGGGCGCGACGTCCTCGCCTGCGCCATGACCGGCAGCGGCAAAACCGCGGCATTCCTGCTGCCGCTCATCCATCGCCTGATCGACACGCCCCGCGGCAGCACGCGTGCGCTGGTCCTCACGCCCACCCGTGAACTCGCCGCGCAGATTCTCGAAGACCTCAAGGATTTGGCCGTGCACACGCCGATCACCGGCGCCGTGGTCATTGGCGGCGTTGGCATGGGTCCGCAGGAACATGCCTTCCGCAGCGGCGCAGACGTCATCATCGCCACGCCCGGCCGGTTGATGGACCACATGCGGCAGTCGTACGCCAAGCTCCAGCACCTGCAATACCTCGTGCTGGACGAAGCGGATCGCATGCTCGACATGGGATTCCTGCCGGAGATCCGCAAGATTCTCCGGCAGCTTCCGTCGAAGCGCCAAACGCTCTTCTTCAGCGCCACGATGCCGCAGCCGATCATTCAGCTGACGCACGAGATGCTGAAGGACCCGGCGCGCCTGCAGATTGAGCGCAAAGCCGCACCTGCCGTGGGCATCACGCAGGCTGTGTATCCGGTTTCGCAGGAACTCAAGTCGCAGCTGCTGCTCACCCTTCTGCAACGCGGCGAAATGGACGACGCGCTGGTGTTCACACGAACGAAACATCGTGCGAACCGGCTGGCTGACTTCCTCATTCGCAACAAGATCAACGCCGATCGCATCCATGGCAATCGGTCGCAGCCGCAGCGCACGGCCGCATTGGCGGCGTTCAAGAACGGGACGGTGCGTGTGCTCGTGGCCACCGACATCGCGGCGCGCGGCATTGACGTGCAGGAACTGGGGCACGTCGTGAACTTCGACGTGCCGCTGGTGCCCGAGGACTACATCCATCGCGTGGGTCGTACCGCGCGGGCCGAGGCCACGGGTGACGCATTCACGTTTGTGGCGCCGCAGGAGGAGTCGGACCTGCGCAGCATCGAGGCCGCCATCCACAAGCGGCTGCCGCGCGTGACCGTGCCGGACTTCGACTACAACGCGAAGCCGCCGGCGGCGCTCGAGATTCCGCTCGCCGAACGCATCAAGGCCATTCGCGAGCGCAAGGCTGGCGAACGCGCACGCGCCGCCGACAAGCAGCGGCGTCGCGGTCCTGGCGGCGCGCCGGCACCGCGATCAGGTGGTCCCTCAGGATCACGACCCGGTGGCGGGTCGTTTTCGCCCCGGCGTCCAGGTGGCGGTTCGTCCCGCGGGCCGGCACGACGCAGGCCTTAGATTAGGGGGTCCTGGGGTCCAGGCATTCAGTTGCTGGGTTTCAGATGCTGCGCGGTGACCAGATGGTCCACCACGTATTCCCGAACCGCGTCTTCCACGCTCGTGGCCGCCGCCGTGTAGCCGGCGGCGCGCAGCTTCGTCATGTCCGCGCACGTGTCGTACTGGTACGCCGACGCGATTGATGCTGGCATATCGAAATATTCGATGACCGACGGCTGGGCGAGCGCCGCAAAAATGGCGCCCATCAGTCGATTCCAGTCCGTGGACACGCCGCTGCCGACGTTGAAGATGCCGTGGTGTTCCGGATGGTCGAGTAGCCAC
>CAZAZR010000053.1:0-23933 GCA_964489685.1 uncultured Solibacteraceae bacterium | reverse complement strand
CGCTTGACCATTGGCGGCAGGTGGCCGGCATTCACATACTCAAGCGAGCCGTCGGCCGGGTCGTAGACCCCGAAAAAGAACGTGATAAACCGCGATCCCGGGCTGTGCCGGCAGATCTGGACGTTCAGCCGCGAGATGAGCCGCACCGACTGCAGACCTTCATCCACCAGCGTGCGCAACATCGCCAGCAACAGGGCCATGAGCAGGGACGCCGGACTGCCTTTGCCCGCCACATCGCCCACCGCCACCATCAGGCGCCCGTCGGCCAGTGGCAGAATGTCGTAAAAGTCTCCACCCACCGTGTTTGCCGGCCTGGTCACGCCGAACACGCGCGCGTCACCGGCCTGCTTCGACCCCCGCGGCAACATCGCGATCTGGATGTCTCGCGCAATCTCGAGGTCGCTCTTGAGCGACAGGCGGTCTGCCACTTCCATCAACACCAGCAGGTGAATGGCCAGCAGACTCAGCACCATCCAGGACGTGCCTTCCACCCACTGCGGCAGGTAGAGGTTCAGGCTGATTGGGAACAGAAACACCCTGACCGTACCAAATCCGTCGAACAGATCAAGCAGGCCGACGACGGCGGCCACTACGGCAAATCCGTACAACCCGCGACGGCCTGGCGACAGCCGCATCGCGAAGGCCACGAAGAACAGCCGGATGTGCGTGGGCCAGCGCGTGTACCACGGCGCCTGTTCCAGCGCCCTGAGGTCGAGGCCTCTGGAAAAGTACCGATACGCGTCGGCGCTATCGCGCGTGAACAGCCGCTGAAACTCCGTGCGATCAAATCCGCGCGTGTATTCGTCGAAGAAGTTTCTGGAGCGCTCCCGCCGCGTAGTCATGGCACTCCTTCCATACGCGGGATCAGCCCCGGATGGTTCAGATCAACCCCAGTTCCGCACCCACCCGCTTGAAGGCGTCGAGCGCAAACTGCAGTTCGTCTCTGCTGTGCGTGGCCGTGACAATGGTGCGCACCCGCGCTTTGTCTCGCGCCACGGTCGGGAAGGCGATGCCCTGCGCGAACACCCCTTCCTGAAACAGCCGATCAGACAACGTCATGGCGCGGGCGCCGTCACCGGCAATCACCGGGGTGATGGGGCTCTCGCTCAGTCCGGTATCAAACCCCATCGAGGCCAGGCCCGCTTTGAAGAACCGCGTGTTGTCCCACAGCCGTTCGATGATGTCCGGCTCCTGCTCCAGCACATCAAGTGCCGCCAGACATGACGCGGCCACCGACGGCGGGTGCGACGTGGAAAACAGGAACGGCCGGGCGCGGTGATACAGGAAGTCGATGAAGTCCTTCGACCCTGCGACGTAGCCGCCCAGCGCGCCGATGGCTTTCGAGAGCGTGCCCACCTGGATGTCTACGCGCCCGTGCATGTTGAAGTGATCGACGGTCCCGCGGCCGTTCCTGCCAAACACGCCGCTCGCATGCGCATCGTCCACCATCATGATGCAGCCGAATTCTTCGGCGAGGTCGCAGAGTGCCGGCAGGGGACCGAGGTCGCCTTCCATGCTGAACACCCCGTCCGTGATCAGGAGTTTGCGCTGCGATGCGGGCAGGCCCTGCAGAATCGCGCGCGCGGCCGCCACATCCTTGTGCGGAAACACTTTGATGGCGGCGCGGCTCAGCCGGCAGCCGTCAATGATGCTGGCGTGATTGAGTGCGTCCGAGATCACCACGTCTTCTTTGTTGAGGATGGCCGACACCGTGCCGGCATTGGCGGCAAAGCCAGACTGGAAGACCACGACAGCCTCGGTGTTCTTGAACGCAGCCAGGCGCCGCTCCAGCTCCATGTGGATCTCCATGGTGCCGGCAATCGTCCGCACGGATCCGGAGCCGACGCCAAAATCGCGAATGGCCTGGATGGCGGCTTCAACGAGTCTCGGGTGGGTCGTCAGGCCCAGGTAGTTATTCGACGACAGGTTGACCACGGTCCGTCCGTCGAACTGCGCGGACGCCTGCTGGCGCCCCTCGAGAATTCGCAGGGATCGGTGGAGGCCCTGTTCGCGAAGGGTGTCGAGTTCCGTGGTGAGAAATGCCAGAGGGTCAGCGCGCATAGGCCCAGTATAGGTGCCGTCAACGGACCGTGAACAGTCGATTGGTTCCGTCAGTGAGGATCTCTCTCGCGCCAGAGGCCAGCAGCCAGTTGGAAATCTCCTGCTGTTGCCCCAGGGGAAAGGCGGCCTCGTGCACGAGCACGTGGGTGGTTCGCGTCGCGAGCAGCGCGCGCCACGCTTGTTCTGGAGAGGCGCGCCGCGCGTCGAACATGCGCCCCAGGAACAGCTGGCTTTCAGGAAAAAACCCTGAGTACCCGTTGACCAGCCGCTGCCGGTGATACCCCGCGTAAAACACCGCGTGCAGGTCCCAGGCCGCTGTGCCGAACGGAAACTCGAGCAGGATGATGGGCGAGGGAGAATCCCGGACGAGTGTGTACGCCGGGGGAATATGGTCCCCAACGAGCAGTTCGCGGGGCGTGATATCCAGCTTGCCGGCCGCGAGTCGAACATTGGTCTGGAATTCACCCGGCCACGCTTCGACAAGGATGAAGACCCCGGCAGCGACCACGCAGGCCGCGCCGAATCGACGCCATCGATTGATGATCGCCGCAGCGCCAAGACCGGCCAGGATCGCCAGAAAGAACGCGACGAGCATCACGAAACGCGCAGGCACTCGCAGGCCATCGAATCCGGGCACGTAGTCCATGAGCCAGGCATACGGCCCCGGCCCAACCACCATCCCCTTGACCGAGATCCACGGACCCAGCGAGAATGCCGCCGCAGCCAGGGCCGCTGCCGCGTAAAACGCCCAGGGCGACTGCGCGGCCACAGGCGCGCCAGGACCAAGGCGCTTGCGGCTCAGAATCCACGCCACCGCGAGAAGTGCCGTGCCCCCCATCAGAGCGCCGGCGCGGTGCGACCCGGCCCAGACCCCGCCATTCGGGCCCACAACACTTCCTGTCAGAAGCAACATGATCGTGACGATCAGATGTGCGGCCAGCCACACGGCCAGGGCTCCCGTCAGCACCTGCCTCCACGGCGGCAGGCCGTGCATGGGCCAACTGAGGCCCCGCCTGTGTCGACCCGCAACCCCCGCAACGACGCCGACGAGGGCCAGCGAAAAAATCGCCACGCCAGGGAACGCCCGACCCTCGGGTTTGGGGAAGGCCACAAGACGTGTGCCCCACACCTTCAATCGCTCTGACGCTGTGGCGAAACCATGGACGTCTGCCGAAAATGTCGTCATCTCTCCCATCGACCGCACGCCCACCCCGCTGTTCCGCACTTCGAGGTACGGCGTCAGGAACGGCAGCGTGACGAGCGCGACGACGACACCCGCAAGGCCAAATGCCCGCCATGTCGGCCAGTCGCGCAACCGCCGGCGCACCGCCAGTTCATACAAGACGTACGCGCCGACAAACGGCGAGAAGAACATCACGTAATAGCCGCACGACAGGTTCTGCGCCACCAGCGCCGCGGTCCCGCCCACCAGCGCACGCCGGCGCCCGGTTTCGAAATATCGACGAAACCCGTACAGCACAAACGGCATCCACTGCGACGACAGGACCTGCAGGTGAGACAGTTGATCGATGCGGTACGGGGCGAACGCAAATGCGAGGCCCGCGACAAAAGCCGCGACCGGCCGTCCCGTGATGTCGCGCACGAGCAGGAACATGCCAAGGCCCGACAACACAAACGTCGAGAGAAACAGCAGGTTGTACGCGAGCACCACGTTGTCGGTGGTCGCAAGCACGGGCAGCGCCTGCAGCATTTGCGCGGTGAAGTGTTCCGAATACGCGAGCGTCAGCGGCTCTGGATAAAAAATGTTGCCGTGCCAGTATCGGGACAACGCGCTGAAGTCGCCCGAGAGAAAGGCGAGCACCTGTCCGCTGGTCCAGAGCAGGACCCACGACACAAACACCGGGTCACCCATGTCGGCGGCAATCTCGCGATGCATGACACGGGCCAGCGGCCACGTCAGCGCGCACGTGATGACGAGGTAGAGGAGAGCGGCGCGCTTCACTTCCGTCGGGCGAGCGCCAGCAGCGACATGCCGAAGGCTGGCGACCGGCGATTCTCGGCGCGCAACCACGGCATGATCCACCGCACGGCGCCTGCCTGTCCTCGGGGAATCACTCGTCGCTTCAGCAGGCGCGAATTCAGCCACCAGCCGAAGACACCCGGCTGATTCAGGTAGCGAAGCGTCTCCACCTCGAAGCCGGTCTCGGTCAACAACGCGCGCAGGGGCTCCCGGTCATACCGCCGAAAGTGGTTCAGGTGTTTGTCGAGTGTCCCGTAGATAGACGGCATGGCCGGCACCAGCAGTACGAGGTGCCCGCCCTGGGGCAACACCCTGGCGAAGTCGAGCAGCGTTTCACGATCGTGCTCGATGTGTTCCAGGACGTTCATGCAGACGATGGAGTCAATGTGTTCGCCGGCCAGATCCTCGCGCGCGGCCTGCGTGAGCGGGAACTCGAACGACGCCACCCGGACGTTCGAACGCTGCCCGACCGTGGCCTGCAGTTCCTTGACGTAGTGCGGTTCGATGTCCGACGCGATCACGCGATCGCGTTCGACGAAGTACCGCGTCTGGTTGCCGACGCCCGACCCGACTTCGAGCACGCGTCGGCCGAGGAAGGCGTCAAACTGATCGTGCAGCCACCGGTTGTAGACGCCCAGCCGCGACATGCGCCGCAGCGTGACCGCCCCGACGTCGCTCTCGGGAGCCTCCCACCGCGAGAACCGCAGGATGGTCCACGCCGCCTGGATCGCGTCCTTGAACCCGATCTTCTTGCCTTCGGCATACGTGCGGCCGTTGTAGGAAATCGGCACTTCGTACACACGCGCCCGGAGCCGCGCCACTTTGCAGGTGATCTCGGGCTCCACGCCGAACCGTTTCGAGCGCAGGTCCAGCCGGTTGGCCACGTCGCGCGTCAGCGCCTTGTAACACGTCTCCATGTCGGTCAGATTCAGGCCGCTGACCGCATTCGACAGCAGCGTCAGCATCTTGTTGCCCACCGAGTGCCAGAAATACAACACGCGATGTCCGTTGGGCGACCCCAGGAAGCGCGATCCGTACACGACGTCCGCGTCACCACGCAGGATGGGCCGCAGCAGCATTGGATACTCGTCCGGGTTGTACTCCAAGTCGGCGTCCTGCACGAGCAGGACGTCGCCAGTGGATTCGCGGAACCCCCGCGCGACCGCAGCGCCTTTGCCCTGATTCGATGTCTGGTAAAACACGCGAATACCGTTGACACCGTTGAGCTCGGCCAGGATGTCTCGCGTCCCGTCACTCGATCCATCATCCACAATGACCAGTTCCTTCTCGATGCCGGGAAGGTCTACGGCCAGGACGCGGGCGACGATTTCTCGAATGGTCCGCTTCTCGTTGAACGCGGGCATGATGATCGACAGTTTCACGAGCGCGTCCACTCCGAGGTGAATGTCGCAATATCGTCGTAGATCGCGCTGAGCGCATCAGGCGGCGCGAGGAACACCACGCGGAAGAAGCCTTCCGCTGCCGGCAGACCAAAGCCCGAGCCGTAGACGCAAAGGATTCCCGTCTGGCGCAGCAGGGCGAGGACAAAGTCCTCGTCGGTTTTTCCGGGAGGCAGGGCCACTTTCGGCATGGCGTAAAACGCCGCGCGCGGGGCGACGCACGTGGTGCCGGGAATGGCGTTCAACCGCGCCACCGTGAGGTCGGCGCGGATGGTGAGCTGCCGCACGAACTCACGCTGATGGCTGCGGTCTCCGGTGAGCGCCGCTTCGATCGCGTACTGCATCGGCCCGGTGCTGCAGAGCCGGCCATCGGCCAGTTTCTTGATTGCCGCCAGCACCCCGTCCAGGCGCGACGACCGACCCACCGAGAGCCATCCCGCGCGCCAGCCCGGGGCCACGTACGCCTTCGACAGGGACGAGAACGACAGAATCGGGGCGTCCGGGTCGAGGCTGCCGAGCAGGGGCGACGGTCCGTCAAACCCCAGGTCACCATAGACTTCGTCTGCCAGAATCGGCACGCCCGACGAGTGGGACAGCGCAATCAGCGCCCGTCGAGTGGCCTCGGGGTACACGGCACCCGTCGGATTGTTGGGGTCGATCACCACGATGGCCCGGGTTGCGGGCGTGACCTTGCTTGCGATATCGGCCACATCGGGAAGCCAGTGGTTCTCGGGGTCGGTGCGATAGAACACCGCCCGGGCTCCGAGCTTCGCCAGCACAGCCGTGTAAAGCGGGTAGGTGGGCGTGGGCACCAGGACCTCGTCGCCGGCGTCCGCCATGGCGCCCAGCGCAAGCTCGATGCCTTCCGACGTCCCGGCCGTGAGAATCACCCGGTCAACGCCCACGGGCATGCCGCGCGATTCGTACTCTCTGGCGACCGCTTCGCGCGCTGAGGCAATGCCGACCGATGCCGTGTAGCCATTGTGGCCGTCACGCATCGCCCGATTGACGGCTTCAATAAGATGTGGCGGTGTCTGGAACCCGAACGGAATCGGGTCACCGATGTTCAGATAACGGACCGTGCGGCCCGCGGCTTCCACCTTCCGGGCTTCGGCGACCACGTGGCGAATGGCATACGTGAAGCCCTGAATACGGGCGGCGACGTGCACTGGCGCCTGCGTCGGCATGGGGATGATCCTAACCGATGGCCGTCCATTGCGGGGGATGCCCCTATAATCCGTTACTCAATGAGCCTGGCTACTGGCATTCGTCTCGGTCCGTACGAAACGTTGCGCCGCTCGGGGTTGGAGGGATGGGCGAGGTGTATCGCGCACGCGACACCACGCTTGACCGCGACGTCGCGATCAAGGTGCTGCCCGAGTCCTTCGCGCATGACGCTGATCGCGTTGCCCGCTTCACGCGAGAGGCCAAGACCCTTGCATCGCTGAACCATCCGAACATCGCCGCGATCCACGGATCGTGAACAACGCCCTCGTGATGGAACTGGTCGAGGGCGAGGATCTGTCGACGGCCATCGCGCGTCGCGGACGCTCAGCGCCTGCAGCCGGAGCCCCGAGCGGGGGTGGGGCCCACCGAGGAATCAGCATTGAAGACGCGTTGCCGATCGCCAGGCAGAACGCCGACGCACTCGAGGCCGCGCACGAGCAGGGCACTGTCCATTCCGACCTCAAGCCCGCGAACATCAAAGTCCGCGCCGACGGCACAGTGAAGGTGTTGGACTTCGCGCTGGCCAAGGCGATAGAGACCGTAGGGCGTGGCTCTAGCCGCGCCGATGCCGGCGGTCCTGAAGGGACGCCCTTCGTACCCGACCTCCCCCGACGATGACCTCTCCCGCGATGACGGCGAAGGGGATGATCATGGGCACCGCGGCCTACATGAGCCCGGAGCAGGCGGCGGGAAAGCCCGTCGATAAGCGCACCGACTTGTGGGCGTTCGGCGTCGTGTTGCTTGAGATGCTGACGGGCAGGCGGACGTTCGATCGCGATGGATTCGACCCACACGTATGTGACTGCGCGCATTTCGCCAACCGACGCACGAGCTGTCCTGGGCACGCTGGGTCGCGAACACGCCATGTGGATCTTCGACTTTGGTCGTGCCAGTCTGACGCGCGTGCCGTTTGAGGGTGACGCGGATCGGCCCATCTGGTCACCTGACGGGAAGTCGATCGTCTTTCGCGGAACCACCGACGACAGCACAGGCCTCTTTCGCCTCGCGGCCGACGGCAGCGGGGCCGCTGAGCGTCTGACGACGGAGGTGCGATTACCAACAGCCGCAGATTGGTCCCACGACGGCAACGAGCTCGTGTATGTGGACGAGGTCACCAGTCCTGCGGCTACGGCCTGGCGCTAGGCTGCACCAGTATTTCGGCTCCGCGTTGGCCGCTCATGCGCCCCGCATGTGGATCAGGAATGTTGACGGAACAGTCCCTGAATATGGCCTATCGTCGCTTGAGAACATGTTTTGCCGCATACAAAGAACAGCATGGAAAACCCACGGCAACTTGTCTCTGCACCGGGGCTACGAGCCGCACCCGCGCGGGGGATATCCCGTCGGCTGTTGAAAATCAGCGGCGGTTCGGTTGACGGTCCCTACTATGCGACGTTCTCCTCGGCCATGACAAGGCGGCGGGGCGTCTTCCAGCAAAACCAAATCGACCGCACATCCGCCCGCACGTGCCAAATCCGCCACAAGCGTCCCGAGGTCATGGGCGTTCACGATCACTCCTGCCGTCAGGCCGATCGCCACGTCGATGTCCGCGCCTCGCCGCCTCGCTGTGATCCGTCGTGATCAGCTCTTGGCGAGCTTCGTCATCGCGTCGATAAACACATCCACCTCGTCGAGCGTGGTGTAGACGTTGGGCGTCACGCGAATGCCGGCGTATTCAATCGCCTCGGGCGGCCCCACAGTGATGCCGGTCGCGATGATCCGGCGGTCGGCCCACAACTTCGACGTGATGTCGCCGGGCGTCATGCCTTTGATGCCGACCGTGCCGATGGCGCAGGAGAGCGCAGGGTCCAGGCTGGTGTGCAGTTCAATGCGATCGAGCCTGGTGAGTTCTTTCGCCCAGCGCGCCTTCAGATACTGCAACCGGGCGGCCTTGCGTTCGATGCCGATGCCGCGGTGGAAGACCAGCGCTTCGGCAATCGCGTTGTGGTTAGCCGCCGGGTGTGTGCCGATTTCCTCGAACTTGCGGATGTTCTTCGCCTGGCCGGCGCCAGCCGGCTGCAGGGCCCAGGTCTTTTCGATGCGGTCGGGCCGCACATACAGCAGGCCCGTGCCGATCGGCGCCAGCAGCCACTTGTGAAGGCTCGACCCGTAGTAGTCGCAGTCAAAGTCCGTGATCTTGAACGGGAAGTGCGCGTAGGCGTGTGCGCCATCAACGATGGTGATGATGTTGCGCTTGCGGGCCGCTTCGCAGATCTCCTTCACCGGGAAGATGTGTCCGGTGAGGTTGCTGATGTGCATGAAGTGCAGCACCTTGGTGGCCGGCGTAATAGCCTGCTCGAAACGCCTGACCAGGTCGGCCTGTGTGGGCGGCACCGGAAACGAAATCTTCGAGAGCTTGATGCCCTCGCGCGCCACGCGTTGTTCCCAGGTCTGCATCATCCGGCCGTAGTCCTGGTTGGTGGTCAGCACCTCGTCGCCGGGCTTGAGGTCGATGCCGAGCTGGGCCGTCTGCAGCGACTCACTCGCGTTGCGCGTGATGGCGATGGTCTCAGGATTGGCGCCGATGTCGCGCGCCAGGTCGCGCCGCACGCTCTCGATGTTCGGCTCAAGCACCTGCCACATGTGATACACGGGCGACTGATTCGAAATATCGAGGTAACGCTTGAGGGCCTCGTGCACCACGCGCGGGCTTGGACACACCCCGCCGTTGTTGAGATTGACGATGGTGCGGTCGAGGGTGAAGCCTTCCTGGACGACGCGCCAGAAGTCTTCGTCGCTGGCCACATCAACAGGCGCCCGGCCGTTCTGGGCGGTGCCTGCCTCAAGGAGTCGAGCCAGTCCGTTCGGGTGGTAGGAGGCCAGGGCCGCACCGGCGGCTGTGCTCGTGCGGTTGAGAAATTGCCGTCGGGTCCACATCGTTGATCCTCCTGCGAGTTGCGCTGATTTCCTGCGAATCATAGCGCGGATGGTGGCACAATAGCCGCGGACAGCAGGGGGGCTTCGCGTGAACGGACTTGGACTGGTGGTGCTGCGGCTCGCACTGGCCGTCGTATTCATCGCACACGGTGCACACAAGCTGTTTGGCATGTGGGCCGACCTGGGCATTGGTGTCGGCGGCCTCGACATGACCGCCCAGGTCTTCACGGGCATCGGCCTGAATCCCGCGTTTCCCCTCGCAGTCCTGATCGGTGTCGTCGAAACGCTGGGCGGTGTCTTGCTGGCGATCGGCTGGCTGACCCGGTTTGCGGCCCCGGCGCTGGCCATCGTGACCTGTGTGGCGGTCTGGAAGGGGCAATGGGCCAACGGCTTCTTCCTCAACTGGATGGGCGCGGCCGATCGTGGGCAAGGATTCGAGTTCAGTCTCATTCTGCTCGGCGCCTTGCTGTGCCTGACCCTGACGGGTGGAGGCGAGTGGTCGTTGGACGGCCAGCGCGAAGCGTCGCGCGCCTCGCGCCAGGCAGGAAGAGCAAGACTTCGCGGCAAATTGTGACAATGATCGGGGTCCTGGGGTCCCGGAGTTCCGGGGTCGGAACACCACGAAGCCAAGACGACATCTGGACCCCTGGACTCCCGGACCCCGACAGCGAAGCATGAACCTCTCCAACCGCGTCGCGCTCCTGGTCGGCGCCAGACGGATGGGCCTGGCCGTGGCCACGGCCCTTGCGTCCCACGGGGCTGATGTCGCCCTCACATATCGGAGTGCGCCGGACGCCGCCGACGCCGCGGCTGACGCGGTGCGCGCGCTCGGACGCCGGGCGATGGTGGTGCGGTGTGATGTGACCGACGAGGTGCCGCTCGTCGAAGCCACGTTCCAGCAGGTGGTGGAGGCCATGGGCCGCCTCGACGTGCTCGTCGTCATGGCGTCCTTCTACCAGGCCGTGCCGTTCGACGAACTCGACGCGTTCGCGATTGAGCGCCAGCTTGGCGTGGACATGCGCGGCACCTTCGTCTGCATGCGCGCTGCCCTGCCGCACATGCGCGCGGCGGGCGGCGGGCGCATCATTACGTTCAGTGACTGGACCGCGGCGAGCAGCCGCCCACGTTACAAGGGCTACACGGGCTACTACGTGGCCAAGGCCGGCGTGAAAGCGCTGACGGAAGCGTTTGCGCTGGAACTGGCAGGGGATCAGATCCTGGTCAACGCCATTGCGCCGGGGCCCGTGCTGCCGCCTGAAGATTTTTCCCCGGACCAGCGCGCCGGCGTTGAGGCTGCCACGCCCCTGGGCCGCTGGGGCGGGGCCGACGAAGTGGCCAAGGCCGTGCTCGCCCTTGTCGATTCAGACTTCATGACGGGCGAGACGATACGAGTTGATGGCGGGCGACACCTTCGGTGATATTTCGGTAGAATCTTCCCTGGATGAAGGAGCCGCTTCCCATGATGACCAAACGTCTTTTCGCCGTAGCCGCCCTGTTTTTCGTTGCTGCAACAACCTTCGCGGTGCCTGCCGCAGCGCAGGACAAGGACAAGATTGAGAAGTGCCCCACGCCCTACGGCACGCTCGCAGTGAACGAGCCCACCGACGAAGTGCTGTCGTGGTTGCGCAGGTATTCGCTCGAGTCGCCCTCGGCACTCATTCGGATCTACGCCCAGGAGTCCAACTGCTTTGTGGTGGTTGAGCGGGGCAAGGGCATGCAGAACCTGCAGCAGGAGCGCGCGCTCGGCGCATCGGGTGAACTGCAGTCGGGCTCAAACATGGGCAAGGGCCAGATGGTGGCGGCCGACTTTGTCTTGACGCCGTACGTCCAGTTTTCGGACAACAACGCCGGTGGCGTTGGCGGTGCGGTTGGTGGCATCAGCCGCCGGGTGGGTATCGGTGTTGGTGGCAGCCTGAAGTTCAAGGAAGCCGAGTCGAGCATCACGTTGTCATCCACGCGCACGGGTGTGCAGGTGGCGTCGGCTGAAGGCAAGGCGCGTCAGCGTGATTTCAGCCTGGGCGGTCTGGGGATCGCGGGCGGGTTGCTCGGTGGCGCTGGCGCCTACTCGAGCACGGCCGAAGGCAAGGTGATTGCCGCCAGCCTGCTCGACAACTTCAATGCCATTGTCGGCAAGGTGCGGGCGAACTCGTCGCTCAAGCCGATGGCCGCAGACCGGTTGGCCGCGCTCGGCGGTGGTGAAGCACCGGCGGCCGGTTCGGGGTTCAACGAAGGCGACGTTGTCCACTCGAAGATTGACGGTGTGAAGCTCATGGCGACGGCGAGCGACTCCTCCAAAGTGATTGCCGCGCTGAAGAAAACTGACGAACTCGTCGTGATGGGCAGCGCTGCCGGCGGCTACATCAAGGTGCTGGGAGCGATGGGCGAGGGCTTCGTCAAAGCGGTGCTCGTCGCAAAGTGAGACCGGGCGGAGCCTGATCCGGCATCTGCTACCATCACGTGCGTGAACGTTCTCGTCACGGGGCACACCGGCTATATCGGCACGGTGATGACGTCGGTGCTTGGCCGCGCGGGGCACACGGTCATCGGCCTGGACACCGGGTATTTTCGTGAATGTGCGCTCGTGCCGCCGCCCCACACGCCGAGGCAGATCGCCCGCGACTTGCGGAGTGTTGAGGCCGGGGACCTTGATGGCATCGACGCGGTCGTCCACCTCGCGGCGCTCTCAAACGACCCGCTTGGTGATCTCGATCCGCAGTTGACGCACGACATCAATGCCGCCGGGTCGATCCGCCTGGCTGAGCTGGCGAAGGCCGCCGGCGTCGGCCGTTTTCTCTTCGCCTCGTCGTGCAGCATGTACGGCGCCAGTGCGTCGGATCTCCTGCTTGACGAAGACGCGCCGCTCACGCCCATCACGGCGTACGCCGAATCCAAGGTGGAGTTCGAACGCGCGCTTGGCGCCCTGGCGGCGCCGGGATTCTCGCCGGTGTACCTGCGCAACGCGACGGCCTACGGCGCCTCGCCGCATCTGAGACTCGATATCGTGCTGAACAATCTGGTGGCCTGGGCGTTCACCACGGGCACGATCCGGATTCTCAGCGACGGCACCCCGTGGCGACCGCTCGTGCACGTCGAGGATATCTGCCGCGTGTTTGCGCTCATGCTGGATGCGCCGATCGACGCGATTCACGATCGCGCGTTCAACGTCGGCCAGAGCCTTGAGAATTATCAGGTGCGCGATCTTGGCGCCATTGTTCACGCGGTGGTGCCCAACTGCGAGGTCGAATACGCCGGTCAGGGCGGGCCTGACCCGCGCAACTACCGCGTGGATTTCTCGCGGCTTGCCACGACGTTCCCGTCGTTCCGATTCAAGTGGGACGCCCGCAAAGGCGCCGCAGAGCTGTACGAGGCCTACCGCGCCAACGGCCTCACGGAGGCCGACTTGACGGGGCGCCGGTTCATCCGGCTCAACCACTTGAAGCATCTGATGGCGACCGGGGCGGTCGACGCGCACCTGCGGTGGAACACCGCTGACGTCCAGCGGTGACGCACGCCCTACAGGTGCGCTTCCATCGAGGCGAGCGCGCCGTCGAGTTCCTGGCGATCGCGCGCGAAGCACAGCCGGATGTGGCCTTCGCCACGGGAGCCAAAGTCCACGCCGGGCACACAACCGATCCGCGCGCGCTTGATCAGGAACTCGGTCATCGCCCACGACCGTGATTCGGGTGCGTCTGGCAGCGGAGATTTCCACGCGGGATCGATCTTCACGAACGCGTAGAACGCGCCCACCGGCGGCGTGCCGCTGAGGAGGCCCTTCGAGGCTTTGGGCAGCTTCTCGTAGAAGAGGTCGCGCCGGGCGCCCAGTTCCACCCGGAAATCCTCCACCACCTGGCGCGGCCCCTGTAACGCGCCCACCGCGCCGTACT
The DNA here is from genome assembly GCA_964489685.1 of uncultured Solibacteraceae bacterium. Classification (GTDB taxonomy): domain Bacteria; phylum Acidobacteriota; class Vicinamibacteria; order Vicinamibacterales; family SCN-69-37; genus SYFT01. Next base: position 10,503 of record CAZAZR010000053.1, on the reverse strand, counting down.
GTATGAGCGAGGAGACGTTGGACGTCGTCAGCGACACGATCTTCCGGGCACGTTCGTTGATCGTCTTGTCCTTGATCGCGAGATAGCCGAGGCGCAGCCCGGTCATCGCATAGGTCTTGCTCAGGGTATAGAGCGGGATGGTGCGCTCGTAGAGCCCGGGCCACGACGCAATGCTGAAGTGTTCGTGACCGTCGAACACGAAGTCTTCATAGGCTTCGTCCGAGAACACCCAGAGCTTTCGTTCCATGACGAGGGCGGCGAGCTTGTCGATGTCCTCACGGGTCATCACGCCACCCGTGGGGTTGCTGGGGGTGTTGATCAGGATGGCCTTGGTCTTGGGCGTGATGAGGCGCGCCAGTTCGTCCATGTCGGGCCGCCAGCCCGAAGACTCGTACACCGGAAACGGCACGGGCACGGCCTGCGCGGCCAGGATATTGCTCACGGTGGGCGGCCAGCAGGGGTCGGGCACCAGCACCTCGTCGCCAGGTTCGAGCAGCGCAAGGCACGCGATGTACTGGCCATGAATGCCCCCGTTGGTCACCATGACTTCGTCGGCTCCCCCGATCGGAATACCGTTCCTGGTCCGCATCTTCTCCACCAGCAAATCGAGCAGCGGCGGAATGCCCGTCGTCTGCACATAGTGCGTGCGGTTCTCGGCGATGCCCTTGCGAAGGGCCTCTTTGACGGATTCGGGCGCATCAAAGCTGACGTCGCCCTGGTCGAGGCGGAAGGGCCGATCGACCGAATACATCATGTCGCGGATGCGGATAATTCCAGAGAAGGGCACGGAGTCCAGGAACTGAGCCATTCCTGAGATGATACAGACAGAAAGCCACATGACGCATCCCAAGCACGCCGACGCCGACCACACAGTGCTGGATCTCATTCGCGAGCGCTGGAGCCCACGAGCGTTTGATGCCGCTCGTGAGGTGTCCATGGACGACCTCTGGCGACTGTTCGAAGCGGCGCGCTGGGCGCCGTCATCGCGCAACGAGCAGCCCTGGCGTTTTGTCGTGGCGCACCGGCACCAGTCGCCCGAGTCGCATCAGGCGCTGTATGCCGCACTGGGCGTGAGCAATCAGGCGTGGGCGGGCACGGCGCCGGTGCTGATCCTGGCGGCCGTGCAGCTCACCGTGGAACTCACCGGAGAAGCCAACCGCCACGCCTACTACGACACGGGCCAGGCCGTTGGATTCCTCACGCTGCAGGCGCAGTCACAGGGGCTCGCCATCCGGCAAATGGAAGGCTTCAGCCATGCGATCGCACGTGAGGTCTGCCAGGTGCCAGACGGCTTCGAACCCGCCGTGGTGATGGCGGTCGGCTACCCCGGGTTGCCAGAAGCCCTCACCAGTGAAAAACACCGCGCTGCCGAAGTCACGCCGCGCCGCCGCCGCCGCGCCGCCGACTTCGTGTTCCAGGGCGCCTGGGGCAAGGCGTTCTGATCCTCAGTTGTTCACACGAGACTTGGAGGACAGAAGGACGTGTAAATTTCTAGACGAGCGACAGGATGCGCTCGAGCGTCTGCCGCGTGCCCCGCGTCGGCAGGTTCGACAGATACAGGTGGCGCACGCCGACGCGCCGGAGTTCTCGGATCGATCGGGCGCAGAGGGCTTCAGGACTCTCGCCCGCGCTGAACTCGGCCGTCAGCGCCTCGGCCGGCACCGTCAGGAATTGCTTCAGTGTGGCCAGCGTCTTCGGATTCGCGCTCCGGTAATAGAACACTCCGAAGATCCCGGGCGCGGTGACGCCGGCCTTCTGCCGCACGGTCAGAAACGCTTCCACTTTTGGCAGGTCGTGGTGCGAGACCACCTGCGTCAGGAAAAACTCCGCGGAAAACCGGGGGTCGCTCAGGTGCCCCACCTGCGACTCGGCGCTCTGGTGGGGGTTGGCCCATCCGCCCAGTGCGAGGTCGGGAACGTGCCGGCGAATGTCTTCCCGCAACTGCCACGCATGCTCCACGCATCTGGGCGGGCCCACAGACTTGTCGCCGCCCAGCACCACCATGGTTGAAAACCCCTGATGCAGTGCGTGCTCGGCGTACGACAGGCAGTATTCCCGCGTGTGTTTCGTGGTCAGGAAAGGAATGACGTGGCTGCGCGGCACGTCGGTCCCCAGATTGATGACCAGGTGCCGCAGGTTGTTCTCTTCTTTCGCACCAACGGCGCTATCGGTCAGGAACACGAACATCCCGTCGCGCACGAGGCCCCGCACGGCGTGATAGGTGTCGATCCAGGCATCCATGCCGGCCGCCCAATCCAGTTCGGCCCGAGGCGGACGCAGTTCGACGGAGAGCACATTCGTCGTCTGCTCCAGCGCCTCAGTCAGCGGGTTCGTCATTTGGCCATTCCAGCAATCCGCACGCTGGCACGAGAGCACGCCAGCACTGAGCACAACAGCACCCCAGCACGAAAAGTATAAACTGCCGCTGTGGCCACCGCGCTCGCGTCGCTGACGGCAATGCCCCGCGTCATCCTGGCGCCTCACCCGACGCCGATCGACTCGCTCACGAGACTGCGCGCCGCGCTCGGACCAGACTGCCCCTCGCTGTACATGAAGCGCGATGACCTGCTCTCGTTCGGGATGGGCGGCAACAAGGTGCGCAAGCTTCAGACCGTGCTGGCCGACGCCGCGGCCGACGGCGCCGACACCCTCATCACCTGTGGCGGTCTCCAGTCCAATCACTGCCGCGCCACTGCCGCAGCCGGTGCTGCCCTCGGAAAACGCGTGGTGCTCGTGGTCAACGGCGTCCGGCAGGAGCGCCCCACCGGGAACGCGCTGCTCGATCAGCTCTTCGGGGCCGACGTCCGCTACGCATCCTCTCGCGAGGAACGCACCGCGATGATGCAGGCGGTGGCAGGGGAGGAGACGGAGGCCGGCCGCCGGCCGTTTGTCATTCCGCTGGGCGCGTCCACACCGATCGGCGCGGCGGGTTTTGCATTGGGAATTCAGGAACTGCTCGTCGCCGGCCTTCGCCCCGACGTCATCCTGCACTCATCGTCTTCTGGCGGGACGCAGGCGGGGCTCATCGCAGGCTGCGCGCTGTTTGGTCTCAAGGCGCGCATCATCGGCGTCAGCGCCGATGAGTCGTCCGCATCGCTGGCGGCCGTGGTGCGAGGACTCGTTGAAGCCCTCGCCGGCCGACTGGGCGGGTCGCATGCCGCGCTGGGCGCTGATCGCGATGTGGTGGTGGACGACCGCTTTGTTGGCGACGGATATGGCATCCCAACGGAAGAGTCGCGCGAGGCGCTCACGCTGGTGGCCAGGCACGAGGGCATCGTGCTGGATCCGGTCTATACGGCGAAGGCGATGGCTGGACTGGTCGAACGAATCAGAAGAGACAGCTTTTCCGTCAGTGAAACCGTATTGTTCTGGCATACCGGCGGCCAAGTGGGGTTATTTGCATGACACTGACATTTCTCGGAGCGGCTCGGACGGTCACCGGGTCCAAGCACCTGCTCGAAGTTGGCGGCACACGTGTTCTGGTGGACTGCGGCATGTTCCAGGGGCCCAAGGCGCTCCGCGAGCGCAATTGGGAGCCCTTTCCTGTGCCGCCCAGCTCGATCACCGTCGTGGTGCTCACCCACGCGCACCTCGACCACTGCGGACTCCTGCCGCGACTGGTCGCGCAGGGGTTCACCGGCCGGGTGTTCTGCACGGGAGGCACCGCCGAGCTTGCGAAGATCGTGATGTCGGACGCCGCTTACTTGCAGGAAGAAGATGCGGAGCGGGCGAATCGCAAGGGCTACACGAAACACAAGCCCGCGTTGGCGCTCTTTACGGAGAACGACGCCGCGCGCGCGGTCCTGCAGTTGCAACCCGTGGGCTACGACCGGCCCGTGCCGATCGCTCCAGGAATCGAATTGGAGTTCCTGAATGCCGGACACCTGCTCGGCTCGGCGTACGCCCGCATCACTGTGGCGGCAGAAGGCAAAACCATTCTGTTCGGCGGCGACCTGGGCCGCTACGCGCGTCCCGTGCTGCCAGACCCGGCGTCCCCGCCCGATGCCGATGTCGTGCTCGTGGAGTCCACCTACGGCGACAGAGTCCACGAGGCGGATGACGACGGGGCGCATTTGGCGCGGATTATCAATGCGACCGCGAAGCGCCAGGGGAAGATCGTGATTCCGGCATTTGCGCTCGGACGAGTGGAAGAGTTGCTGTACTGGGTGCGGCACCTCGAAGAGCGCAAGGCGATCCCCGAGTTGCCGGTGTATGTGGACAGCCCGATGGCTGTCGAAGCGCTGGTGGAGTACCGCGACCGGATGCCCGAACTTGATCCGGGCCTCAGAAATTTCCTGACCGCCCGGCTCCATGTGATTGCGTCCATCCCGGAGTCGCGCAAGGTCCAGGACGACACGCATCCGAGCATCGTGATTTCATCGAGCGGGATGGCCACAGGCGGCCGTGTGCTGCACCATTTGAAGCGGGTCTTGCCCGATGCGCGCAACACCGTACTGTTTGCCGGCTATCAGGCCGCAGGGACCCGCGGGCGGCAGCTCAAGGAAGGCGCGCAGACCACGCGAATTCACGGGGAAGAAATCGTGGTGAAGGCCCAGATCGAGTCGCTCGACTCCGTGTCCGCGCATGCCGACAGCAACGAGATCATGCGCTGGCTCAGGAGCTTCACGCGGGCACCGGCGACCTTGTGCCTGGTCCACGGCGAACCCGGACCCATGGATACGCTGAAAGCCCGCGTGGAACGCGAACTGACGTGGACCGTCAAGACCCCAGCACACCGGGAGAAAATCGACATCTGATGGACCGACCTTACCTGCTTGAACAAATCGACGACGCCGCGGTCGTGCAGTTGTACGCCGACGGCTTTGTCTCGCTGCCGCTCGACCAGAAGATCCTGATCTGGCACTTGTCACGGGCCGCGCTGGCTGGCCGTGACATCTACTACGACCAGCGGTATCGCCATGGCTTGGAGATGCGAGCGATTCTCGAGAGCATCGTCCGCGCGGCCAATCGCGATGGCGGCGCGACGGCTCCGCGCGAAGTGCTCGACGAGATCCGGCGCTACACGAAGTTGTTCTGGATCAACTGCGGCCCGTACAACAACCTGACGGCCCGCAAGTTCGTCCTGAAGTGCTCGTTCGACGACCTTGTCGCAGCCGCGTCTCGCGCGAGAGACGCGGGAACGCTCGCCCTGACAGCCGACGCGTTGACCGAGACGCTGGCACGGTGCCGTCGCGCGTTCTTCGACGCGTCGCACGAACCGCTTGTGACGAACAAGACGCCTGGCCAAGGGCGCGACATCCTCGAAGACAGCGCGAACAACCTGTATCAGGGCGTCACGATGGCCGACATGGACGGGTGGGATGAACGCTACGGCCTCAATTCCCGCGTGGTGAAGACCGAGCACGGGCAACTGGAAGAAGAGGTCTATCGCGTGGGTGGCACGTATGGCCCCGAGATCGACGCGATCTGCGGTCACGTGACGGCCGCGCTGCCTTACGCGACGCCGGAGATGCGCAAGGCCCTTGAAGCGCTCATCACGTTCTACCACTCGGGCGAAGATGCCGACCGCGTGGCGTACGACATCGCCTGGGTCGAAGACAAGGACTCGCCCGTTGACACCATCAACGGTTTCATCGAGAACTACATGGATGCACGGGGCGTGAAGGGCGCGTGGGAGGCCCTCGTGTTCTACGTCAACCCGGGCAAAACCGCGGGCATCAAGCGGCTGGCCGAATCTGCGCAATGGTTCGAAGACCGCATGCCGTGGGATGCGAAGTGGCGGCGCGCCAGCGTGAGGGGCGTGACCGCTCGGGCGATCGATGTGGTGATGGAGACCGGCGATTCCGGTCCGGTCACGCCCATCGGGATCAACCTGCCCAACGACCAGTTGATTCGGGAGCAGCACGGCAGCAAGTCCGTCACCATCGCGAATGTCTCGGAGGCCTACGACAAGTCGTTGCCGAAGGCGTATCGCGAGGAGTTCTGCTGGTCGCCCGAGGAAGTGGCGCGGGCCGAGCAGTGGGGGTCGATCGCGAGTGAAGTCACGACGGGCATTCACGAAGTGCTCGGACACGGCAGCGGCGTGGTGGACGCTCACCTCGAGGGACGGCCGGAACTGGCAATCAAGGAACAATACGCCGCCCTTGAGGAATCGCGTGCGGATCTCGTGGCGCTGTACTTCGTCGGTGAGCCCAAAGTGGCCGACCTGGGCATGCTGCCCGCCGAGCATCAGGAGGCGATCGTCCTGGCCGAATACGAAGGGTACGCGCGCAATGCGCTGGTCCAGCTGCGGCGGGTCCGTGAGGGCTCGCAACTCGAAGAAGATCACATGCGCAATCGTCAGGCGATTGTGCACTGGCTGATGGCACATACCTCGGCTATCGAGGTGCGCACACGTGACGCCAAGACCTACTACGTGATGGTGGACGTCAAGGCGTTCCACGACGGCGTCGGCCGCATGCTGGCCGAGGTGCAACGCATCAAATCCACCGGCGATTACGACGCCGCCAAAGCGTTGTTCGAGGCGTACGGCATCTACTTCGATCCCAGCCTGCGTGACGAGGTCGTGACGCGAGTGGACCGGTTGAAACTGCCGTCGTACACCGGGTTCGTCCAGCCCGAACTGGCGCCAGTGCGAAATGCGTCTGGTGAGATCGTTGACGTTGAGATCTCGTATCCGTTAAGCCTTGAAAAGCAAATGCTGGGATGGAGTGCGAAATGAGGAATGTGCTGAGGTGCTCGGGTGCTCTTGTACTGTTGTGCATCTCGCCTGCCCTGCCTGCCCTGAGCAACGTCGAAGGGAGCGAGCGCACCGTCCACGCGAGTCGAAGGGGCCAGGATCTCGAACCGCGCGTGCGTGCGGAGCTGGCGGCCGCGCGGCAAATGCCGGCAGGTATGGCCGCGCGCGTGCAACCGGTGATCGACCAGGCGTGGGTCGGGTTTGATCCGGCGGCCGCGATGGCGCAGGTGGAGTTCGCGTCGCGGTATTGGCGTCTTGCCGGCAACGAAGGATACGACGCGACGCTGGACCGTGTGCGCGACCGGCTCTCCGACGTACGGAGCCCCGGGGCTTCAGCCCCGGGGAATCTGTTCGTTGAAACGGCGACCACGCCCAGTCCTGGCTGGGACTACACCATCGGCACGGTCGCGCTCATTCGCCCGAATCAGCCCGATCTGGTCGTGCTCTCGAAAGAGAAGGAACGCGTGGCCCTGGCGATCAACTCGATCTCCACTGACGGAAAAATCGATGCGCCCCTGATCGATGTCGGCCGTGGACAGGCGGCAGACTTTGAAGGCAAGGATCTGACGGGCGCTGTCGTGCTCGGCGATGCCGATCTCGGCGGTCTCTTCCGCCAGGCCGTGACCCAGCGCGGCGCCCTTGGTGCCATTTCCACCGCCATCGCCCGCTACATTGCCGACGACCCGGACGTCCTGCAGTGGGGCAGCATCCCGTTGGACGCCTCAAAGAAAGCCTTCGGTTTCAAGTCATCCCGTCGTGCAGCCTCCACGCTTCGAGAGGCGCTGAAGGCCGGCCCCCAGCGTGTGCGCGTCGAAGTGGCCAGCACCTTTGCCAACAAGCCCGAGCGCACGCTCGTCTATGAAATTCCCGGCCGTACACTCCCGGGCGAACGAGTCGTTCTGGCGGCGCACCTGCAGGAACCCGGCGCCAACGACAACGCCAGCGGCGTGGCGACACTGATGGAGTTGGCGCGGTCGCTCGGCGTCGGAGTGGCGTCAGGGCGCATTCCCCCTCCCGCCCGCACCATCACCTTTCTGTGGCTCAACGAGATCAGCGGAAGCCGCGCCTGGATCGCCCGACACCCCGACCTGATGCCCGGCGTGCGCTACATGTTCTCGATGGATATGACTGGTGAAGACGTCGCCAAGACCGGCGGAAGTTTTCTCGTCGAGCGCTGGCCTGACCCGGGTGCGGTCTGGACGCGGCCCTGGGACCCGCACTCTGAGTGGGGCGCCGGCAACGTCCAGGCCAACACCCTCAAGGGCGACCTGATTAACGACGTGCACCTCGCGGTGTGCGAGTTGGTCGCGAAGAAGACGGCCTGGGTGGTGAAGACCAATCCGTACGAGGGCGGCAGTGACCACACGGTGTTCGGCTCAGCCGGCGTGCCCTCGTTACTCAACTGGCACTTCACCGATCGCTACTACCACTCGAGTCTGGATACGCCCGACAAGACCAGCGCCCAGGAAATGCGCAATGTCGGCGTCGCCATGGCGGCGTCGGCCTGGGTGCTTGCGTCAGCGGACGAATCGCTTTCGCTGCAGGTGGCCGAGCTTGTGGCGGCCGCCGGCCGCACACGTGTGGCCGTTGAGCTTCGCGATGGGGCGAAGATGTCGGGCCACACCGACGCGCTGGCTGCGTGGCGCAGGTGGTCGGCCGAGGCCGTTCGAAGCGTCACGCGCCTGGTGACCGTGCCCGTGTCTCAGGCGCTGACGGCACGAATCGAAGCGCTCGTGGCGCCCTATTTATAGGCCTGGCCCGTCGCCATCGCCATTGTCTCAACCATCGATTCGCCAGAGGATTTCACGTGCTCCGCACCTGAACTGCTGACAACTTCCTTCGCGCGCAGGACTTCGCCCGGCGTGTCACAGTGCACCGACAGGAGGATGGCGCCGTCCTGCACGTGTTCCGCGTAGCGTTTGGCTTCGTACTCCGGCAGGCCCATGCCGATGAGCGCGCCGGCGATTCCACCGACCGCACCGCCCACGCCAAGTCCAGCCAGGCCTGCAACGATGGGGCCCGTGGCGAGCAGGGGGCCCACTCCGGGAACGGCGAGCAGACCCAGGCCCGCGAGCACTCCGAGGGCGCCGCCGATGGCCCCGCCTGTCGTGATTCCAGCCACGGTGCCTTCGGGCGCTTTGGTGTTGGCTTCAATGCCCATGTCGACCGTGCCGTTGAGGCTGCTTGGCATCAGCACCGAGATGTCGGATGCCGGAAATCCAGCCGTGTTGAGTGCGTCAGTGGCACGTTCCACATCGATGCGCGTCGAATAGATACCGAATACGGCGATGTTTTTGTCTGACATGCCTCGACTGTACGCACCGGGCCGCCGGCTGCCTGTACCCGTTTGCACACGAGGATCAGACCTCAACCGCGTCCTTCGAGACAACGGCCGCGCAAATACCGCCGGTCTCGTGGCGACGCAACGCGAAGCCGGCATGGCGCGCGCGTCCGTGCTCGTCCCGCAGGTGATCGAACGCGTGAGGCACATGCCAGGCGCAGCGCCGGTTCAACATGCTTCTGCTGTCGATCTTCGGTGCGCTCGCGATTGTGATCACGGGCGTCGGCATCTTTGGCGTCATGGCCTACGTCGTGAATCAGCGCACGCAGGAAATTGGTGTGCGCATGGCGTTGGGTGCCCAACCCGGCCGTGTGCAGGGAATGGTGCTGGGCCGTGCGATGGTGTTTGTGGCGACAGGATTGGTGATCGGCCTGGCTGGTGCGTATGCCCTGTCTGGTGCCGTCCGCGCGTTCCTCGTCAGAGTGGAGCCCGCCGATCCGGTCGTGTATGGATCAACCGCCGCGCTCGCCCGCGTGGATCCGATGGTGGCATTGAGGTAGCGGGGCTCCCTACCTGACCGCCGGCTCGGTCATCGTCACGGTGCCAAGGGTGGCGTCGATGGTGACCGTGGCGCCGACCGGCAGCGTCCACTGAGGTTGTGCGTGGCCGATCATCGCGCCGTGCCAGGCCGGCACACCGAGCGGAGCCAGATGGTCGGCGAAGATCTCTTCGGGCGTGAACGACGCGAAGCCTTCGCCCGGACCGCACTCGCTGCAGGTGCCGAAGATGACGCCCCGCACCTTGCTCAGGATGCCCGCGAGTTTGAGCGACGTCATCATCCGGTCCACCCGGTACCAGTCTTCACCCACATCCTCAAGAAACAGGATCGCTTGATCGAAATTCGGCACGTAGGGAGACCCGAGGATCGCGGTCAGCACCGTCAGGTTTCCGCCGAGCAGCCGACCGGTGGCCCGACCGGGCGTGATGGTGCGGATGCGATTCTCGGTCTGCGTCAACACGTTGCGGTCGTTCGTTGTCTTCGGGTTGTCGAACGTCACCGCTTCGCCGTCGAAGAGCACGCGCTTGACGAAGCCCACCGAGTACTCATCCCACCGGCCACCGGCGTTGGGACCGTGAAACGTGACAAGACCCGTGCGCGCATGGATGCCGTTGAGCAGTGCCGTGATGTCGCTGAAGCCCATCAGGATTTTCGGATTGCGCCGGATGGTGTCGTAATCGAGTAACGGCAACAGCCGGGATGTGCCCCATCCTCCGCGCGTGGGAAGCACGGCCTTCACGCTCGAGTCATCGAAGAACCGATTGATATCGTCGGCTCGATCCTTGTCCTGGCCGCCAAGTGATCCGTGCCGATCCATGATGTGCCGGCCCACTTTGACCTTGAGGCCCAGCGCCTCAAGCGACTCGCGCGCGATATCGAGCTCCACCTGTTGAAACGTGGCCGACGCCGGCGCCACCAGCCCCACGGTGTCGCCAGGCCGCAATTGGGCGGGCTTGATGACGC
>CAZAZR010000052.1:2973-24362 GCA_964489685.1 uncultured Solibacteraceae bacterium | reverse complement strand
CACTTCCACGCCGGCGCGATTCACACACGCCACCATGTTCTGCATCGACGACGAGTTGCCCGTCACCACGTGGACGTTCACTTCCAGGCGCGAGCCGGTCATCCCGACAGGCACCGCGATGCCGTCCTGGTCGTCCACCACGAAGTCCTGTGGCAGCACGTGCAGAATCTCGCGGCCGGCCGGCAGCGCCACCGCGCGCGCGGCATCGATCGCCCGTTTGACGTCGTCGCGCGTGATTTCCCGGTTCCGCCCCGCCACCGCCACGACGCCGCGGCTGTTGAACGCCTTCACGTGGGCGCCCGACAGCGCGAGGTGCACCGTGTCGATCTCGACGCCTGCGGTCAACTCCGCTTCGTCGAGCGCCTTCTTGATCGCTTCGGCGGCTGAATCCACGTTGTTGACCACCCCGCGGCGAATCCCCTTCGAGTCGGCCAGGCCAATGCCGATGATGTCCAGCGTCCCGTCGTCCATCATTTCGCCGACAATCGCCGACACCTTGGACGTGCCCACGTCGAGCCCGACCAGATAGCGTTCTCTTCGTGCCATCACACCTCTCCTGCGGCCGGTTCGCCCGGTCGTTTCTTGTTCTTCACGACGACCCGTTGGCCGAACCGCAAATCCACCGACTCCACATCGTCCATCCGGTCAGTGAGCGTTGGCCGAATCTCGAGGTAGGTGCGAAGGCGCTCAACGAAGTGTTCATCGCCCAGATACAACTGGGTCGGGTCGTCATTGAGCAGCACGACCACGTTGGCCTCACGCGACACATTGATCTGCGAGAGGGAACGCTTCAGCTCAGGGCGGGCGTCCAGGGCACTGAGGAACCGCCCCACGAGCTGCGCACGCGCCGGATCGATCGCCGTTCCCCCGTCGGCGGCCGTCGTCGCCATGCCGTCAACAATCGGCAGATCGAGATCCGCATACGGCGGGCCATAGTCGTCGAGGATCACGCCCGTGCCATCCACCAGATACAACTGCTGCCCCAGGCGGGCAATGACCACAGGCTCGCGCTCGACGATGCGGACATCGACCGTGGACGGGAAGATCCGGCGAACCGTGACGGACGCCACCCAGCGCGAATCGAGCAGACTGGCCTGAAGCTGCTGCAGGTCCACTCGCAGCAGGCTCTGGCCGATCACACCTTCCTTGAGCGTGTTCAGCGCGTTGACCGACAGGCGCTGCTGGCCACGCACCTCCACGCGATTCACGGCCAGGATGTCCGCATCAACCACGCGTGACGACGCCATGACGCCGATCGCCACGAATGCCGCGCCAAACAGGATGGCGCCGCCAATGCGCCACAGCCGCGGACTGATGCGGCGATATTTCCCCGGACGGTCTGGACGCCGAAAACGCTTGTCTGCCACCGACGCGCCACCGCCGGGCAAGCCGCGCCGCCGGTGTTGGGCTTCGCTCATTGCGTCACCTCGCGTCCATCAAGGCCGGCCATCTGGCGGAGCGCCGCGAGAACGCGGTCGGCCACAAGGCCGATTGAGCCGGCGCCCAGCGTGATGATCAGATCGCCGTCACGAGCCAGCATGGCCACGTGGCCCGGCACGTCGGCCACCTGCGGCACCACCACCAGTTCCTTCACGTGGTCGCGAACGCGGTCGGCCAGCGCCTGGAGCGTGACTCCAGGGATGGGCGCCTCGCCGGCGGCATAGATATCGGTCAGCACCACCACATCCGCGAGACCGAGCGCAGGACCGAACTCCCCCATCAGGTCGCGTGTGCGCGTGTAGCGATGGGGCTGGAAGACCGCCACCAGACGCTGCGGCGACCCCTCGCGCGCGGTGCGCAACACCGCCGCCACTTCGGTGGGGTGATGACCGTAGTCGTCCACCACGGTGACACCCGACACGTCGCCCCGCACCTGATAGCGCCGTTCGGCGCCATGAAACTCGTGCAGCGCGGCTGCCATGCGTTCGAACGGCACGCCGATCTCCCGGCCAATCGCGACGGCGGCCAGCGCGTTCAGCAGGTTGTGTCGGCCCGGCACGCCGATGGTCAGCTCCTGACGCCGCGCCTGGCCGGCATCAACGGTCCTCACCATGCAGCGCCCCACGCGCCCGTTGCTGACCGCACCCTCGCCTCGCACGTCGGCACCTTCTGAAAATCCATAGGTGATCACCCGGCGCGTGAGCCGCGGCAACAAGGCCGCCACCGCCGGGTCGTCCAGGCAGGCCACCACCGCACCGTAAAACGGCACCTTGTTGCCAAACGTCACGAACGCATCGCCGAGGTTCTCGAACGTGCCGTAGCTCTCCATGTGTTCGTGGTCGAGATTCGTGATCACCGCGAACGTGGGCGAGAGCAGCAGGAACGAGCGGTCGCTTTCATCGGCTTCCGCCACCATGTACTGGCTGCTGCCCAGCCGCGCATTGCTGCCAAAAGCCGAGAGGCGTCCGCCGATGACGGCCGTGGGATCGAGTCCGCCTTTTTCGAGCAGCAACGCCACCATCGAGGTGGTGGTGGTCTTGCCGTGAGCGCCCGCGATGGCAATTCCGGTGCGCAGCCGCATCAGCTCGGCCAGCATCTCTGCGCGCGGAATCACCGGCACATGCGCCGCCCGAGCGGCCAGCACTTCCGGGTTATCTGCGGCGACGGCCGACGACGTGACCACCACGTCGGCGTCTCCGATGTGAACGGCGTCGTGGCCTATGGCGACTCGTACGCCGAGTTCGGCGAGCCGGTCGGTGGTCTCGGAACGACGCGCATCGGACCCCGACACGCTGTAGCCGAGGTTCGCGAGCAACTCGGCGATGCCGCTCATGCCGATGCCGCCAATGCCGACAAAGTGTACGCGCCGCGTGCGCCCCATCATGGTCATGCGGCAAGCTCCAGAATGCGGGACACGATGGCGTCCGCCGCGCCAGGCCGTGCGGCCGCACGCATGGCGGTGCGCATCGAGGCCCGACCGGCCTCGTCGGCCACCAGTCCGGCAATGGCGCCGGCCAGCCGGACCGGGCCCTCGGGTTGAGTCAAGAGACGCTCGTCCACGAGCCTCGCGGCGCCCAGATCGACCAGCACCTGCGCGTTCTTCCGCTGGTGGTCATCAGTCGCGGTCGGCAGAGGGATGAAGATGGCCGGACGGCCCAACGCGGCCAACTCTGCCAGCGTCGTCGCGCCCGCGCGCGACACCACCACGTCGGCGGCCGTCATCTCGGCCGCCATGCCGTCGAGAAAGGCGACCACGCGCGCACGGATTCCGGCGGCATCGTACTGCGACTGGACCCATTCGCAATCGCGGGCGCCGGTCTGATGGACGATCTCCACAGCCGGGCACTGGCGTACCAATTCAGGCGCCGCGGCCGCCATGGCCACGTTGATCGCGTGCGCACCCTGTGAGCCGCCCACGATCAAGACGCGTGGCGGATGCGCGGCTCGCGGCGCGTCACCCTCGACCCCCACGAACTCGGCCCGTACAGGGTTGCCAGAGACAAAACCCTTGCCACGAAAGTGGACCAGCGTCCGTTCGTAGTTGACCGCTGCGGCGCGCACGAACGGCGCAAGCCACCGGTTGGTCAGGCCGGGCACCGCGTTCTGCTCCAGCACCATCGTCGCCATCCCGCGCAGCGAGGCGAGAAGGACGACGGGGCCGGAACTGTAGCCGCCGACGCCGACCACCACATGCGGCCGGCGCCGCGAGAGGAGGCGCCACGCATCGAGAAGTCCGGCCGGCAGAAGCGCCGCCCCACGCAGGCGGTTCGCGATCGACTTGCCTTTCAGGCCACGACTGCGAATCAGGTCGAGCGCGAAACCCGCCTCAGGCACGACGCGCGCTTCAAGACCCCGTGACGTCCCGGCAAACGACACCTGCGCCTCAGGGACGCGGGCCACAAGCGCCCGCGCGACGGCAAGGCCCGGATAGAGGTGCCCTCCGGTGCCGCCCCCGGCGATGACAATCGTCAAGGGACCACCCTTCACGCCTCGACCCTCGCCGGCTGGGATAACACCGCTGTGTGGGCGGCTCGCTGGGCGCGCCCGCCCGGGTCGACCGCGGTCGCGTGTTGCGTGATGTTGAGCAGGATGCCCATCGCGATCATGTTCGCGATCATCGAGGAGCCGCCGTTGCTGACAAACGGCAGAGGAATCCCCTTGGTCGGCAAGAGTCCGATCACCACGCTGATGTTGACGAACGCCTGTACGGCGATCATCGCGGTGAGTCCGGTGGCCAGCAGCGCGCCGAGCCGATCGGGCGCGAACATGGCCGCACGAATGCCCCGCACGGCGATGACGCAGAAGCAGATGAGGACGGCCGTGGTGCCGACGAGTCCCAGTTCCTCACCGATGATGGCGTAGATGAAGTCGTTGTGCGCCTCGGGAATGTAGAACAGCTTCTGCACACCCTCCATCAGGCCGCGTCCGAACGGACCTCCCGATCCGACCGCGATAATGGACTGCAGCAGCTGGAATCCGTTTTTGGTCGGATCGGCTTCAGGATTCATGAACGTCGTCAGGCGGGTGACGCGATACGGCTCCACCAGGACCACCACGGCGGCCACCGGCAACAGCACGGCCACCACTGACGCCATATGCCGGAACGACAGCCCGGCGGCGAAGATCATGACCAACACCACTCCCGACAGGGCCGCCGAGGTGCCGAAGTCAGGCTGAAGCACAATCAGGCCGGTCAACACGCCGGTGACGATGCCAATGGGCAGCAGGGCGTACCTGGGGTCGTTGATGCGATGCATCCGTCGCTCAAGCAGCGCTGCGGTGAAGAAGATCGCCGCAAGCTTCGCGAACTCCGACGGCTGCAACGTGAACCCGGGGAAGGAAATCCAGCGTCGGGCGTTATTGATCTTGTCGAATCCGAACACGGCACACAGCAGCACCACCACCACGGCCAGTGCCGACCAGATCACCGCCGGCCGCCGATAGACGTGATAGTCCACACGCATCGCGACGGCCAACAGCAACAGGCCGAGACAGATGTAGGCCGCTTGCTTGTTGAGAAATCTGTTCTGCGAGTCGAACTTGTCCTGGGCAAACACCGCCGAGGCGGAGTACACCATCACCAGGCTGACGCCCAGCAATAGCACGGTGGCCCAGAGGAGCCACTTGTCCGACTTCAGTGTTCTTGCCACAACGTTCCTTTCGCCCCTGCCTGATCGGTCTGCCTTGCGGCGCCGGCCCTAAAGCCCGGCGCGTCTCGTGCCGACATTGGTCACAGCGCTGAACAATCGACAGTCATCAGTCGAGCCTCGGGTAACGACACCAGCCTCACAAGCCGGAAATGGCCTGTGTTCCCAGCGGCCAGCTCTTCACCGCGGTGCCAAAACTGATGACTGTCCATCGTTCATGCGCTGCACCTCCTCCACAAACGCGCGCCCACGCGCGCTGTAGTCTGCGAACATGTCAAAACTCGAACACGCCGGCGCCAGCAGCACCGTGCCGCCCGAGGGCGCCATCGTGCGCGCCTGACGCACGGCCTCGCCCATCGTTCCCGCATCCCACACAGGGACGACGTCGGCCAGCGCCGCGCGTACCAGCGGCCGCGCTTCGCCGATCGCCACCACGCCGGCGCACTTTTGCGCCACCACGTCGCGCAGGTCCTCGAAGCGCCCGCCCTTGTGGCGCCCTCCGAGAATCACCACCACACCGCCTTCGCAGCTGTCGATCGACTGCCGCGCCGACACGATGTTGGTGGCCTTCGAATCGTTGATGAACGTGATGCCGTCGATGACCGCCACACGTTCGAGCGCATGCGCGAGTCCGCGAAACCCCTCGACCGCCCGGTGCATCGCGTCGGGAGACACACCGACCAGGCACGCGACGGCGGTGGCGGCCAGCACGTCGCTCAGCAAGTGCCGTCCCGGCAACTGGACGGCGCCGAGCGGCACCAGGGGCGCGCTGACGCCGCCCGACCGCCTGACGATGACGCCGTCTTCCACGGTCACACCGTCGGCGAGGGTGCCGTCGAGCGAATAATCAAAGCGCCGAGCGCGGACGCCGTGTGCCAGGGCCACCGCAGCCGGGTCGTCGGCATTCACCACCGCCCAGTCCTCACCCGTCTGATTCATGAAGATGCGGGCCTTCGCGGCCGCGTACGCCTCGAAGGTGCCGTGGCGATCGATGTGGTCGGGCGACAGGTTGAGCAACACAGAAATCCACGGGTGGAACGTGTCGATCGCGCTGAGCTGAAAGCTGCTGACCTCGACCACGTGATAGGTCGCCGGCGTGGACGCGCCCACCTGCGCGCCCAGGGCGTCGCCGATATTGCCGCCGGCCGGCGCATTCAGCCCGCCTTCAGTCAACATGCGCGACGCCAACGTGGTCGTCGTGGATTTCCCCTTGGTGCCGGTGATGGCAATCACCGGTCCCTGGAGCCATCGCGACGCAAGCTCAAGTTCGCCGATGATGGGCACGCCGGCGTACCGGGCCTGCGCGAAGGCTGGTTGTTCGAGGGGCACGCCGGGGCTCACCACGAGGAGTTGCGCCTGCAGAAACTGATCACGCGTGTGCGGCCCAAGCTCGAGGCGCACCCCGCGGGCGCGCAGGCGGTCTTCGAGCGTGTCGTCGGGCAGCCGCAGCGCGGAATCGGCGAGGGTCACGTGCGCACCTTGCGCCTGCAGCAGATCCACCGCCGCAAGGCCGCTGCGAGCGGCGCCCACCACGGTGACGTTGAGATGAGTGACACGGAAGTCCATCGCCATCACCGCAACTTCAACGTGGTGAGACTGAGCAGGGCGAAGATGATCGCGAGAATCAGGAATCTCGTGATCACCTTCGGCTCCGCCCAGCCAATGAGTTCGAAGTGATGATGCAGGGGCGCCATCTTGAAGATGCGCTTGCCGCGCAGCTTGTACGACCCCACCTGCAGGATGACCGACAGCCCTTCCAGCACGAAGACGCCGCCGACGATGGGCAGCAGCAGTTCCTGTTTGATGAGCAATGCCACCGTGCCCAGCGCGCCGCCCAACGCGAGCGAACCGACATCGCCCATGAAGATGTCGGCCGGATGGGAGTTCCACCAGAGGAAACCCAGGCTCGCGCCGACCAGGGTGCCGCAGAAAATCGTCAGCTCGGCTGCCGTGGACGACGGCGCGATGAGCAGATAGTCGGCGATCGCGCGATGCCCGGTCACGTACGTGAGCGCGGTGAAGGTGGCCGCCGACACGGCGAAGGTGGAGATCGCCAGGCCATCGAGCCCGTCGGTCAGGTTCACGGTGTTCGATGTACTGATGAGCACGAACATCGCAAACGGCACATACCACCAGCCGAAGTCCGGCACCCATTCCTTGAAGAAGGGGATCATCAGCCGCGTGTGGTACTGCGCGGGATTGACCTCGGACAGCACAATCAGCGCCACCCCAACCGCGAGCCCGACCATCACCTGCGACAGCAGTTTGTAGCGGGCGAACAGGCCGTGATGGCTGCGCCGTGCCACCTTCAGGTAGTCGTCAACGAACCCGATCACCCCGAAGGCGGCCGTCGCCAGCACCGCGATCCAGACGTAGGCGTTCCCGAGGTCCGCCCAGAGCAGCGTGGGCACAAACACCGCCGTGAGAATCAGCAGACCACCCATGGTCGGCGTGCCCGACTTCGCCTGGTGGCTGGCCGGGCCGTCCTGCCGGACCACCTGCCCTACCTGAAACGCGCGAAGCCGCCGAATCATCCACGGCCCGAGAAGCAGCCCGATGGCAAACGCCGTGAGACTCGCGGCCGCCGTGCGGAACGTGATGTAGCGCGCGATGTTGAGACCGAGGCCTTCATAGAGGAGGTGGTACAGCATCAGGCCACCTCCGTCAGGCGATTCGACACGAGTTCGGTCTGCGTGCCGCGCGAACCTTTGACGAGCACCAGGTCGCCGGCGCGGATGATCTGGGCCACAGCGCCGGCCGCCGTCGCGCTATCGGCGAATCGGAACAGCTGCGACGCGGTCATGCCGGCCTCACGGGCGCCGTCGATGAGGCCGTCGGCCGCCGGCCCTCCGATGGCGACGAGCACGTCGATGCCTGCGGCGCCCGCCGCCCGGCCACAGGCCGTGTGCAGTGCTGCGGCCCCATCCCCCAACTCGCGCATTTCGCCAATCACCGCCACGCGGCGCCCGACCGTGGCCGTGGCCGCAAGCGTCGCCAGCATGGCGCTGACCGCCGCGGGACTCGCGTTGTAGGAGTCGTCCACCAGCCTCGCGCCAGAGGCCAGGTCACGCACCGCACCGCGCTGGCGTAGCGCCCGGAGCGCCGCCGCAGCGCGCACCACGTCGGCCGCAGGTACGCCCAATTGCAGCGCCACGGTGGCGGCCGCCAGCACATTCAGCACATTCGCGCGCCCGGGCAGAGCCAGCGCGATCGACAACGGGCCCCACGGCGTCGTCACCGACGCACGCGTCCCGTCAAACCCGCGGTCCTCCACCTGCACCGCACGAACGTCCGCACCTGCGCTGAAGCCGAATGTCCTCACTGTCGCGGGGCATCGCGAGACGTGATGCATCACGCGAGGGTCGTCGGCGTTTGCGACCACCACGGTGGCCGGGCCGGCGCCTTCGAGCAGCTCGGCCTTGGCGTCAGCAATGGCATCGGCCGAACCGAAATGCCCGATATGTGCGTCGCCGACATTGGTCCAGACCCGGACGTCCGGCTCCGCCAGTCCGACGAGCGTCCGGATTTCTCCGGCGTGATTCATCCCCAGTTCCACGACGCCCACGTCGGCGCCATGCCGGAGTTCGAGCAACGACAACGGCAGGCCGATGTGGTTGTTGAGATTGCCGACGCTGCTGAACACGCGGAAGCGCGGCGCGAGGCACGCCGCCGTGGCTTCCTTGGTCGTCGTCTTTCCCGCACTTCCCGTGATGGCCACCACACGGGCGCCGGATCGCCGGCGCACCTCGTGCCCAAGCCGCTGCAGCGCGGCCAGGGGATCGGGCACCACAATGACCGCCGCGTGGCCCACAATCACCGGCGGCACGGCCACCAGCACCCCGGCCACACCGCGCGCGATCACATCGGGCAGGAACGCATGACCGTCAAACGTGGGCCCGCTGAGCGCGATGAAGAGGGGCCCGGCCGCGTGCGCCGAGGCCGGCGCCGGCGGCAGTGTGCGGCTGTCCGTGGAGATCGCATCAAAGACGCGGCCAGGATCGCCTGAGACCAGCTGTCCCCCGGTGGCTTCAGCCACCATGCCGGCCGTCAACAGGAACGCGCTCACGACGCCACTCACACGCCTGACGCCACTCGGCGCTGGGAAAGGGCCGCTCGCGCGACCTCGACATCGTCAAACGGCAACGTCCGGTCGCCAATCACCTGATATTTTTCGTGTCCCTTGCCCGCGATGAGCACCACATCACCAGCGCTGGCCGCGCGGATGGCCTGTTCGATCGCAATGCGGCGGTCCTGATGCACGAGCAGATGAGTGCTGGCGCGGCGGGGCGCGCCCGTATCACCCGGCTGCACGATGCCGCGCTTGATCTCGTCGATGATGCGGGCCGGATCTTCGGAACGGGGGTTGTCGGAGGTGAGCACGACGAGGTCGCTCAGGCGCGCGGCCACCGCCCCCATCAACGGGCGCTTCGAACGGTCGCGGTCACCGCCGCAGCCGAAGACCGTAATGAGACGGCCGTGCGTGAGGGGCCGCGCGGTCTCAAGCAGGTTCTTCATCGCATCGTCGGTGTGGGCATAGTCGACCACCACGCGCACGTCATCGTCGGCGCCCGAGACGACCTGAAAGCGGCCTGGCACCCCCTCGAGTTGCGAGAGTCCCTGCTCAATGGCGGCGGTGGGAATGTCGAGTGCCAGCGCGCACGCCACCACGCCGAGGATATTGGACACGTTGGGCCAGCCCACGAGCCGCGAGCGTACGGACAGTCGTTCGCGCGCGGTCACGACATCGAACACGAGACCGTCCAGCGTGGATTGCACCGACTCGGGACGCACGTCGGCGGCACGGTTGATCCCGAAGGTGATGGCGCGCGACACCGACGCCGCGAGTTCGGCGCCGCGCGGATCGTCAATGTTGATGGCCGCGGGCGCACCGGCGGGCAACAGGTCAAACAACCGGCGCTTGGCCTCAAAGTACTGCGCCATGTCGCCGTGGAAGTCGAGATGGTCTCGCGTGAGGTTCGTGAAGATGGCCGCCGCAAACCGCAGAGAGGCCACGCGATGCAGCACCAGCGCGTGCGACGACACTTCCATCGCGCAGGCGCGGCACCCGCGCGTCACCATCTCGCGGAGCAGGCGCTGAACTTCGTTCGACTCGGGCGTCGTGTGCGCGGCGTCCGTCTCATCGCCAGGGACAGGCCCGGTCCGCACACTCACCGTGCCGAGGCGTCCGCACGCAAGCCCGGCGGCATCCATCACCGCTGCCAGCAGGTACGTCGTGGTGGTCTTGCCATTGGTGCCGGTGACACCGATCACGGTGAGCGACTCGCTGGGATGTGCGTAGAGGATGGACGACAGTTCCGCCAGCGCCAGGCGCGCGTCAGCGGTGCACAGCCACGGCACGCGAACGCCGGCCGGCGCCGGCGATTCAGCCACGACCGCCACCGCGCCCTGAGCCACGGCCTGCGAGGCAAACTGCGCGCCGTCCGACCGACGGCCCGGCACAGCCACAAACACGGTGCCCGGCACCACCGCGCGCGAGTCGTGCGCAATCGACGTGACCGGGGTGCCCGCAAGGCCTGCCTGGGCGACGACCGACGACGCGTTGGCCGGCAGGAGCCGCGAGGCGGCCACCAGGGCGCCCAGTGTCATTGGCCTCCTCCGCCCGCAGGCACCACGACGGGCCTCATGAGGCGCAGTTGCAGCACGGCGGTATCGCCCGCCTCAACGGGCATTCCGGCCTCGGGGAATTGCGACACCACGACGCCGTCACTGATGAGGTGGACCGAGAGGCCGGCGCGGGTCAGGAGGCGGGTTGCGTCCCGAGCGCCCAGGTTGAGGAGCGAGGGCATCACCACCTGGCCGCCGTCGGTGTACGCCACGGTCTCGACGGTCGGGCTCGCGCTGGCGGGACGCGCCACGAGCGTGGCGTCGGCCGAGATGATCACCGGCGCCACCGGATTGATCGTGGCCGGCACGCCGAGGTGACGCAGCGAGGCGACGGCAATCTTCTGGAACACGGGCGCGGCGACTGCGCCGCCGTAATACGCGCCATTGCGCGGCTGATCGATCACCACGAGAATCGCGAGCGCCGGCCGTCGTGATGGGACGAACCCGACAAACGAACCGTAGTGAGCGGATTTCGAATAGCGGCGATCGATGATCTTCTGCGCCGTGCCGGTTTTCCCCGCCACCTGGTATCCCGGCACCTTCGCGGCGGTGCCGGTGCCGCGCTCGACCACCGCCTCCATGACGGTCGTCAAGGTGGCGGCCGTCGCCGGCTGAATCGCCATGCGTACGGGCACGGGCGCGATGGCCTCGCGCGTGCCGTCGCGGATCACGGCGCGGACGAGGTGGGGCTGGAACAGGGTGCCTCCGTTGGCCACGGCGGCAGCGGCGTTCACCATCTGCAGGGCCGTCACGCTCACCTGATAGCCCATGGACACTGACGCCAGCGCTCCCGCGTCGAGCGTCTCGGGCGCCCACACTTTGCCTGGCGTGGCGCCGCGAAAATCCTTCGACAACACTTCGCCGAATCCGAAGCGCCGGACATAACGATTGAGGCGTTCGGCGCCAACCATCCAGCCGGCCTTGATCGCACCAACGTTGCTCGACTTCACGATCACGTCTTCGAACGTGAGGACGCCGTACCGGTGCTCGTCGGGCACCACGCGGCCCTTGGCCACCTGAATCCTGCCGGCCGACACATCGATGAGATCCGTGGTGGACAGGACGCCTTCTTCAATCGCCGCAGCGGCCGTCACGATCTTGAACGTGGACCCCGGCTCGTAGATGTCTTCCACCGCGCGATTCCGCCGCTGCTCACCGGTGACCGCACCAGGCGTGTTCGCGTTGAACGTCGGATAGGTGGCCAACGCGAGAATTTCCCCCGTCATGGGATCCATGACGATGGCCGTGCCCGAGACAGCGTTCTGGGCCAGGACGCCGGCCTTGATTTCACGTTCGGCAAAGTGCTGGATGGTCTGATCGATCGTCAGCTCGATCGTCGCGCCAGCGGTGGGCGCCACCTGCACCTGCCGGTCCACCGACCGCTGGTGCGCGTCGTTCACGCGCAGGACACGCCCCGCCTTGCCGCGAATCTGCTTGTCGAACGCCTGCTCGACACCGCTCAGGCCCACGTTGTCCCGACCGACGAACCCCAACAGGTTCGACGCCAGTTCCTTCTTCGGGTAGTAGCGCTTCGTTTCGCTCTCAAGCCGCACGCCGGCCAGCTCAAGCGCCATCACGCGACGCGCCACGGTCGGCGACACGCCCCGCCTCACGTAGTGAAAGGGTTTCGACCGGCTCAGTTGGGCGGTGAGGTCCACGACCTCCTTGGCCGAACAGTCCCCGAACGCATTGCAGAGCGCCCGAGCCGTCGCCGCTTTGTCCTTCACGGCGCGGGGATTCGCCACGACACTGTCCGCATCCACGGAATAGGCCAGCACCTCGCCGTTGCGATCCAGAATGTCCGCGCGTTTGGGCGCCAGTTCCTCGACGTCGAGGTGCTGCTTGTTCGCCTTGGTCAGGTACGCCTCGTGCCGGGCGATCTGCAGGTAGGCCAGGCGGGCCTCAATCCCCGCCGTCCACACGGCGAGCACCGCGCCCACAATCAGGAGGCGGCGCCGGTACGACCGACGCCAGGTGGCCTCAAACGTCTCGTCGGGGCGGTCGCCGACGAGAAGGGGATCCAGGGTCTCGCGCGACAGGGCCGACCGACGCTGCTGATCCTGTTCCTGTGCCATACCGATTCCCTCCGCTGCCGTCGAAAAATGCGGGCTACCGCGCGCTGGCCACGATCGCCCGGGGGGCCGTCGAGGCATTGACCCGTTCGATCACCACGGTGTGCTCCACGGCCGGGTACACCATGCCGAGCTCCTCCATCGCGCGCCGCTCCACCAGCGCCGGCGCACGCAGGGCGTCCAGTTCCAGCCGCAGGCGACGATTGAGCCGCTCCTGTACCGCCTGCTCTCCGAGCAGCGTCTGCACTTTGTACCCGTGGTCAATCAGCAGGTACTGCTGCGAGGCCCAGAACAGCAACATGCCGACCACGGCGGCCGCCAGGAACACGCCGCGCGCGAACTCGCGCTTCTGCTCGGGGTCCACACTGCGCACGACCGGGTTGTTCCGGACGTCCTTCTTGATGGCGTATTCCACGTCAATACTCATGCGACCCTCTCCACCACCCGCATCCGTGCGCTGCGCGCCCGGGGATTGCGATCCGCTTCCTCGTCCGACGGCATGACCGGCCGGCGCGTCACCACGCGAACCGTGCCGTCATCCTGCGCCCCCAGCCGGCGGAACGTGTGTTTCACCACACGGTCTTCGA
Source organism: uncultured Solibacteraceae bacterium (assembly GCA_964489685.1). Classification (GTDB taxonomy): domain Bacteria; phylum Acidobacteriota; class Vicinamibacteria; order Vicinamibacterales; family SCN-69-37; genus SYFT01. Next base: position 10,991 of record CAZAZR010000052.1, on the reverse strand, counting down.
GCGAGTGGAACGCAATCACCACCACCCGGCCTCCGCGCGCCACCAACTGCACTGCGGACTCCAGAAACGCCTCAAGGCCCTCGAGCTCGCGGTTGGTCCAGATGCGCAGCGCCTGGAACGTCCGCGTCGCCGGGTCCAGCCGCTGCCATGTGCCGCCGCCCGCCGCTCTTCGCACCACCGACGCGAGCGCCGCCGTCCCGGTTAATGCGCCGGCATCGCGGGCCTCAACGATCGCCCGTGCCACGCGGCGCGACTTGCGCTCCTCGCCAAACTCGTAAATCACATTCGCGAGCGTGGTGGCATCCACTGCCGCGAGCTTCTCTTCCAACGTCGGGCCGTCCGCCCGGTTCATGCGCATGTCGAGCGGCCCGTCCTGCCGGAAGCTGAACCCGCGGCCCGGCTCATCGAGTTGCATCGACGACACGCCAAGATCCACCAGCACCCCATCCACCTCGTCGCGGCCGGCCTCGCGCGCCACCCGCGGCAGGTCGCGATAGTCGGCATGCACATACACCACGCGATCCCCGTACCCCGCCAGCCGCTCCCGGGCGATCGCCAACGCATCACGATCGCGATCGATCCCAATCACCCGGCCCGCGCCGGCATCAAGCAACGCGGCCGTGTGGCCCCCGAGCCCGAGCGTGCAGTCCACGTAACACCCGGTGGGCGCCGGGGACAGGTACGTCACCGCCTCGGCCACCAGCACCGGCTCGTGCGCAGTCGTCAGATGCCGAACTCCGCCAGCGCCGTGGCGTCAGCATCCGTGAACGGGTCACGCTCGAACTTCGCCAGCAGGCGCTCGTGGTTCCACACCTCGAGGTAGTCCACCTGTCCCAGCACATCCACGTCGCCCGCCATGCCGGCGCTGTCGCGCAGCCGCGGCTGCAGGGACACGCGACCCTGGTTGTCAAATTCGCTGAGCTGGCCGAAATAATTCACGCGGTCGAGAAACTTGAGGCGCGCCGGATGCGTACTGGGCATTCGACGCAGGCGCTCTTCAACGCCAAGCCAGACGGGCATGGGGTAGATCCGCACCGACTCCCCCGTCACGCTCGTGAGGTAGAGGCCGGCGCCGTGCTGATCCTCCACGAGTGCCCGGAAGGCATTCGGAATTTTCAGCCGCCCCTTGTCGTCAATCTTGGCGGAATAATTTCCCCGAAGCACGTTTTACTCCACTTTGCTCCAAATAGGTCCACCGCGATAGTAGGAGCGTGGAGGGGCACTGTCAATCGCAAAGTGTGGCAGGAATTAGACTTACGTCTAATTTTCGCTCCGTGTTACCATCGGCCGTTCGCATGCCTGAAGCCGCCTCCACACTACCCGTCCGGCCGTCGGCCCCCCGGACCACAAGATGAAGACGGTTCTGGTCTGCGAAGCGCAGGTGCCGTTTGTTCACGGCGGGGCCGAATATCACGTGCGGGAACTCGTGGCCCAACTGCGCGCACACGGCCACCTGGCCGAACTGGTCAGCGTCCCGTTCAAGTGGTATCCGAAGGAGGAAATCCTGGCGCACGCGGCCGCCTGGCGTCTGCTCGATCTGTCCGAGAGCAACGGCCGCCCCATTGATGTCGTGATTGCCACCAAGTTCCCAACGTATTTTGTGCGGCACCCGCACAAGGTGGCGTGGCTGATTCACCAGCACCGCGCCGCGTACGAGCTGGCCGGCACAATCTTCAGCGATTTCTCCCACACGGAAAGCGACGTGGCACTGCGGGCCAGGATTATTGCGCTCGACACCGAGATGCTGGGCGAGTGCCGGCGTCTCTACACCAACGCCCAGAACACCGCTGACCGCGCCTTGCGGTTCAACGGCGTGGCCGCCGAAGGGCTGTACCATCCGCCGCGCCTGGCCGATCGCCTCGCATCGGGGCCCTATGGCGACTACGTGCTCTCGGTGGGCCGGCTCGAGTCAGTGAAACGAGTGGACCTGGCCATTCGCGCGTTGGCCTGCGTGCCCGGCAGGCTCCGCCTGAAGGTGGCGGGCACCGGCACACAGGCCCACACCTTTCAGGCCCTGGCAGAGTCGCTCGGCGTGGCCGATCGGGTGGACTTTCTGGGCAGTGTGGACGACGATGCGTTGTTGGCGCTGTATTCGGGCGCGCTGGCTGTGATATTTCCGCCGTTCGACGAGGACTTCGGGTACGTCACACTGGAGGCGTTTCTCTCGCGCAAAGCCGTCATCACGACGGTGGATGCGGGTGGCCCCAACGAATTCGTGGTGGACGGCGTGAACGGGTGCTCGTGCGTCCCGGATCCAGCCGCCCTTGGGCAGGCGATGGCCACGCTCGACGCCGATCGGCGCCTGGCCGCTGCGTATGGCGACGCGGGGTACGCGCGGGCCCGCGAAATTACCTGGACGGGTGTGATCGAGCGCCTGGTGGGCGCGTGAGGCTGACGTGACCAAACTCATCATTCAGATCCCCTGCCTCAACGAGGCCACCACGCTGCCGGCCACGCTCGCCGACCTGCCCCACAGCGTGCCTGGCATTGACGTGGTCGAGTGGCTGGTGATTGACGACGGATCACGCGATGGCACGTCGGCAGTGGCGCGCGCGCACGGCGTACACCACGTGGTGCGGTTTCGTCGGCACAAGGGGCTGGCGGCGGCGTTCACGGCAGGCATCGATGCCTGCCTCAAGGCCGGCGCCGACTTCATCGTGAACACCGACGCCGACAATCAGTACGCCGCCCAGGACATTGCGCGGCTGGTGGCGCCACTGATCGCGGGCGAGGCCGATATTGTCATCGGCGATCGCAACATTCGCGATCTGGCCAGCATGTCGTGGCAGAAAAAAATATTGCAGCGTCTCGGCAGCTGGGTGGTGCGCCGGGTGTCGAATACGCAGGTGCCAGACACGACCAGCGGCTTTCGCGCCTACACGCGCGAAGCCGCGCTGCGCATGACGGTGGTCTCGGACTTTACCTACACGCTCGAATCCATCATCCAGGCGGGCAAGAAACGCATGGCCGTGGCGCACGTGGAGATTGGCACCAATCCCAACACGCGGCCGTCGCGGCTGTTCAGCAGCGTCTACGGGTACATCAAGCAGTCGGCGGCGACGATCGTCCGCACCTACACGATGTACGAGCCGTTGAAGGTGTTCAGTTACATCGGCGGCACCATCTTCGCGATGGGCGTCGCCATCTCGCTGCGGTATCTGTACTTCCTGCTCAAAGGCGACACGTTCGGCGATCGCCACCTGCAGTCGCTGATTCTTTCGGCGGTCCTGATGATCGTGGGTTTCCAGGTCATCCTGATCGGCCTTGTGGCCGACGCGATCTCGGGCACGCGCAAGCTGCTTGAAGACCTGCTCTACCGCGTGCGTCGGCTGGAACTTCGCGACGACAACACGTCCAGGGACGACCGCTGATGGCGCTGCCAGCCCAGGTCTCCGTCGTCATTCCCGCGTTCAACGAGGCCGGGTCGATTGCTGAGGTCGTGCGCGAGCTGCGCGCCGAGGCCAACTGGCACGAGATTCTGGTGGTTGACGATGCGTCCACAGACGAGACCGCGTCGCTGGCGGAACAGGCCGGCGCCCGGGTGGTGCGCCAGCCCTACAACAAGGGCAACGGCGCAGCGGTCAAGGCCGGCATCCGGGCCGCGACGGGTGAATACCTGCTCATCATCGACGGCGACGGACAACACAAGCCGTCGGACGCCGTACGCCTGGTCACGCACCTCGGCCGTCATGACCTGGTCGTCGGCGCGCGGACATCGGCGACGCAGGCGGGCCCGGTGCGCCACATGGGAAACACGTTGCTGAACTGGCTGGCGGGATACCTGGCCGAGCGCAAGATCCCGGACCTCACGTCGGGTTTCCGAGCCGCCCGGCTCGAACAGTTGCGCGAGTTCCTCTTCCTGCTGCCCAATGGGTTCTCGACACCGACCACCACCACGATGGCGTTCATCAAGGCGGGCTACAGCGTGCACTTCGAGCCGGTTGAGGCACGCCAGCGCATCGGCCACTCCAAGATCCGGCTCTCGAGCGACGGCGTGAAGTTTCTCGTGATCATCCTGCGCGTGATTACGATTTACAGCCCGATGCGCATCTTCCTGCCGGTGGCGGGCCTGTCGTTCGGGCTTGGGGCGGCGTACGCGGCGTGGGCCATTGCCACCGAACCCCGGCAGATCACCAATTGGTCGGTGTTGCTCATCCTGTTTGGCGTGATGGTCTTTCTGGTCGGCCTTGTGTCCGAACAACTGTCGGCCCAGCGTTTCGATGGACGCAAGTAGGCACGCGCCGCCTGAGGGCGGCCGGCGTGAGGTGGTCGTCATGGTCACCACGTCGTACCCGCGATTCCCCGGTGACGGCATCGGCAGTTTCATTGAACCGATTGCCAAGGGTGTGGCCGCGCTCGGCCATGAAGTGCATCTCGTGGCGCCCTGGCATCCGGCAATCACGCGCGGCCGCGAAGAAGACGGCGTGTTTTTCCATTTCTTCCGGTACGCCCCGATCCCGTCGCTCAATGTGTTTGGCTACGCCTCGGGCCTGCGCGCCGACACCGATGTCCGGCTGGCCGCGTGGGCGGTGGCACCGGTTGCGCTGGCCGCAGGCTGGTTTAAAGCGTGGCGTGTGGCTACCAAGCGCCGCGCCACGATCATGCATGCCCACTGGGTGATTCCCGGTGGCGTGATGGCGGCCGCCGCCGCGCGAGACCTTCCGCTCGTGATCAGCCTGCATGGATCGGATGTGTTCGTTGCCGAGCGGCACCCGATCATTGGCGCGGCGGCGCGGCGCGTCTTCAGTCGCGCGGGCGCGGTGACTGCGTGCAGCGACGACCTGCACCGACGCGCCGTGGCCCTTGGGGCCGACGAGGCACGGACCGAAACCGTGCCGTATGGCGTGGACACGGGGCGCTTCGCGCCTGACGCCGGTGTGCGCGCGCAGGTGCGCGAGTCACTGGGCGTGGGTGACGCGCCACTCGTTCTGGCCGGCGGCCGTCTGGTGAGCAAGAAGGGGTTCGAGTACCTGATCGACGCGGTGGGCACACTGGTCCACAGCCATCCGCGCCTCCAGTTGCTCATCGCCGGCGACGGCGACCTCGGTGATGCGCTTCGCGCTCGGGCGGCTGGCCTGCCCGTCCAGTTCCTCGGCAACCAGACACAAGATGCGGTGGCGCGTTTCGCCGCCGCCGTTGATGTCATTGCGGTGCCCTCGATCCGCGATGACGCGGGCAACGTGGACGGCCTGCCGAATTTCGCGCTCGAGGCGCTGGCGTCGGCCACGCCGGTGGTGGCCACACGTGCCGGGGGCCTGCCGCAGGCCATCACCGATGGCGACAACGGCCTGCTCGTGCCGGAGCGCGACCCGGCGGCCCTGACGGCCGCGATTGCGCGCCTGCTGGCGTCCCCGGGGCGTGCGCGCGACCTGGGCGCGCGCGCCCGCGCGAGGGTGGCCCACGACCATTCGTGGGCGCACACGGCCGAACGGATGGCCGCGGCCTATGCGCGGGCGCGGGGCCATGTTAGCGTTTGAGTGCATCGATGGTCAGCGCCCCTTCACCCACAGCCCCCGGACTCAGCATTTTTTTTCCGGCGTACAACGACAGTGGGACGATCGCAAGTCTGGTGATTGCGGCCCGCGCCAGTGCGCAAAAGCTGACGACCGACTTCGAAATCATCGTCGTCAATGACGGCAGCGCCGACCACACGGCCCAGATTGCCGACGAATTGGCGCAGACCTATCCGGAAGTGCGGGTCATCCATCACCCGGCCAATCGCGGGTACGGCGGGGCCCTGCGCACCGGTTTTTCCGAGTCGCGCAAGACCTTGATCTTCTATACCGACGGCGATGCCCAGTACGACCCGGCCGAAATGGAAGCGCTGTGGCCGAAGATGGAGCCGGGTGTGGACGTGGTCAACGGCTACAAGATCAGCCGGTCTGATCCGATGCACCGCATCATCATCGGCCGCGTCTACCATCACACCGTGAAGATCCTGTTTGGCCTCAAGGTGCGTGACGTCGACTGCGATTTCCGGCTGATTCGACGCGCGGTGTTCGACCGGATCACGCTCGAACACAACAGCGGCGTCATCTGTCTGGAGCTCATGAAGAAACTGACGGATGCGGGCTGTCGCATCGAAGAAGTGCCCGTGCACCACTATCACCGCACGTTCGGCAAGTCGCAGTTCTTCAACGTCCCGCGACTGTGGCATACCGCGCAGGACGTCTTCAGGCTCTGGGTCAAACTGGTCGTGGTCGGCGCGCATCGCACGCCGGGGGCCGCGTGAGCGACTACGGCGGCTTCTACCGCGACCGACCGGTGCTCATCACCGGCGGACTGGGCTTCATCGGCTCGAACCTCGCCCGCCACCTCGCCGATCTGGGCGCGGACGTCCTCCTGGTCGATTCGCTGATTCCCGACTACGGGGGCAACCTCTTCAACATCTCGGGACTCGAGGGGCGCGTGCGGGTGAACGTGGCGGACGTGCGTCAGGCCAGCACGATGAACTACCTCGTGCGCGATCGTGAGGTCATCTTCAACCTCGCGGGCCAGGTCAGCCACATCGACAGCATGCGGGATCCGGCCACCGACCTCGACATCAACTGCCGCAGCCAGCTCACGCTGCTCGAGGCGTGCCGATGGCACAACCCGGCGGCGAAGGTGGTCTACGCCAGCACGCGCCAGATCTACGGGCGTCCCGACCGCCTGCCGGTGGACGAGTCTCATCTGGTGCGGCCGACCGACATCAACGGCATCAACAAGGCCGCAGGCGAGCAGTACCACCTCGTCTACAACAACGTCTTCGGGGTCCGCGCGTGTTCGTTGCGGCTGACCAACGTCTATGGGCCGCGCCAGCTCATCAGGCACAACCGCCAGGGCTTCATCGGCTGGTTTATCCGCCTGGCCCTCGACGCAGGCGAAATCCAGATCTTCGGGGACGGCTCCCAGGTCCGCGACTTCGTCTACGTGGACGATGCCGCGCGCGCATTCCTGCTCGCCGGCGCAACCGACGACGTCAACGGGTTGGCGCTCAATGTCGGCGGCCACGAACACATCGCGCACCGGGATCTGGTGGAAACGCTGATCGACATCGCCGGCACCGGACGTGTGCGCTACGTCGAGTGGCCCGAAGAGAAGAAAAAAATTGATATCGGCTCGTTCATCTCTGACTCATCGCGATTCCGCGCGGCCACCGGCTGGCAGTCCACCATCGGCCTGCGGGAAGGTCTGTCGCGGACCCTGGCGTTCTATCGCGACCATCGCTCACACTATGTGGACGACTCGGAGACGCCCGCGTGACCACCGCCCCCGCCATTCCGTTCATGCACCTGACGCCCGGCGCCGACGCGGGAGCGATTCGCGACGCCATCGATCGGGTGATCGCCCGTGGCTGGTTCATCCTCGGCCCTGAACTCGCGGCATTTGAAGCAGAATTTGCCTCGGCGTCAGGCGCCGCGCATGCGGTGGGCGTCGGCACAGGCACCGACGCCATTGCGCTCGCGCTCCGTGCGCTCGGGATTGGCCCCGGCGACGAAGTCATCACCGCGCCGCTCTCGGCGGCCTACTCGGCCCTGGCGATCATGATGGCCGGCGCGACACCGGTCTTTGCCGACATCGACCTCGATCGGCTCACGCTCGATCCGTCACAGGTGGACGCTGCGGTCACACCGCGAACGGTCGCGATCCTTCCCGTCCATTTGTACGGGCAGCCAGCCGACATGACGACGATCCAGGCCATCGCGACGCGCCACAACCTCGTGATCGTCGAAGACGCGTGCCAGGCGCATCTGGCAATGTCTGAAGGACGGCCGGTCGGCACCATCGGAGCGGCTGGCGCGTTCAGTTTCTACCCCACCAAGAACCTCGGCGCGCTCGGCGACGCCGGCGCGATTATCACCAACGACGCCGCGCTGGCCGAGAAGCTCAAGCGTCTGCGCAACGGCGGCCAGACGGATCGCTATCACCACGTGGAGTTCGGGGTGAACACCCGTCTGGACGACATGCAGGCGGCGATTCTTCGTGCGCGCCTGCCGTTGTTGCCGGGCTGGACCACGCGGCGCCGCGAGATCGCC
>CAZAZR010000052.1:0-2963 GCA_964489685.1 uncultured Solibacteraceae bacterium | reverse complement strand
CTTCCCCGTGCGATCGGCCCGACGCGCACAGGCACAGGCCCACCTGCGACGCCTGGGCATCGAAACCCTCATCCACTATCCGGTGCCGATTCCGCGCCAGCCCGCATTGGCCGGTGCGCCGGCGGCCGTCTGTCCCAACGCGGACCAGGTGTGCGGCGACGTCTTCTCGCTGCCGCTGCATCCCGCGCTCACCGATGCCGAGGTCGATCGTGTGGCCGATGCGGTGCATCGATTCAGCGCCGCGGACGCCGACGGCAGGTAGCGGGTGATGATCGCGACGCTGGTCGCGCTGCTCCTCGTCGCCTACCTGCCGGGCGCGATCATCTATCGTCTGCCGCTCTGGAACAGGGATCGCCGCGGCGCGCTGGACGCCGAAGAGCGCGTGTTCTGGCATGTGAACCTCAGCATCGCCTGGTCACTGACGATGGTCCTGGCCCTGGCGGCGATGGGGTGGTACCGCTTCGAACTGCTGCTGATCGTCAATGCGGGTCTGGTGGCCGCGCTGGTGCTGATCGCGCGCGGACGCCTCGCGTATCGCGGCAGCGCCGCCCGGCCGACCTGGACGATCGTGCTGCCCATCGGCCTGATCGCGCTGGGCCTGTGGCGGTTCTGGCCGGTCTCCGAGTACATCATCGGCGGGAAGGACCCTGGCGTTTATGTGAACGAGGGCGTCCAGATTGCGCAGCGCGGCACACTCGTGATTACCGATCACGCGATCGCCGCCGTGCCTGATTTTGCCCGTGACCTGTTCTTTCCGTCACAGCACCGGGTCGAGTACTACAGCCCGGGGTTCATGGGGTTCTTCATCCAGGACCCAGCCACGGGACGCGTCGTCGGACAGTTTCCACATTTGTTTCCGGCATCGATCGCCATCGGCTACGCACTGGGCGGGATTACGGCGGCGAGAGAGACGGTCGCCTGGTGGGGCCTCGCCGGTCTGCTCGGTGTGTACTTCGTCGGCGCGCGAGTGTTCGGCCGGTGGACGGCCCTGGCCGCCGCCACACTGCTGGGGCTGCATGTCGTCCAGGTCTGGTTTGCGCGGTATCCCAACAGCGACATCGTGCTGCAGGCCGGATTGTTCGTGTCCCTCCTGGCCTTTGCGCGAGCCCATCAGGACGACGACGCGTTTTTTGGCCCCGTGGCGGCCTGGGTCATCGGCCTGCAATTGTTGTCCCGGGTTGAGGCCGCGCTCGCGATCGTGATCATGAGCGGCACGGTGGTGCTGCTGTGGCTCGTGACCTCACAGGGTCGGTTGAAAGTGCGCTTTCTTCTGCCGATGGCGGCGGCCTCGGTCGTAGGGTTCTACTACCTGACCGGCTTGATGCGAGGGTACTTCTGGCGCCCGAATGTGTATCTGGCCAACCTGCCCCAAACCAACGTGATCGGCGGCATCGTCGCTGGTCTGGCGCTGTTGGGTCTTTTGTGGTGGGCCCGTCGGCGTCATCCGGGCGTGGCCGCTCGGTGGATTCCGATCGGCGTCGCGGGCGTGGTGGTGGCGCTTGCGACGTACGGGTATCTGTTCCGCGCCCAGGGCGGCAAACTGGCGCAACACGACGCCGACGCGGTGCGGACGTTTGTGGACATCTACCTGTGGTGGCCGATGCTGGTGGCCGCGATGCTGGGCTTGGCGCTGGTCGCACGCAAAGGCTTTTGGCGCGACCCGGTATTTGTGCTGTTGTTCGCCGCTTTTGCGACGTTCCTGCTCTACAAGATCCACATCGTGCCCGAACACTTCTGGCTGTCACGACGGTTCCTGGCCATCATCCTTCCGGGCGCCCTGCTGCTCGCGGCCTCGGCGGCGCTTGGCCCGTTGACCGGACGTCTGCGCGGCATCGCACTCGTGCGGCCCATCGCTGGCGCGCTGTTTCTCGTCGTGGTGGCACAGCACTACGCGGTGGCGGCCGCACCACTGATCCCGCATGTGGAATACCGCCACATCATTCCGTACGTGGAGCGACTGGCCGCCAGGTTCACCGCGCGTGATCTCATCATCATGGAGTCGCGCGACGCCGAGTCTGACATCCACGTGCTCGGCCTGCCGCTGTCGTACATCTACGCCAAGCCGGTGCTGGTCCTCAATTCCGCGAGACCCGATCGCGTCAGGTTCCGCGTCTTCCTGGAACGTGCGCTCAGGCAGTACGACCGGGTGTTTTTCGTCGGCACGGGCGGCACGACGCTCTTGTCGAAGGGGCTCGTCGCCACGCCGACCGACAGCGACCGCGTGCAGATCGACGAGTTCGAGGTCACAACCGACCGGCTGCCACGGGTGGTGCGGCACAAGGAATTCGACTACGGCGTCTACCAACTGACCATCGGTCAGGGCCTGAGCGGCCCCTTCACGCTCGATGTCGGGGTGCGCGATGATCTGCATGTGCTGCGATTCCACGCCAAGGAATCCGTGGACGGCCGGACCGTGCGCTGGACGCAGGACCAGTCCGAGGTGGCCCTGTCGGGGCTGGAAGGTGGGGAGCGGTCTGTCACGATCGTCATGAGCGATGGTGGCCGGCCCGCCGGCGCCACACCGGCCCGGGTGCGAGTGCTCTTCGAGGGCGTGTTGATTGGCGAAACGGCCGTGGGATCCCGATTCCAGACCTACGTGTTTCCCATTCCGCCGGCGCTCGCGGCCACGGCCGCCGCATCCGTCGTGCCGGCGGCGCTGCGGTTCGAGTCAACGCTCTGGAGGCCGAGCGAGCACGGGCGCGCGATCGATACGCGCCAACTCGGCGTGCTCGTGGACAGCGTGGCGGTGCGATAAGAACGCAGATCACGATGTTTGATCACCTGCAGATTTATGTGCCCCGCGAACGGGTACTGGTGGGCCTGGCCGACATCGCGCTGGCCCCGCTCGGCTGGAGGCGTCGCGCGCGCCCGGCCACGCCGCCGGCGCGCGTGCTGCTGTTGCGGCTCGAACGCATCGGCGATCTCCTCATGGTGCTCGACGCCGTTGCTGCCGCGCGCGCGGC
>CAZAZR010000051.1:0-25512 GCA_964489685.1 uncultured Solibacteraceae bacterium | reverse complement strand
CCAGGACCCCAGGACCCCAGGACCCCGAGTAATATCCCTCTATGCCTGTCGGCACTCCGTTTCACGACCGCACCCTTCCCCTGTGCCGGAGCCTCAACTACCGTGATTGGGCCGGATATTACACCCCAAGCGCGTACGAGACCCATCACGACCACGAATACAACGCCATCAGGAACGGGTCGGCGCTCATCGATATCTCGCCGCTGTTCAAGTACCTGGTGACGGGACCCGGCGCGGTCCATCTGGTTGATCGCGTCATCACCCGCGATGCGCATCGCCTCAGGCCTGGGCAGGTCATCTATACACCGTGGTGCAACGAACAGGGCCGCGTGCTTGACGACGGCACGGTGACGCGATTGGGTGAGCAGGCGTTCCGCTGGACCGCCGCGGAACCGAACCTGCGCTGGCTCCGCCAGCAATCGGCTGGCCTTGATGTCCAGGTCGAGGACGTCTCCGAACAGGTCGCGGCACTCGCCCTGCAGGGGCCGACCTCCGCAGCGCTCCTGCGAAGCATCACCGATGGTGACGTCGACGGGCTGAAGTACTTCGGGATGACCAGCGCAACCATTGCCGGTGCGCAGGTGGATATTTCCCGCACGGGTTACACCGGCGATCTCGGCTACGAACTGTGGATGGACCGCGCCGACGCGCTCGCGGTCTGGGACGCCATCGTCGCGGCAGGATCCGCGTACGCGCTCAGGCCTGCCGGCATGCTGGCTCTGGATGTCTCGCGAGTCGAGGCTGGCCTGCTCTTGATCGACGTGGATTTTTTCAGTGTGCGCAAGGCGGTCACCGCCGCCCAGATTTATTCGCCCTTCGAGCTGGGCCTGGGCCGGCTGGTGGACTTCAACAAGGAACGTTTTGTCGGCCGCGCCGCACTGGCGGCTGAACATGCCGTCGCGCCAAGACGACGCATCGTCGGCCTCACGCTCGATTGGCCGTCGGTCGAGCGACTGTACGACGCAGTCGGTCTGCCGCCGATGGCACTGGCCACGGCCTCCCGCACCGCCGTGCCGGTGTATGCGGGGAGCACCCAGATCGGCCGTATGACGTCGTCCACCTGGTCGCCGGTGCTGAAACAGATGATCGGCCTGGCCACGGTCAACGCGTCGCAGATGACCGTGGGCACGAAGGTCGAGGTGGAGCATACCGTGGAGGCCGTACGCCACCGTGCGCCCGCAGTCGTGACGATGACGCCATTCTTTAATCCGACGAGAAAGACGGCAGCGGTCGAGAAGTTGGGACGCTGAGCCGTCGTCTTGCGATGGAGCTCGTCTCGGCTGCGCTCATCGCGAGTGCGCTGTGTGCGGTGCTGGCCACGCGCGTCTTTGTGGCGTTCGACGGCCTGCGGGTCAAAATCGTCAGAGCCCCCATTTCGGCGGTGGCAGGGCGTGTGCGTGTGGAGACCTCACACGACCTGCGAGCGGCGACGCTCTCTGCGCCGGTGGCGGTCATTGCGTACATCAGGAATGACGGAGCAGCGCCTGAAGAGGTCTCGGTCGTGGCCGACGGGCATCCGGTGTGCCAGGTGCGCATCGATGCCCGAGCCACCGAGCGAGTGGACTGCGTGGCCATGCAGGGGTGGGTGCCACAAAGCAACCACGTCATTGAGGTGGCCGGCGAATCCAGTAACTGGGCCCTCGAATCCCTGGAAATTGCGACGCACCACGGATCGGGCGCGAGCCCTCTGGCGTTTGTGATCCTGCCCGATGCCTCGGCCCGATACGAGCGGCCAGGCGTGGCGGTGTTGCTGGTCGCGTGGCTGCTGATTGGCGCCACGCTTCTCGCTCCCGCAGCGGCCGGGTGGCGCGCGGCCGCGATAAAGACACACCGTGTTCTGTCGGTTGCAGTCATCGTGCTTCTGGTCGCGTACGTGGTGTCGCCCTGGGTGTCGCCGTTTTTCCTGGTGATGCCGCTCAGCGCATTCGTCAAGGCCGCGCTGGTGTTGCTGGCTAGGCGAATCTGGCACCTGGGCTTGCTCGTGGGCCCCGCCGTCGACAGGGCCTTCCAGCACCGTCCCGGTTGGCGGCCCGTGGCGGCAGCACTGGCGGTTTCGGCGGCGGTCGCGTTGATTGTCGGACTGTTTGTGCGACATGCCGTCACCGAGTTCGACGGGAACTTCAGCGGCCTGCTTCGGATATCGGGAAGTGGCTTCGACCGTTCCCCGTTGTTTGCCGGGCGAGACGACGTCAGGGCCAGTCTGGTTCTGCAGCCCGACGACGGCTACGACGCACAGTTCATGTACTTCGCGGCGTTCGATCCCCTTCTGCGACGTTTCCGGTCTACCCCGGAAAAATATCGAGACGTCGCAGATGTGGCACCGTATCGATTCGGGCGAATTGGCTATCCATGGCTGGTGCGCGCCGTCGCGAGGGGCCAGTGGCAGATGTACCCGGCCGCGATGGTGGGTCTCGTGCTGGCCGGTGTCGTGCTGTCGGCGTTCGTGCTCGCGAGGATCGCACAAGGGAGTGGGGCCAGCGCATGGTGGGGGCTGGTGGTATTGGCGATTCCTGGGTTCTGGGCGTCGATGACCATGGTGCTGCCCGAGCCGCTGGCCGCTGCATTCCTGCTTGTCGGCTACTGGTGCGTGACCATGCGGCGTGTCGCGCTTGCGGTGGCCGCGTTTGCGCTTTCCCTGCTCGTCCGCGAGACGGGCGTCGTCTTTCTTGTGGCGCTGGCGTCGTTTGTCCCGGTACCAGGCTTCCGCCGCCGCGATCGCGCCTGGCTGCTCGGTGCCGTGCTGCCAGTGGTGGCCTGGCGAGTGTATGTTGCCGCAGAGTTCTGGCCCGTCTGGGGATGGGACGGTCTGTTCTACCCGGCCCCGAACCTGACAATACCGTTCATGGGCCTGATGGGATTGTGGCCTGTGCTTTTTCGGGGCGACTACCACTCCCACGTGCCGGAACTGGCGCGCGCCGCCAGCTGGCTCCCGGTGCTGCTCATTGCCATTGCAGCACTCTCTGTGGCTGCATTTCGAGTGGCCGGACGTTTCATCGGCGCTGCGTTCCTGGCGTACGCGCTCATGACGCTGTCATTCACGTACCCACTCGTTTGGGGCCACCCGGCCAACGCACAGCGCGCGTCGTACGAAGTCTTCGTGATGCTCGCGCTGGCCTCACTGGGCGTGAGGCGATATCCGCGGTACCTGCAGGTCGGCGTCGCCGCCTGCTGGGCTGGAGCGGTGATGTTCATTCTGTACGGCGCTCACGACGCGTTCCTTATCCGGGATGCGTTGTTTCCGTAGGACCGAACCCATCGCGTGATACAACTGCGCATCACCATGAGCCAGCCCACGGGCCGACTGCGGCGAGAACTTGGAAAATGGGACCTGACCGCCATCGGTGTGAACCAGGTCATCGGCGGCGCCGTGTTCCTGATGGCGGCGCCTCTGGCGACGCAGATCGGCGCGTGGAGTGCCATCGCGGTTGCGCTGGTGGGCATCCTCTCACTGATGATCGCGCTGAACTTCGCCGAAGCCGGCAGTCGGTTTGACGGCACAGGCGGCGCCTATCTCTACACGCGCGCAGCCTTCGGACGGTTCTTCAGCTTCGAAGTCGGCTGGATGATGTGGGTGACCCGCGTCACCAGCTGGGCCTCGGTGGTCAACGGACTCACCACGGCGCTGGCCTACTACTGGCCGGCGCTCGGTCAGGATCAGCCGGGCCTGGCCCGCGAGGCCGTCATCACGAGTGTGGTGCTCACGATCATGATGATCAACGTGCTCGGCATCCGGCAGAGCGCGTGGGTCGTGAACACGCTGACCGTAGGCAAGCTCACCCCTCTCGTGATTTTCATTGTTCTGGGCCTGCCGTACGTCGCGTTTGACGCCCTGCGTCCGGAGGTCGCACTGACCTGGACGCAGATTTCGACGTCGGCCCTCCTCCTGATCTTTGCCTACGGCGGGTACGAAGTGGTGGGTGTTCCTGCCGGCGAAACCCGGGATCCGAGACGCGCCGTGCCGTTCGCCATGATCATGACCATTGTCATCGTCGCCATCGTGATGACGCTGGCGCAGGTGGTGGCGATGGGGACGCTGCCCAATATTGCCGGGTCGCAGCGGCCGCTTGCGGACGCATCCCTGCTGTTCATCGGCGCGTGGGGCGCCCTGCTCATGACCACCGGTGCCGCCGTCTCCATGAGCGGCAACAACATGGGGCAGGCGCTGTCGGGATCGCGCAACCTGTACGCGTTGGCGGAGCAGGGCGATCTGCCGACCGCGTTCGGCCGGGTGCATCCCCGGTTTCACACACCCGCCGTGGCGATCGTCGTGACCTCGCTTGTGGCGCTGGGGCTTGCGCTGTCGGGGAACTTTGTCACGTTGGCGGCCAGCAGCGCGGTCAGCAGGCTGATGGTGTACGCCGGCACGTGCGCGTCGGTGCTCGTGCTTCGCCGACAGGGACCTGCGGCGTTCACGATTCCCGGTGGGCCCGTCATTCCTGTCGTCGCGCTGGTGATTTCTTTGGCGATTCTCGGCGGTGCCACAACGCTGCAGTTGCAGGTGGGTCTGATCGCGCTCGTCGTGGGCGCTGCCATGTACCTGGTCGCTCGTTGGAGATCTCGATGAAACAGATGTTCATGCCAGTGGCGGTGATGGTGGCGATGGCGATTCCCTCGGGGGCGAAGGCGCAGATGGTCATTGTGGTACGACACGCGGAGCGCGCCGATGATGGCGCCTCGGCGGGCACGTCGATGACCGGGAGCCCTGACCCGGAATTGTCCGAGGCTGGAAAGGCCAGAGCGCTGAAGCTGGCGGCAATGCTGGGTGACGCGGGCATTGTGGCCATTTACACCACCGAATACCGCCGGACCAAGGACACGGCGGCGCCGCTCGCGACCAAGGTCGGGGCGCCGGCCGAAGTGGTGCTCGCGCGCGATGCCGCTGCGCTCGTCGCGAAGATCAAGTCTCACAAGACAGGAGCGGTGCTCGTGGTCGGGCATTCCAACACCGTGCCCGCAGTGGTAAAAGCTCTTGGCGGCTCGGCCGTGACGATGGCCGATGACGAGTACGACAGCATGTACTTTGTGGCGGCCAACGGGACCACGACGCGAATCCGGTTCAAACCGTGACCCATCGCCGGTGGTGGCGACCCCTGTGCGCCACACTGCTCGTGGGGTGCGCGGGCGTTGCCACGATCGGCGCCGGTCCCGAGGCGCAGCGCACAGGCGCGCCGTCGCCCCCCGTGCTCGCCCGGATGTGGGACGCCGAACATGTGTCGTCGCCAGTGTCGCCCCTTGTTGATCATGCCGAGGTGAAATCGCGCATCCAGGCGATCGCTGGTTCCGGCCCTGGTGTGGTGCGGGTTCGCGAGGTGGGCCGGTCCGTGGAAGGCCGCGAGGTGTGGGACGTCGCGTTCGGCACCGGGCCTGCGGTGGTCCTGATGTGGTCACAGATGCACGGCGATGAACCGACGGCAACGTCTGCGCTCTTTGACGTCTACGAGTACGTCCGCCTGCACGAGAAGGAACCGGCCGTGCAGCAGTTACTGTCGGCGCTGACCGTGCACACCGTGCCGATGCTGAATCCCGACGGCGCGGAACGATTTCAGCGACGCAACGTGCAGGGCGTCGACATCAATCGCGATGCGTTGTTGCTGCAAACTCCGGAGGGACGCCTGCTCAAGTCACTGAGGGATGCGCTGAACCCGGTGGTGGGATTCAACCTTCACAATCAGGGATGGCGCACCACGGTGGGGAAGCCGCCGAAAGGCGCCGCCATATCGCTTCTGTCCGTGGCTCACGACGAGGCGCGATCGGTGAGCCCGGGGCGACTGTTGACCAAGCGCCTCGGCGCGATCGTGCGCGATGCGCTTGAGCCATTTGCGCTGGGCCGCATCGGTAAATATGACGACGGCTTCGAAGTGCGCGCCTTCGGCGACAACCTGACGCTCTGGGGTACGCCCGTATTGCTCGTGGAGACCGGGCCCTGGCCCGAGGCGAATCCCGATCCCATGCTGGTGCGCTTGAACTACACCGCGTTGATCCACGCGCTTCACGCGTTGGCGGATGGGTCGGTCCACAGCGCCGATCCGGACCGATACGATTCGCTACCCGAGAACCAGACGGGCGGGTTCTACACGCTGATCCGCACTGTGTCGATTGTACCGGGGACCGGCATTCCGGCGTTCACCGGCGATGTCGGCCTGGTGGCGAACCGACGGGTGCGAATCGAGGACGGCAAACGCGTGCTCACCACCCAGCACTCGATTGATGACATCGGGGATCTGCGAACAGCGGGCGCCCTGTTTGAGGTTGATGGCGCGGGCAAGGTGTTGGCGCCGTTGCTGCCTGGGCTGGAGGTCGGTGCCGTGGTGACGCTTCCGGAGGGTCGATGGGATGCGACGGTTGCCGTCGGCGCGCCGGCGAACCTGATGTTGCTGTCGCCGCTGTCGGATGGACGGTACCGGGTCGAGCGGGTATTTAAGACCTCTGAGATCGTTTCCTGACAGTCAGGGAAACGACCTCAGAGGTCCTTGCACGTGGAGCAGAGATGAAAATCGCGATTATCGGGGCTGGGGCGGTGGGTGGGTACTACGGAGCCCTGCTGTCACGGGCGGGCGCGGATGTCAGTTTCGTGGCCCGGGGCGCCCATCGCGACGCGATTCGCGCGAATGGCCTGCGCGTCGTCGGTGTTCAGGGCGATTTCACGGTCAAGGTTGCCGCCGAAGACGACCCTGCGCGCATCGGCGCCGTTGACGTCGTCATCATCGCCGTCAAGACGTACGACAACGACACGGCCTTCCCGCTGGCCAAGGCGCTGATGCGGGAAGGGACGACCGTCCTGACGTTGCAGAATGGCGTGGACAGTGCCGAGGACCTGGCGCGGGTCGTGGGCACGGCCGCGGTTATTGCCGGGCCGACGTATATCGCCACCGCGATTGACGCGCCTGGCGTCATTCGGCAGACCGGTTCACACCGACGCATCGTGTTCGGCGAGGTCTTCGATCCTCCGTCCGAGGTGACGCCGCGTGTTCGCGTTCTGGCAGATCTCATGCTCGCGGCGGACATCCACGCCGAGCCCGTGGCTGATGCGCGCGTGCCGCTCTGGGAGAAGTTCATCTACCTTGCGCCCTTTGCCGCGTTCACCGGCGCGGCGCGACTGCCCATCGGCCCGCTGTGGGCTGACGAGCAATCCCGAGCGGCGTTCATGGACGCGGTTCGCGAGGTCGAGCGGGTTGCGCGTGCGTCGGGTATCAATGTCGCGACTGACACCATCGAGAAGGTGGCCGCCTACACCGCCGGCATTCCCGCGACCACGCGGTCCTCTCTGCTTATCGACCTGTCAATCGGCAAGCGCATTGAAGTTGAGTCGCTTCCGGGCTCGGTGGTCCGCCGCGGGTGGGCTGTCGGCGTAGACACGCCGATGATGCGCGCGCTCTATGCGGTGCTGAGGCCGCATTTGGAATTGGCCAATGAGGCAATGAGGCAATGAGGCAATGGCTCACTTACAATGAGTGCCGCACATGATCGTCTTGTTCACCTTCCTCGCCGGAATAGGCGCCGGCAGCCTGGGAGCGCTGCTGGGACTGGGCGGGGGGATCTTTCTGGTGCCCATCCTCAACATCGCGCTGGACGTGCCGCTGCCGCAGGCCATGGCAGTCAGCCTGATCACCGTCATTGCGACCTCGAACTTCGTCTCGCTCGCATCCGCCGGACAGAAGTCCGCGAACGTTCGCCTTGCCATCCTGCTGCAACTGGTCTCGGCAATCGGCGCGATTGGCGGCACCTACATGCTTGACTACATGTCGCTGCGGACGCGCGAACGGGTCTTCGGCGCCACTGCGTTGGTGGTCGCTGTCGTGATCCTCTCGAGGCTCAACCAGCGCAACGTCCTGCAGGGGCACGTCGACGATGTGGGGTTTCTGGGCGGCTGGTTTCAGGATCATGACACAGGAGAACTGGTCGCGTACCGGCTGAAGCGCGTTCCCGTTGCGGTTGGTGTTGCCGCGGGTGCCGGAGTGATTTCGACACTTGCCGGCGTCGGCGGTGGCGTGCTGGTGGTCCCCGCGTTGAATTCGTGGTGCGGCGTGCCGATGCGCGTGGCCGCCGCGACGAGCGCGGTCATCATTGGCGTGACTGCGATTCCTGGCGTGGTTGACAATTTCGCACGCGGTCACCTGACAAGCCCCATGTTGGCCGCCGGTGGCGTGCTGGGTGTGCTCGTCGGTTCCCGCGCCGGTTTCTGGATCGGAGCAAAGGTCAAAGTACGTTCGCTGAAGATACTGTTGGCCGTGGTCCTTGCGGTGGTCGCGTCCCAATACCTGTGGTTCAAATGACCAACCGGCCGGAGTCCACCGGGTTGAAACGCGTGTTGCAGGTGGCGTTGATGGCCACGTCGGCTACGCTCGCGATGGGGCTGGCCCTCTCGCTGTTTGTGTCCGGGCCCGCCGCTCCAGTCGCTGAAGCGCTCCTGTGGCTGGGGCTTGGCATGCTGGTCACCATCCCGGTTCTCAATGTCATCGACGTGGTGATTATCGAGTGCCGGCTGAAGGAGTGGCCCTTTGCCGCGGCCGGGGTAGCCGTCCTGGTCTTGCTCGCGTATACAGTCGCGATCAAAGTGTGGCGTTGACTGCTCGTGTTACTCCTCGCGTAGCAGCTTCGACAGTTCCGCCCGTCCGGCACGTACGGCCGGGCGAAGACTGACCGCGAGGGCGAGCGTCAGAATCAGGGCGGAGGCACTCGCGAGTGTGATCGCGTCGAGCGGCTCCACCTGAAACAGGAACGCGCGTATCGTGCCCGCGCCGAGCCACGCCAGCCCCAGGCCGGCCAGAAGCCCGACACCGACAAGCGTTGCGGTTTCCCTCAAGACCAGATCCCCGAGCTGCCGCCGCGTGGCGCCCAGCGCCGCCCGGATGCCCATCTCGCGTTGCCGCGCCGCGGCCATCGTCTCGGCCAGCACGTAAGTGCCGAGCACGGTTAAGAGCACCGCGATGACACTGAGTGCGCCAAGGACCGTGACGCCGAGCGTCTGAGGGCCCATCTGGAGCTCGATGCGGTGGAGCATTGTATCCATGGGCGCTGGGGTGACGAGGGGATCGATCGCGCGAATTGCTGCCATGGCCTCTCGCGTCGCAAAGGCCGGGTCGCCTGCTGCACGCAACACGATTCCCCTGCCCAGGGCCGCATCCCGTTGGGCGAGTGAGTAGTAAATCACCAGCGGTTCGAGGACGGCGACGCTGGTCACGACATCAGGCACCACTCCAACAATTCGCACCACCGCGGCTGGCTGACCGATGCGGCGGAATGATTCTGCGACTACGTGCCCAAGCGGGTCGGCGCCGTTCGCCAGCATTCGGCCGAACGACTCGCTGACGATAATGACCGGCGGTGCCGACGGGCCATCGTCTGTGGTGAAGTCCCGCCCTCTGACGATGCGCAGGCCCATCGTCTCGAAGTAGTGTTCGTCGATGTGCATGTAGGAGACCAGCGACGGAAATGAGCGCCGCTCGCCATCAATCGTCAGGAGTCCACGCGACGACATTCCTCCTGCCCACACCGTCATCGATGCGGACTCGATCGCGGGGTGTGCCCGCAGTCGTGACTGAAGGCCGGTGAAGAATTCGTCGGCCTGGGTGGGGGTGTACCCATATGGCCGGAGGTCAATGTTTCCCATGACAACCTGTCTCGGGTCGAATCCAGGATTCAAGCGAAGCGCGGCCGAGAGGCTCCGCGCAAAGAGCCCGGCTCCGGCCAGCAGCACCAGCGTGACCGCGACCTGGGCCGTCACAAGAAACAGGCGCATCCGCCGGCGCGCCAGGCGAGGCGTGGCTCCTGCTCGCGAACGAAGGACGTCGGCAATGTTCGCCGAGACACCGTACGCGCCAGCGACAATGCCTATGAGCAGGCTGCTGCCGAGTGCCGCCAGGCCGGCGGCCAACAGCGTCGCCGTGCTGGTGGAAAGGTTCAGCAGATCCAGGGCGACGCCTCCCGGCAACTGAAACGCTGAGGCGCCGGCAAAGAGCGACGACGACAGCGGGATCGACAGCAGCACGCCTGCCGCCGCAAGGAGCACTCCTTCTACGGCCACACCAGCAGCAAGCCCTCGTCGGGATGCGCCCAGGGCCAGACACATCGCGAATTCATCCCGTCGAGCTTCCGTCCGAATCAGCAACAGCATGCCAACCGTCAGGCTGCCGATCAAGAGGAGCAGGCCGACCGTGGTCGCGAGCAGCGTACCGAACCGTCGCATGCCCTCACGGCCGGCTTCGGGCAGCGACGCCGTGTTGATGTCCGTCAGCACCACCGGACCACCGAATGGGACGTTCGACATGGCCGCAGTGAGTTGCGACGCTGTTTGCTCAGCGCTGTCGCCTGGTTTCAGTCGTCCGACGATGGTCAGCCACGAACTGGGTGATGAACGACTGGTGCCGTCCATGAAGTAGTTCATGTTCGGATCGACCAGCGCCACCAGTGTATGCAGCGGCATGTAGAGATCCGGCGCCTCGGTCAGCGACAGCCCCCGAAACGTCTTTGGCGCGACGCCGACGATGGTGGCCGGTACGCCGGCCACCGTGATCGTGCGACCGACGACCTCAGGGTCGGCGCCCAAGTGCAGGCGCCAGTAACGGTCGGACAGTACGGCCACTGGCGCAGCGCCCCGCACGTCGTTCTCTTGCCTGAACCCGCTGCCGAATGCGAGCGAGACGCCTAGCGTGTCGAAGAAATCGTGACTCGCGAAGTAGACTGATCGAGACTGAGGGCGTTCACCTTCACCCACAAGCAGCGGCATGCGTCCGCCCGCTGCCGTCTGGGCGAACGCACCGCTGTCGCGGACCGTTGCCAGAAGCGGATACACATGCGAATAGCCGGCCGGACGCAGCGAACCGTCCCGGCTCCTCGACTCCACTCCGACGACGTGGAGTTCCTCGGGAGCCTTCACGGGAAGCGGAGACAACAACACCGCTGACAGCACGGAGTACGTGGCCGCGGCCGCCGCCAGCCCGCACGCCAGCGTGATCACCGATGCGATGGATGCCCCAGGCTGTTTCAGCAGCCGGCGCAGTGCGAGTCGAGCTTCATCGAATCCGAGGCGTTCCATGAGATTCCTCCGGGACGGACGTGCGGGTGATGGGAACCGGTACGCCGAAGAGAGCGACAGACTCTCGCGCAGGAGCCAGACCTCGGCCCGTGCCCGGCCCTGTCGATGGTGTTGTTTGAGAAAGTCCTCTTCAAGGTCGCCTAGAACCGCCAGGTGAGAGCCCGACGGCAGGTGGCGGCGGATGTGCCTCTCGACGAAGGGCCAGACCAGCGCGCGCATCAACCCTTCCCGACGATGGGCTCCAGGCCCTTGTACATGCGAGCCATGACGTTGACTGAGTGCTGAACAGCCTTGAGACCCGTCGCGGTCGCGCGAAACACACGTTTGGGGCGTCCGCCTCGCTCGGCGGTGGCTCCGCCCATCCGAGAAGACAACAGGCCCTTTTCCTCGAGGCGATCGAGGGTGATGTAGACCGCACCTCTTGAGACGGGGCGGCCCGTGCGTTCTTCAATGTCGTCACGGATAGCTGAGCCATAGGCGCCTTCGGCGCCATGCAGGACGGCCATGAGGACCACGACTTCAAACTCACCGAGTGGGGCCGACGTTATCATTAGGCTTACAATGTAGACGTCTCGGTAGCCCGCGTCAAGCCTGTGGGCTGACACCTGAACTAAGCTAGGCCTACTGTGAAGGTCCAGCAGACGCACTGGTCACCAGCCGGGGGGTGGCATCCGTCCCCGCCGCACAGCTCTTTGCGCGAGGCGCAACTGGTACTCGTCTTCGGCAGTCGGCAACTGCTTGACACCAGCAGCGTGCTGTCGGAGATCGTGAAGGCCTATCCGGCGGCGATCGTCACCGGGTGTTCGACCGCCGGTGAAATCTGTGGCGATCATGTGTGTGATGACACGGTCGTGGTCACGGCGCTCGAGTTCGCGCACAGCACCTGTACGGCCGCGTCCGTTGATCTTCTCCATGACTCGGCGGGAGCCGAGGCTGGCGCCCTGCTGGCCAGCCGCCTCCCGCATCACGATCGGCTCCGGCACGTCTTCGTCCTGTCGGACGGGCTGCACGTCAATGGCAGTGCGCTGGTTCAGGGTCTGACGGCTGGTCTGCCGTCGAGTCTGGCGGTGACCGGCGGTTTGTCCGCAGACGGCTACCACTTCCAGGATACGGCCGTGATCGTCGATGGAGCGCCCAGACGGCGCGTGGTGACAGCCGTCGGTCTGTACGGGGACCGCCTGCGAATCGGCTATGGATCCCTCGGCGGATGGGATCCTTTTGGTCCCGTGCGACTGATTACGCGATCGCGTGGGAACGTGCTGTTCGAACTGGACGGCCAGTCGGCGCTGGCGTTGTACAAACGGTATCTCGGCGATCAGGCGCGTGACCTGCCCGGCTCAGCTTTGCTGTTCCCGCTCAGCGTCCGGGACCCGGAGGCCGACAGGGGTGTGGTGCGAACGGTCCTGGGTGTCAGCGAGGCCGACGACAGCATGACCTTTGCCGGCGATGTGCCCGTAGGGGCGTTTGCACAATTGATGCGCGCGAACTTCGATCGTCTCATCGATGGTGCGGTAGGCGCCGCACGAGTGAGCACCCTCGCGCTCGGCGGCGATGCCACGGCGTGTGCATTGCTCATCAGCTGCGTGGGCCGCAAGATGGTGTTGCAGCAGCGCGTGGAGGAAGAAATCGAGGGCGTCAGGGACGTCGTCGGCGCAAACACCGTCCTGGCGGGCTTCTACTCCTACGGCGAGATCTCGCCTTTCACTCCGACCGGCCGCTGCGAACTGCACAATCAGACGATGACCGTGACCACGTTATCGGAGCGATGACGTGGGCGAACCCCTGCACAGCCTCCTGCGACGGCAACTGAAGCGTCACCTGGGCCACGCGGACGATGTGCCGGACGACTGGCATGATTTCATTGCCGCCGTCAATCAGGCGTACCACCAATCGGACAGCGACCGACACATGATCGAGCGGTCGATGGAGCTCAGTTCCGAAGAACTGGGTGACGCCAACTCGCAGATGCGGACAGCCGTGAAGGCCCTGCAGCAGGCGCATCTGGAGCTTGAGTCGCGCGTGGCCACGCGCACGAGGGAGTTGACCGAAGCGAACGAGTCGCTGCGCCTTGCAAGCGTCCGGCAGCAATCGCTCGAAGATGAGCTTCGGCAGGCGCACAAGATGGAGGCGATCGGACAACTGGCGGGAGGCATTGCGCACGATTTCAATAATTTGCTCGTCGTGATCTTCGGCCAGATCGACGTCCTGCTGGCCGAGGACCTGCCGGAGTCAGCGAGAGCCGCGATCCAGGAAATCCTCCAGGCGAGCGAATCGGCCACGGCGCTCACCCGCCAGTTGCTGGCGTTCAGCCGCCGGCAGCTGCTGTCGCCGGTCGTGCTCGACTTGAACGAACTCGTCGGGACCACCAGCGTACTGCTGCGGCGGCTGATCGGCGAGGATATCGAGTTGACCACCAGTCTCGATGCGCAGGCCGGGTCGGTGAGTGCCGATGCCGGCCAACTGCAGCAAGTGCTGCTGAACCTCGCCGCCAACTCGCGCGACGCCATGCCTGACGGCGGCCGGCTGCTCGTCTCCACTGCCAGGACGATTGTCGCGGCCGGTGAGACCGATCCGGCGCTCGCGCCCGCCACGTATGCGGTTGTGACGGTGACCGACACGGGGGCCGGGATGGATGCCGCCGTCAGGGCCCGGGTCTTCGAGCCCTTCTTCACGACCAAGGGGCAGCAGCATGGAACCGGCCTCGGCCTCTCCACGGCCTACGGCATCGTGAAACAGAGCAACGGACATCTGGATGTGGTGAGCGAACCGGGTCACGGTGCCACGTTCCGCGTCTGGCTTCCCAGCGTGCCGAACGCTCCGCCAGACAGAGTCGTAGCAACGCCCGCGCCGACGGCTGGCAGAGGCATCGTGCTGGTCGTGGAAGATCAGCAGCCAGTCAGACAAGCCGTCTGCCGCTGGCTCGGGCGTGCTGGCTACGAGGTTCATGAGGCTGACAACGGCGTCAGCGCGTCGGCGATGACGGACACGCTGCCGGTGATTGACTTGCTGCTGACAGATTTGATCATGCCGCACATGGGTGGCCGAATGCTGGCAGAGGCCCTGACCGCCCGTCGTCCCGGGTTGAAGGTGCTCTACATGACCGGCTACGTCAACGATGCGGAGGTGGCGCGCGAGGTCCGCGAGGGCAGGCGGATGTTGTTGCAGAAGCCGTTCAAGTCAGAGGCGCTGATGAAAGCCGTCAGCGATGCGCTCGAAGGGTAGGAGGCGCTCTCGCGCGGCCGCTTGAAAATAGATCGTGGGTTCTGGCCCCGCCCGGGCGTCAATCGAAGTGTGCTGGCCGAAGACGAGGTGATCCGGGTCTACCTGGAGACGATCCGGCCGTTGTATGCCTATTCGAAATGCTTGAGTTGCAGCTGGCCGAAGTGCAAGTCACCGGTGAGGACTATCGAAACGAACTGTCCGCGCCCCTCGTCTCCGGGCGGGACTTCGTCGCCCAGCGGCTGGTCGCGGCCATGTCGGTCTCCGAGCAGGCACTGGTGCATGCAAAGCAGTTCGCACAGCACGTGCAGCGAACCGTCGAGATCGGCACCTCGGCGCCGATTGAGCTTGAGGTGTCGCGGACGCGAATCGCCGAACTGACGATGGCGATTGACACCCTTCAGCGCAAGCTGGACATCCGCCGGCAGTTCCTCGCCGGCAAGATGGACAAGATTGAGACGGAACTGCGCGTCCTCGAGGCGGAGGCCGACCAGCAGGTCAACACGATCCAGCCGAAGCTGAACCTGGCCCAGCAGCAAACGTCGCAGCTGGCCGCGCGGATGGCTGTGGGCGCCGCACCCGAAGTTGAAGTAGTGCAGGCCCGGCTCCACCTGCTGGAACTGGAGTTGGCGCTGGGCAAGGCCAGGCTCGACCTGGCGGTGGTGCGCAAGCGCCTCCAGGAGCACCGGGGTGGTCGGCTATGACGTCCAACCCTGCCCGAGCGGCTGCCGCCGGTCCGCGTCGATCGCGTCATAGTGGTCGAAGTAGGTGGCAATCGCATGGGGCCAGGCCAGATGCTGCGCGGTCGCGATGCCCACTACACAGCGCTGTCTGGCGAGGACGGGTCGCGCGATGCACTCACGCACCATGTCCGCCAGGCCTTCCGCCGAAGCCGATCCCAGCCACGCATTTGCATCGTTGGCGTACGTCAGCACACCCCCCGCGCGCGGCAGGACGACCGGTAGCCCGGAGGCCATGGCCTCGAGCGGGCCGATACCGAAGGGTTCCTTCGGATTCGGATGCACGAACACGTCGGCGCTGGCCAGCACTTCGGCCAGTGTGGCGCGGGCCATGTGGCCCAGCACACGCACGCGGCCCGGTGCTTCAACCTGGGCGGCGCGTTCCAGGGTCTCGCGCAGCGGTCCGTCGCCACAAATCACAAGACGCGCGTTGATCCCCCGTGCCACCAGGTGCCGGACCATCGCGGGCAGCCCCAGGACATGTTTCTCTGGAGACAGCCGCCCCGCATACACGAGCATTGTCGTATCGTGATCACCGCCGATGTCGGCCAGCAACCGCGTGCGCAGCGCGTCGGATCGACGGGTGGGGCTGAATCCATCGACGTCCACTCCCATCGGGCCCACGAGCACGCGACCGCGGAGTCGCCTCAGCCGCCAGTCCGTATCGCCGTGGTCGCTGACCACCGCGCGCAGCTCGTCAGCCGTGTACTCGGAGTTGGCAATGTGCCCGTCGAAGAGCGGCAGGTAGGCGCGCCTGAGGTAGGTGCGCGCGGCGGCATCCGCCATGCGGCCGCCGCCAATCCAGACGCGAATGTTGTCATCGAGACGCTCACAACTGAGCCCGACCAGCGTGGGTCGAGGGCCATCCCCCGCCCGTCGCTTGACCAATCCGTTGAGGAACGGCAGCAGGTACTTGTCGCAGGTTTCCACGACGTCTGGCCGTTCGCGCGCCAGGATGCGCCACACCGCTGACCGTCGGGCGCTCAGATACCGGTGCGGCAGCAGCAGTCGGTACCGCCGGTCAAACGCCGGGCTGCGCGGTGCGCGCACCGTGTAGACGCGCGCGAACTCTCCGCGGCGGTCACACGCCGTTCGCTCTCCCGGCACGACGAGTGCCACGTGCCGCCGATGACGCTCGGCCCCGGCCAGGAGCGCCTCGTAGAAGGTCCTGATGCCGCCCGATGTGCCGTGCCAGGCGTTGGTGAAGTGGACGCTGCGTTTCATCGCGTCCCCTGGGCCGACAGAAAGGCCGCGACCATCGCGGGCATCGCCCGAAGGTCCTGCCACCAGGACGCGCTCCCGTGGCCGACAGTCAACACGCCTCGTCTCATCGCAAACAGGTTGAACCGCGTGGTGAGGACGCTGAACGCGATCGAGCCGACGATGCTCCAGCCCAGCACAGCCGTGTCGGCCCACGCGTGGATCCCGAACTCCACCAGATGCGCCACGGCCGGCACGACGAGCGTGGCCGCCCGACGCGCCTGGCGTTCTGAACGCATGCGCGCGAACCGCTCGGTCAGTGATCCGTAGAACCCGGCGGCCACCGCACGATAGGCGAACTCCACCTGCATCGCGGCCACGGCCGCTTCAAGGCCCGCAGAGAGGTTGATCGCAAAAAATATGCACGCGCGACAAAGCGCGCTGACCACGGCAGACTTCCAGTTCCATGCACGCGACCAGGTCACGCCGTACCTGTCCGGTGCGAGATTCCGGTCGTAGCATGGCCATCCGTTGCCGCGCGCCACGCGCGGTAGAGCGGCTCGAGCGCCGCCGGCCAGTTGCGCGCGACTGCATAGGTCACGGCGGCCTCACCCATGATGCGGCGCTCGCCAGGCGTCAGCAGCCAGCCCGCCAGTCGATCGGCGAAGGCGTGCGCACTGCCGGCCTGGCACACCCAGCCGGTGGTGCCGTGCACCATGTGCTCCTGCGGTCCGCCCTGGTTGGTCACCAGCACCGGCAGCCCGCAGGCCTGCGCTTCCAGCACGACGTTGCCCAGCGAATCGGTGGCGCTCGGGAAAAGGAACGCGTCAGCCGATGCCATCGCCTCGGCCACGCGCGCATGCGGGATGCTGCCAAGGAACATCGCTTCCGGGCACATGGCCGCCAGTTCGGCACGCATCGGTCCATCGCCGGCAAAGATGAAGCGATGGCTGAGTCGCAAGGCGTTGAGCCGCCGCTGTATCGGCCCCAGCAGCGACAGCCCCTTCTCGATCGACAGACGTCCCGCATAGAGGATGGCGGGCCGGCGGTCATCCACATGCCAGGCCTCGCGGAGCGCGCTCGACCGCGCCGACGGACGAAAGCACGTGGTATCCACCCCGCGGGACCAGACCTGGAGCTGCGCGGCGGGGTACCCATGAGCCTGCAGCTTTGAGTGGGTAGCCGCCGACGGGACGAGCACGGTCTGGCAGGGCGCGTACAACCAGCGCATGTACGCCTCAAGACCGCGGCCGAGTGCGCCCGATCCGCTGTAGGTGGTGACGTAGTCCCCCAGGTGCGTGTGATAGCTGCCGACCATCGGCAGGTTGGCGCGACGCCACATCCACCGCGCCGCCAGGCCCATGGGCCCGGGCGTGGTCAGGTGCAGCGCCTGCGCACCGTCAGCGGCCAGCCGACGCCGCAACTGCTGGACGTGCGGCCAGTAGATGCGCATGTCCGGATACCACGGCAGGCCGACACCCCACGAGGCCATCGCGCAGTAGTCCGGTTCGTCCACAGACAGATCCGCCGACGTGTACACGCGAACTCGCAGATCAGCCGGCGCGTGCCGCAGCACGGCCTTGAGCGTGGTGGTGACACCGTTCACCTTGTTGAAGTCGTTGTCGGTGATGATCGCAATGGTGGCCAGGACGTCCTCCTCGGCGATGGAGGTCGCGGCGGCTGCCCGGAAGCCGGCGGAGTGCCGGGACAACAAGACATCCGCTCGTTGTCCCGTACCGGCCGGACAGTCCAGCCGCGAACACCCAGAGCATCGCGCACGCGCATGACGGGCGAGTATCGGATCGGCCACGTGCCGGTAAATTGCCGCACGTCACACGCGCGTGTCCGCGCTGTCGAGTGGCCGTCGCGTCGTCGTACTACTGTGAGCCATCACGAGGTATCCATGACCCCAGTTTCGAGACGCGGAGCCCCGACCGAACTTCGTACATGGACCAGGGCCGACGACCTGAGCCGGCAGTTCCTGTCCGGCGTGTCACTGCACGCACACACACACCACTCGCGCGAGAGCCTGGAGCACCTGCCGCTCTACGTAAAGCGCATTCCAGTGCTGGGCAGCCTCTTCAATCAGCACGTGCGGCAGCACCAGGCGCAGTTGGGCGCGCAGGTCGATTTCGCGAAAGGCTGGTGGCATCCACCGGTGGGCCCACGCGGTGTCTTCGATTCGGAAGCGAACCAGATCGCGCGACTGGGGCTGTCACCGATCGTGTCGGTGACCGACCACGACAGCATCGAGGCTGGACTGGAACTGCAACGCACCTTCAGCCCGCGCTGTTCGCCGATCTCATTCGAATGGACGATGCCGTACGGCGACGGTTTCCTGCACGTGGGTGTGCACAACCTGCCGCACCCATCGGCGCGCGAGTGGTTCGACCGGCTCGAGGCCTTTACCGCGCAGCCGGAGGTGGAACCGCTGACTGGTCTGCTGACCGACCTCACCGCATCGGGCGACATCCTGGTGGTGCTCAATCACCCGATGTGGGACCTGGCGGCGCTCGGGCCCGATGCGCACAAGCGGCTGCTGACGAGGTTCCTCGCTGAACAGGGCCACCTGATGCACGCGCTGGAACTGAATGGCTATCGATCCTGGGGCGAGAACCTCGAGACCGTGGCGCTCTCGCGCACCACTGGACATCCGCTCATCTCAGGCGGTGACCGCCACGCCTGTGCGCCCAACGCGCTCCTCAACGTCAGTCACGCCAGTTCGTTCACCGGATTTGTCCATGAAATCAAAGCCGGCATCAGCACCGTCGTGACCATGCCGGAGTATCGCGAACACATTGTCGGTCGCACGATCGCGTCGGTGGCCGACGTGCTCTCGGCGTACCGGCACTATCCGGAAGGGTGGCAGCACTGGACCGACCGGGTGTCGTGCCAGACGGCGACCGGGCTGACACCGCTGTCGCGCCACTGGCCGGGCGGTGGTCCGCTGTGGCTGCGGTCCGTCATGTCGACCGTGCGCCTGCTGGCGTGGCAGCCGCTGCGTGCGCCGCTGGGGCACGTGCTGGAGTGGAAGGACAAGGTCAGCGGCGCGCCGACATCAGTCGCGTGGCCGCCGCCGGAGGCCGCGCCGCGTCAGGCGTAACGCTTCTGACCGACGAACCGATAGTACGGTACGCGCCCCACCGGCAGGTATGGCAGCGGCGTACGCGCCTCGACCAGCGCCCGCGTCGTGAAACGCCGCTGCAGATACGCCAGGTGGTCGGGGTGGAGCTGCACATGACTGTGGCTGAACCACCATGGCCAGAAGTGCCGGGTGATCGCGGCATGCTGCACGAGTGGTGCGGCCACCGGACGCGAGACGTAGAAATCGACGACGCCGATGACGCCGCCTGGGCTGAGCAGGCGATGGGCCTCGTCAATTGCCGCAAACCAATCGGGGATCATCGTCAGGGCATAGGAGCAGGTGACGATGTCGGCGCAGCCGTCGGGCAGATCGACGGCCGTGGCATCGGCGTGCGTCACTTCAACATTGTCCCAGCCGGCGGCCTCCGCACGACGGCGTGCGATCCCCAGCAGCGACGGCGACAGGTCGATGACGTGGACCTGCGCGAGGTGGGCGAGGGCGGGTCCCGCATAGAGCAGATTGCGCGCCGTTCCGCCACCCAGATCAATCCAGACGGCCCCAGGACGCAGCGGCAGGGCCTGAATCAGTTCGCGTCGTCCCGGGAGCAGGCGTTCACGAAAGGCGTCATAGCCGTCCGCCTGACCGCGATAGAACTGTTCCAACCGATCGGCGTGTTGCGGAGCCCGGCTGCCGCCGCGCGCCAGATGCGAGAGGATCTTGAGATCCTGCCAGGCGGTCAGCATGTGAGTTCGGCGGCGTGGAAGCTGCCGTAGGTATGCACGCGGTCGAGTTCGTGCAGCCGCGACGTGAGTTCCTGCGCGTAAACCAGCAGGTCTCCCACGCGTCGCCGGCGGCCGCGGATGCGCACGGTCACGGCATCCACAAACGCGGTCTGCCGCCCGCCGCTGCGCCACAGCACGCGCGCACCGGGTGCGGAGTGGTCCACGATGGCCTGCCACTCGTTGTGCAGAGCCGTCTGATCGGATCCGCATAACCAGTCCATGTGGTCGAGCAGCACGAACGCCGAGACCTGCGACGTATGCCCCTTCAGGAACTGCTCTACCGATGCCGTGTGCGTGGTGATCCGATCGACGAGTCCAGCCTTGAGCCGCGCGAACGACGCGGGCCGGAGGTATTCCGGGCAGCACTCAGGTTCGTAGTGCCCTTGCAGATACACGCGCCAGAAGTAGTTGTCTGCCAGGGGCAGCCGTGTGAACACGCGCTCCACTCGCTCCGCGATGAAGTCCGCGATTCCGTGTGGATAGTCGCGTTCCAGGTGTTCGCGTTGCGGGCGGGGCACGGCCAGCAACGCCAGGGTGGCGTCGCGGCCCAGCAGCCATTTCACCAGGGGCTGGAACAGCTGGCGCCGCAACCGGCGGTCATAAATATCGCGCTGCGCGTCCACCGACGACGCCCGCAGCAACTCCTGCACATCGTCGCGCACCTTGATGACGCGGTCGAGGTAGGCCTTGATGGCCCAGGCGACCAGGCCCGTGGTGCCGTGGAAGTAGAACGTGCCGCGTCCGGCCGCACCGCTGAAGAACGCGCCGTGTTTGTCCCAATAGCGCGCGGCCCAGGGCGATAGTTGTTCACGCAGGCGCGGCCGGTACAGGTCCTGCCAGCCCGGGTGGTGTCCCTGGCCGAAGAGCCGGAAGAAGTCCGCGTGGTCCAGGGCGCGGATGCCGGCCTGTTTGAGTTCCAGCAGGGCGTTCTGCCGCGGGTTGATGTCCACGGCGAAGAGGCGCGCGGGCGCGTCGAGGGCGTAGTCGAGCACATTGCACCCGGCCGAGGTGATGACGGCGACTTCGTCATCGGGCCCCAGAAGGAGGGCCTCGCGATCCAGCCGCGGGTCTTCCCAGCAGGTGTTGTAGACGAGGCGGTGGCGATGGACGAGGTTGAAAGACGTACGCGAAAGCGATGTCAGGTATGCCATCGGCGGCAAGGATGGCGCATCGCTGCGACGGATCCGGCACGACGGCGCAACAAGGGCGTGTCAATCAGATATCGCCGTGCGCCTCTGTCACGGTGTCATCTTGTGGACAGCGCCGGCCGCCGTGACGTGGGATTCTTCTTTGGACGCCCTTGCTTCACTACAACTCAGAGGTACAGATGAACTCCAGGACCGACGACAAGCAGAACGAGATTGTCGACAATCAGCATCAGAAGACCGTGTCGGGAAAGAACCAGAACGGTCCCGCCGGCACCCTTGGGAAGAGCGCGGGCGGAAATGCCGGGAGCAAAGGCCAGAATTCGCGCGCCGATACTCCGAAGGGTTCAGTCGGTTCGCACAAGCCCGGTGGCGACGGCCCAGGGACCAAAAAATTCAAGCACGATCGCGACGACGGCACTCGCGGCAGGTAGAGCCAACCGGGCGTCTCTATCGCTCCCGAAATACTTCTGCCGGGTCGATCTGACCCAGGACGACTACGGACCGACACATAGATTCGACACGGTCAGGCGCTCGAAGAGGTGCGGAGACGCCACAGCCGAAGACGGGTAGTGCTCCAAGGCGCTCTTGAAGTCGGGATGGCTGAAGGCGGCTCGAAAATGGGCCACAGATTCCCAGATTGCGTAGTTCAAGAAGACCGTGCTGCCTGCGATACCGCGATGCAGTTGGGTTGAGATATAGCCTGGTTGCTTCTTCATCCAGCTTGCGTCCGCTTCCCAGGCCGTGAGCAAAGCTGGGATGTCGCCTTCCGTGATGGTGAAGATGTTTACCAAGATGACGGGCGACTGCTCCGTTTGGATCTGTTGGAAGATCGGAACGGCCGGGTCAAGCGGCTTGAGTTGAAGCACTGTGTAGACTCCGTCGGTGAACTTGCGAATTTTAGCACGCCAACCAGACAGATGCGCCAGAAGCCGTCAGCCTCGGGACCAGCCGGCGACATGGCCAATGGCCGCGACCTGTGCCTCGTCGGGGCTGTGTTACCCTCCCTCGATTCTGGAGGTGTCACATGGTGCGCACTCGATTGGTTCTGTTTATTTCGATCGCCGTCGGTCTGACGCTGGCTGCCACGCCTTCGGCATCTCCGCAGGCCACTGGCGCGCCAACGATCGAAGAGTTTCTGGGCGCTGCGTCACCACTGGAGGTGGTCGCCGCCGCGAAGACCGATCGTGTGGCGTGGGTGGCCTACGAACGGGGACGCCGGAACGTCTACACCGCCGCCGCGCCGGCCTTCGCGCCCGTCAAGCTCACCAGCTACCCGGAAGACGACGGCGTTGACCTTACCGATGTCACGATTTCTGCGGACGGATCGACCGTCGCGTTTGTCCGGGGCAGCGCCGCGAACCGCGATGGCTGGCACGCGAATCCATCGGGGAATCCCGACGGTGGTGACGAAGCCGTCTGGGCCGCTCATACGGCAACGCCGGGCGTGTCCTGGCGAGTGGCGGAAGGCGCGAGTCCCGTCCTGTCTCCAGATGGGCGGTATCTGTTGCAGACGCGCCACGGGACCATCTACCGGGTGCGTGTGTCACGAGCGGCGGCCACAAACGCGATGGACCGTGGCGAGGCGCCCTTCATCAGCGCCTTCGGCACGAACAGCGCTCC
Organism: uncultured Solibacteraceae bacterium; assembly: GCA_964489685.1. Lineage (GTDB taxonomy): Bacteria > Acidobacteriota > Vicinamibacteria > Vicinamibacterales > SCN-69-37 > SYFT01. The sequence continues at coordinate 2,683 of CAZAZR010000051.1, read as the reverse complement.
CGTCTTCTCGCCCGATGGTTCACGAGTCGCCTTCGTGAGCACGCGCACCGATCACGGCTTCATCGGCGGCCGTTGACGAGTGGGATCGGTTCTACAGCCTGCACTACACGGACCCCGCGGCCACGCCCGTTCAGATCATCTCGACCGACGGGATGATCGAAGACGCCACATCCTGGATCATCTCGCACGATGGGACCACGTTCTACTACTGCACGAATGCCACCGACATCGAGCGGCGTCACATCTGGGCCGTTCCAGTCGCGTGTGGCGCAGCACGCCAGGTCACGACCGGTTCCGGCATAGAGACCTATCCGGCGCCGCTCGCCTCTGGCAAGGCACTGGCGACGCTCAGCGCGAGCTGGAACATGCCGCAGTCGCTGGGGATCTGGTCGTCACCCACGACGCAGAAGATCGTGTTCCCCGCCTCGCGGCCCGGCTTTCCCACGGCGGCGCACGTCGAGCCTGAACTGGTCATTACGCACCCGGCCGATAACGCCTTCGAGATCCACAAGCAGGTGTTCGTGCCGAAGGACATTCGCCCTGGCGAGAAGCGACCCGCAATCGTGTTCGTGCATGGCGGCCCGGTGCAACATGCCTGCAATCGCGACCCGACGTGGATCCGGCGCGGATCGGCATTTACGGCCTGTCGTACGGCGGTCTGCTCACCGCGCAGGCCCTCGCGCGCCATTCCGACATCTTCGCGGCCGGGGTGGACTACGCCGGCGTGCACCTGTACGGCAGTTCCCTCGATCCCGACACGCCGACCTATCAAGCGTCAGCCATCTCGCAGATCGACACCTGGAAGTCTCCGGTCCTGATCATCCAGGGAGACGACGATCGGAACGTGACGTTCGCGCAGACGGTGGGACTGGTCCAGTTGCTGCGGCAGCGCGATATCTACTACGAACTGATCGTCCAGCCCGATGATGTGCATGATTCACTGCGGCACGATCGCTGGCTGCAGTGGCTCAGCCGCATGGACACGTTCCTGGAAAAGTTTCTCGGAGGCGTGCGCCACAAATGATTCGACTCACACGCCGACAGGCGTCAAAGGGCCGCTTCAACACGATGAACCTGGCCGAGGGACCCTGCCGCGCGACGATCCCGCCGTGTCAACGATCCCAGCGCGGATTGACGACGTTGTTGAAGATGGAGCCGAACTGATAACTGAACCCGACGCTGAACTCGTACCGGTACGACGTGGCCAGGCGCTGCCGCCGCAGCAGAATCTCGTCGTCGCTCGCGGTGCCCGCCCGAAGATACAGCTGATCGTGTACGAGAGACAACTTGCCTTTGGTGTTGACGCTCAGACCTCGGAACAGACGCAGATCGAGCTGGCCGTCAAGCTCCACCCGGTGCTTGGACAGGTCGTGCAGGAACGTGATGTATTCGGCGGAGAACGACGAAAACCCCCAAGGCTGCCGGAACGCCAGCACCCCCTGTAACGAGGTATCGAGGCGGGTTTCATGCAGCTTGTCGTAGATCGTGGTCTCGATGTAGTCGTAGCGGTTGACGCCGAGCGAATACTGGAACAGCAGCGCGCGCTTCGTGGACTCCGAATAGGGAAAGATGTTGTATTCAATACCGGTCGCCAGCCTGGAATTGTGCGCATAGTTCTGCTGCGTCGAATCGCCCGTGGAGAGGCGGCCCACGGCGGCCCAGTGGTCGGCGTCCAGGCTTTTGACCGCCACGGCGCGGATGTTGTAGTTGTGCGACGTTGACTCCAGCGTGCTGCCGTCGCTCAGGGTGAAGGTGTTCCCGTCGAACTGGCCTTCACTGGTGAAACTGACTTTCAATTGTTCGGTGGTACGGCTCGCCGAAAAATTGCCCTTGAACTGCCGGCTCTTGTCCGAGCGTTCGCCGCGCAGCGAGGTGCTGGCGCCCAGCCGGAAAATCCACAGATTCCACCGGTCTGTCCGGGCCATGGTGGCGGTCGGCGGTTCGAGTGGTGCCGTGAATTGCAGGCGCAACCGGTCTGCAGTGTGCGTGTCCATCAGGTACGGCGTCAGGCCCAGCGTGAAGATGCGTGCGAAGCCGCGGCGGCGCTCGTCGCCCGTGTCGGTGCCGCTCGAAATGAAGAGCAAGTGGTGGACGTGGTCCGCGAAGCGGCCCTGCCCGATGTACTGCAGCGAGTACTCGCGCCCGCCCGTCCCGGTGTTCCTCGTGGTCACAAGCACGTGGATGTCGGCGTCCTTCCGGTCGCGCACGTAATCGAGGTAGCTGATTTCCTGGCGAAGGAAGTCAAAATCACAACTGTCGCCGCAGTCCAGGAATACCTTCAGGTTGTCCGGCCGAGCCGACCCAGCAGTCTGGGCCGCGGCCGAAACGGCGGTTGCACCGAGCGCGCACAGCGCCAGTATCAGAATGGAGAATCCGCGTTTCACGCGTTAGAGTCTATCTCTTGTGGCTGGATCATCGGGGCCCGGCCCACCCACGCCCGTGATCTCGAAAAGGATGAGACCCCTTTCGTATGCCCTGACGACACGGAGAGACACGGCCGGTGCTCGGGATTGAGCCTACTGGCGGAAGCAGTACACCGCGCCGCGTGTGCGCACGTAGAGGCGACCACCGGCGAGCGCAGGCGTTGCACCAATGTCCTCACCGAGATCGTTCACCGCCAGCACCTCCCACGCGGCGCCGGCCTTGATCACCGTGATCTTGCCTTCCTGACTGGCCACGTAGA
>CAZAZR010000050.1:0-25539 GCA_964489685.1 uncultured Solibacteraceae bacterium | reverse complement strand
GAATGGGCGAGGTCTATCGTGCCCGCGATACCAGCTCGACCGCGATGTGGCGATCAAGGTCCTGCCGCCGCATCTGGCTTTGGACGATGCGGCGCGCGCACGATTCGAACGCGAAGCAAAAGCCATTGCGGCGTTGTCACATCCGAATATCCTCGCCGTCTACGAATTTGGCTCCATCGAGGGAATCGCATTCGTCGTCATGGAGCTTCTCGAGGGCGAGACACTGCGCGAGCGATTGAATTCGTCCCACGGCGCAGGCACGCCGTCTGCTTTGCCGATTCGCAAGGTGACGCAGATCGGCATCGAGATCGCGCAGGGTCTGGCCGCCGCACATGAGAAGCACATCGTCCACCGCGACCTGAAACCGGAGAATGTATTTCTGTCTGCCGACGGCCGAGTGAAGATCCTGGACTTCGGTCTTGCGAAGACACTCGATCAAGCCACAAGGACAGACGCGACCAGCGCACCGACCCAACTGCAACAGACCAATCCCGGGACCGTGATGGGCACGGTCGGCTACATGGCGCCAGAGCAGGTCAAAGGGTTGGCTGCCGACCACCGCGCCGACATTTTCTCGCTGGGCTGCGTGCTCTACGAAATGGCCAGCGGCCGGCGTGCGTTCGCGCGTGAGACGGCTGCCGAGACAATGACGGCCATCCTTCGCGAAGATCCGCCGGATCTGGTTCGCGACAGCGCTGCCCTTTCCTCATCATTCGAATCCATCGTCCGGCACTGCCTCGAGAAACGTCCCGAGGAACGTTTCCAGTCGGCACGCGACCTGGCATTCGCACTGCAGTCTCTCGGCTCGTCGACGGCCTCTGGTGGCGCGGCGGCGATCGTGTCGCCGAGGGCCGAACGGCGCCGAGGCCGGCCAATCGCCGTGGCGCTGGCACTCGTCGGAGCCGCCGCGATGTTCCTCGTCGGTCGCTACACGGCGAATCGCCCGACCGCCTCCACGGGGTCTCACGTGACGGAGTTCCAGCAAGTCAGCGATTTTTCAGGTGTCGAAGCCACTCCAACGCTCTCGCCTGACGGAAGGACCGTGGTCTACGCCAGCGACGACACCGGCAACTGGCAGATCTATTCCCTGCGCATTGGCGCGCGCAAGGGCGTGGCGCTCACCACCGAATCGGCAAACCGGACGCCGGCGTTCTCCCCGGACGGTGAGCGCATCGCCTTTGGCTCCGATCGCGATGGGGGCGGAATCTTTCTGATGACGGCAACCGGGGAATCGGTCACGCGCGTGAGAGAAGAAGGCTACTGGCCCGCGTGGTCACCGGACGGCCGCGAGCTCGTGGCCTCCCGCAGCGACTTTGTCTCGCCCACGGATCTGGGCGGCTTCGCGTCTGGCCTGTTGGTGATTGATGTGAAATCCGGCCAGAAGCGCGAGGTGCGGACGACCGGCTCTGCCCTGCAACCCGCCTGGTCTCCGCACGGATGGCGCATCGCCTATTTTGGCCTCCGGACCGGTACCGGCCAGCGCGACCTCTGGACCGTGGCCGCGGACGGCTCTGAAGCAGAAGCGGCCATAATCGATGTCACCAACGACGCGGCGCTCGATTGGAGCCCCACCTGGTCGCCTGAAGGCGACTACCTGTATTTTTCGAGCAACCGCGGCGGCACCATGAACCTGTGGCGCATCGCGATTGACGAGCGAAGCGGCCAGGTCACGGGCGATCCGGAACCGGTGACAACCCCGTCGTTATGGAGCGGGTCCATGTCGTTTTCGCGCGACGGCAGCACCCTCGCGTTCGCGAGCCTTGAGTGGCGGTCGACGATGTACCGGCAGGGCTTCGACGCGACGCGGGAGACGCTGGTCGGGTCGCCGATTCCCATGCTCAGAGGCAGCCGGCCCATTCGTGACCATGACATCTCTCCTGATGGCCGCTGGATCGCCTTCAATGAGACTGGCACTCGCGAGGATTTGTTCGTCGCTCGGACCGACGGAACCGAGTACCGGCGTCTGACCGACGATGCCGCGCGCGACCGCGGTCCCACGTGGTCGCCTGACGGCACGCAGATTCTCTTCTACTCGGATCGGGGCGGCGCGTACGACCTCTGGACGATACGGCCGGACGGAAGCCGCATGGAGCAGGTGACCGCTGGAGCCAACCCGAATTTTCCAACGTGGTCACCCGACGGTTCGCGAATTTCGTTCGGCGGCGTCAATGCCGGTGGCTTATTCTTCATCGCCGGTAACTCGAGGGGCGCCCAGCCGCCACCGAAGGAGTCCTCGTTCGCTGACGATGCCCAGATGTGGCCGTTCTCGTGGTCCCGCGACGGACGCCGTGTTCTTGGTCCTGCTGTCGATAACACCGGCGGGACTGCCGCCCTGATCACTTATGACCTTGCGTCAAAACAGTATCGTCGCGTTCCACTGGCATTGAACGGCCTCTGGACCCAGCCCGCCTGGCTCGGCGACAGCCGGCGACTGCTGTTGCGCACGTCTGACGGTATTTCGGTGGTCGACTCCGAGACCGGGACAACCAAGCCGTTGGTGTCGGTGCGTGGTTATGTGATCGGGCGCAGCCTCAGCGTTGCGCACGACAACACCTGGTTTTCCTATACGGCGACCGGCACCGAAGGCAACATCTGGGTGGCGGTGTTGAAGGACAAGGAGACGAAATAAGAATGGTTCCCTTCAGGCGGGGGCTTCAAGGGCGCCTTGCACCGCTGGCTTGAGACCCAGCCCGCGCTACGTACGCCACGATGCGTGACGCTGGTAACTCACTGGAAGCAGGTTCACCGTAGAGCGAGGAACGATTGCCGGTCTTCGTCAGCATGAGCTGAACATCGCTGATGTGCCGCTCGCGGAACGCGCCTTCACAATAGGCCAGGTAGTAATCCCACAGTCGGCAGAACCGATCATCGAACCCCAGCCCGCGCACCGCCTCACTCGATTCGTGGAAACGCCGCCGCCATTCGGCCAGTGTGGCGGCATAGTGCAGGCCCATGTCTTCGAGGTGGAAGACTGACAGCCGGGTCGCACGCGCCTAGCGAGCGCTGGATCTCGAGCAGCGACGTGAGTTCCGAACCCGGGAAGATGCGCCGCTGAATCCAGTCGCTCTGGCGAAGTGGACCTGCCAACTGTCTCGATCGTTCACGTTCGCCATCGCCGGCGGCCATGGCGCCCTTCAGCCGTGACGGCATAGGCTTTGCCGAGCAGCGAGTTTACAGATCAAATCGGCCGAGACGCCCATTACCGCCGCTTCGGTCGCGAAGGGCATCAGCACCCATCGGCTTCACCAGGTGCTGGACGTGCCCCTACCTTGGCGTTGTTCATGAATCATCGGCTCCTCCACGCCATGACGGAAAACGGCGGGCCCTTTGCGACACTCTTAGGCTTGAAGGGTCGGTCACGTTTCGTGCTGGTCCGAGGTTGAAATAGCGAGCGTCGGCTGGGCGTTGTGGCCAAGCCGTGACCATGACCGCGAGGACGAGCGCGACGACGGCGCTGACAACGTGGGGGCGTAATGCCTCGCGGCGGCAATCAATCGAGAGTACTCGCGCTCGTCGTAGTTGCGCGGCCGTCTCATGGACGCTTTCCCTGGGTGAAGGAATCCGCCGCTCGTCGGCGCCAAAGGACCAATCATGAAATCAAGGACTCGTAGCAACTAAACGGGCAATTCCCGTATTGACCCAACGTCGACACGGGCGCAGGATTCGGCAGTGTTAGTCCCTTGCCAGAGAAAAGGAGCCATGATGAAGAACAATCGAACGAGGCGCAAACTGATCCTACTTTGTGCACTGCTGCTTCTGGGTTTTGCGCGTACCGCAGAGGCGGCCGCAGGATGCTGCCCGACAGCGGTGGCCCAGTGTGACGATGCATGTACAGGTCATGCTGGCCAGTACAGTTGCGCTGAGGGGTTTGCGTACTATCACTGTACTTGCAACGACGTCACAGTTCAGCTCGTTCCAAAAACTGGTCAATGTGGTGGCTGACAGCCCGGAACGGAGCGGACCCTGGTCCGCTCCGTTCCAGCCGTGCCGTGACTAAAGGTTGAGAGGAAAGCGGCTAGCGACCAGGAGAGCGAAGATGGACGCTGTGAGAAAAGGGCGGATTGCGGCAGCTTTTGACCAAATCGCAACGCTGGCTGTCATTGCTGCGGCCTCATTGGTGATATGGCGTTTTGCCAGCGATTCGTTTGTGTGGAGATCGCGAGCGGCGGTGCCGGCCGCCGCCATTAAACTGCCGACCTCACCGCTGTCACTCGATTCAGCGAAATTGCGTGGCAGCGCGACGGCTCCCGTTGTGCTCCTGGTGTTCTCTGAATTTGAGTGCCCCTTCTGCCGAAAAATGGTTCAGGACGTCTTGCCGACCCTTGAGAAAGAATACGTAGCCTCGGGTCGCGTTCTTTTGGCTTTCAGGCATTTACCGCTTATCTCGATCCATGCGAACGCAATGCCAGCGGCCATCGCCTCCGAGTGTGCGTCGTCGCGGGGCCGATTCTGGGACTTTCACGATCGACTATTTGGTTCCCCTGAAAAGTTAGGAAGCGTTGCAATCGCCCTCGCGCGGGCAGATATTGGGTTCCCGGATGGTGAGCTCGACAAATGCTCGCAGTCTGATGCAGCAAGGAGGCAGGTCGATGCTGACATGCGCGAGGCGGAACGCCTAGGTGTCACAGGCACTCCCACGAGCTTTATTGGAAGAAGGGTGCTGGGAGGAGAGGTGGCTATAGAGGCGGGACTGTGGGGGGCGCAGCCGATTGCTCGATTTCGCGAAGTGCTCGACACTGCTTTGAAGCAGAAGTAGGGTTGGAGTTACCAGGATTTCGTGGACAGTCTGAGGGCAAGTACGTTGCTCTCCTCAGGAGGTCCCCATGTCTCAACAGCTTCGGCACGCCCGCGTGCGCAAGACCTACGAATTCATCAAGAGCCATCAGCGGCAGTTCCCTGTCGCGGTGCAGTGCCGGGTCCTTCAGGTCGCTCCCAGCGGCTACTACGCGTGGCTGAAGAAACCGGTATCGGATCGCGGCCTCGAAGACGCGCGCCTGCTTCGGCTGATCCGGGCCTCGTACACGGCGAGCCAGGGTATCTATGGGGCACCACGCGTGTTCCTCGATCTGCGGGAGGCCGGGCGAGGGCTGCAGCAAGCACCGCGTCGCGCGTCTCATGCGGGAGTCCGGCTTGCGGGCGTTGCACGGCTATCGGACACGACAATGGACCGTGGGCAAGCCCGCAGTGCTCATCCCGAACCACTTGAAACGTCAGTTCAAAGTCAGCCATCGGAATCGGGCGTGGGTGACGGACATCACCTACATTCGGACGTGGCAAGGGTGGCTCTACCTGGCCGTGGTGCTGGACCTGTTCTCGCGCAAGGTGGTGAGCTGGGCGGTCGCCCCGACGATTCGACGCGAGCTGGTGCTGGATGCCGTGTTGAAAGCGGTCCGTGCGCGACGCGCGCGCCACACGCTGATTCACTCGGACCGAGGCTCGCAGTTTGGCAGTGACGCGTGGCGGAGGTTCTGCCGCACCAACCGGCTCGAGCCCAGCATGAGTCGCAAAGGCAACTGTTGGGACAACGCCGTCATCAGCCCGAATCAGTACGAGGCCGCTCATGTCGGCTGACGGTCAAGCAGTCTCCACAGAATCCTGGGAACTCCAGGTCGCAGTCCGAGCCGCCGACCTCGCGCCCAGCTTTGGAGAAGCCAGGCCGACTGTGCCTGACTGAACTAATTGTCCCTCAAGACGACGGCTGGGTCGATTCGAGAAGCCCTTGTCGCCGGCGCCAACGCCGAGCACCAGGAGAGTGCCAACATGCCGCCTACGACTGTGACCACAATCACAGGATCTATCGGAGAGACCTCGAACAGCTGATTGTCCATCAACGTGCCGATCCCGATGCCAGTCAAGACACCGACGGCACCACCGATCGAGGTCAGCCGCAGTGCCGTGTGGATCACATTCCAGCGGGCCTGACTGGACTGGCGCCCAGCGCGAGCTTGATGCCGATCTCGCGGGACTGGGCCCTGACAGCAAATAGCAGTCCGCTCGACAACCCGAGGATCGCGACCGGCACACAAAGGAACGCGACGAGCATCAGCACCGCCGAGCGTCCGCGCCAAGGAACAACTGTGGCATCGACGTCTGAAGCAAGGAGCCGAATCTGATCCGATTTCAGCGGACCAAATCTCACTTGCAACAGGTTGCGGACACCTGATGCCGCGGCCTCGGCGTCACCCTCTGAACGAACAATTGCAATTCGGGCCAGGGCAGATCGGTGTGCGAGTGGCTGAAATATCTGCGGAAGAGGCGCAACTCCCGGAGCGGAATCCACCAGATTCTTGACTACTCCGATCACTGTCCCATTCATATTGCTGCTGACGATCTTCACTCCAATAGGCCATGCTTGCGGTGAAATCTGTCTCGCGAAGGTTTCGTTGATGACCATGACGTCGCGTCGTCCAGCGGCGGATGCAGCATCAAAGGACTCCCCGACCAGCAGCGTTGCACCAAGGGCCTTAATAAAATCCTGGCTGGCCGAGATAAGTACGACTGGGAGTCGGTCTACGGGGCGACTGCCCACCCAGGTGACCTCAGTGCCGGCGGTGGTAAGCCTAGTGCGGGTAGGTATTGGGGTGTCGGTGAGAGCTGCGGCCGCCTTGACTCCAGGCATGGCCTTCAGCGCCTCAATCGACTCAAGAGTGCGTTGTTTGTGAGATTCCACCCACCCCTTCACCTGCTCCAACTCATCCTTTGTCCACTTGCGGTCAGGTCCATGATCGCCCTTAATCGGGGACGGTGACAACGGCAGGTCAGCGACGAGGACTCGGTTGGCGTCGAAGCCGTAGTCGAACGACAGTACACGGAAGAGACTGTGCACGGAGAGACCTGCCACATAGAGCAACATGGTCGTCAGCGCGATCTGAGTCACCAGTAGGAATCGCCGAGCTCTCGAGACAGATCGGCGCCCGTCTCCGAGGCTTCCGGACAACAGGGCCAACGGCGACACGCGCCGAATGAGGTAGATCGGTGCGGTCGAAATGACCACGATGCCGAGCACGGTGGCTGCGCCGGCAAACGCCAGCGTCCTCTCGTCAGCTTGAAGGTACTGCCCGAACCGGACACTTGCTGGTAGCCAAGAGATCAGAAGGGCCGTCAGGCTCGGAACGCCCGTCCAGGCCAATGCCACGCTCCCGAGCGAGAGCCAGATCGCGTCTGCGGCGAATAAACCGACTAATCGGCTAGCGCTCGCACCCATCGAAGCGCGCACGGCCAACTCTTTCAGGCGATCGGCAGCTCTGGAGAGCATGAGGCCTGCCACCTGAACCCAGGCCATCAGTAGCAGTGCGACGGTGGTGCCAAATATGAACAAATACGGGACCGAACCTGTCACGCGCGCGCTCTTCTCGAGAAACTGGATATCGAGGGCAGGAAAGGCTTCTTGTAGCTCTTCTGCCGTGGCGCCCGGAATGAGTCGCGCGAACCCGCGAAAGTCGTCTACGCCGATTGAGTTCAACGGCGTCCAGACGTTCGTTTCACCAGGGAATTTAACGTCAGCTTCCATGATTCCCACGACGGTCACGGTACGACCGGCGAGCTCGACGCTGCGGCCAATGACTCCGGCGTCACCTCCAAACTCTCGCAGCCACAATGCATGGCCGATCACGACTGGCACGGCTGCTGGGACCGGGTTCTTAGACATCGCCGTCAATGCATCACTTGAATCGAGAGTGCGGCCCAGCTTCGGTCTGAGCCCAAACATCCCGAAGAAGCTCGCGCTAACAGCAGTGCCGCGGACTTGCGCAGCGGCTGCTTCCCTTGGATCGAAGTATGGGGTCGGAGTGCTGATCGCTCGAGCTTCAAGTATTGGAATAGACTGGAGCCGCTCACCCAAGGCTCTCCGAGCCGACGGGTCGCTCAGAGTCGGAATCAACTGGCGGAGTCGGCTCTCGTCTTTGGGAAGGGCGATCGAAACCAGCCTGCTCGATTGCGGAAACGGAAGTGGCCTGAGAAGAAGACCGTCGGCTACCGAGAAAAGCGCGGCGCTGACAGCTGTAGCCATCGCGAGAGGCAACAGAATCGCGATGACCAACAGCGGTCGCCTCAGCAGATCCCGAAGTGACAACCAGAGTTCCAAGCGAGTTGGCATCACGCGTCACATCCAGTGTTACTCAACAATGACAGGGCTGGCGCTGACCAATTGATGGTCGGGCGGCCCGCGCACATCATACTGCCTGCTCAAGGTGCCCCAGAGACTCTGGCCAGCGCACGAACTGCCCGATTAATTGCTGTACTCGGCACGGCAAGCTACAGCAGGCAGTTGCTGGAATCTCAATGCTCGATCATGGAGAGCGCAATGTGCGCAATGCGCGTCTCGGCCGCTATGAACGTCTGGTGCTCGCAGTACACTTCGAGTCGATGCTCGCCCTCGTCAATTCCTGCCTCCCTGAACATCAGATGGGCTCTGCGTGGCTCGATCACGTCAAGCAGGTCTCCGGGCCGTGATCCTGTGCGCGACGCGATCCGCACCGCGCGAAACACACGACAGAAGCGGTTGAACGAACGGTCACAGATCCCCGCAGAATGGCACCATACCCTCAAGGTTCCATATCCGACGCCGGCAATGGTCGCCAGCGACTTCAGGCTGCGCCAATCGGTGGGGTGCTGACTCGTGACCACCACCACGCGCGCGAGACGCTCAGACGATGGGCGATGGGGCTCGGCCGATTCCTCCCGGGGTTGGAGCGATGTGCGCGATCGGGCATCCGCTCGAACCACCAGCGCCCTTCGGACGGTCGCGATCCGCGCATCACACGGCCGCGGGCGGCATTCACACACGTCCGCGCCGAGACGTCCCACCTCGAAGGCCAGTCGGGTGTCACCGGGATTCAAGAGAACCAGAACGGGCGTCGTGATGCCGACGCGCCGCAGCTCGCCAAGGATGTCGAGTGCACCGGCGGCCGGGTGGCGAACGCCCAGAATGATGAGATCGAGGGTCGATTGGCGTGCGCGCAGCAAACCATCAGCGGCGTCAGTTACGGCTTGAACGTCATGCCCGGCGCGGAGTAGACAGTCTCGTGCACCGGCCGTGGCAGTCGGATCATCATCGACCCACAAGATCCTCAGCGCGTCGTCGTTTCGGTTGGCTGAGGGGTCACTACGTGCCGTGCCGTGCCGTGCCGTGCCGTGCCGTGCCGTGCCGTGCCTGTGTCTGGAGTCCATACGCCATGCCTCACCACTAAAGAGAAGCGCCGACGGGTCTGAACCGGTTGAGTTGTTAGGGCAACTTCCATCGTCTGCAAGTGTCGCGCCTCGATTGGGCCCGCGTGTTATCTCGGTTGACGCGCGCACCTTCCCATTGGCATCGCCGAAATCTGAAATCTCGATTACGTAACATGCGCCTGTTTGGTCCTGACACACGTAGGCGCTGACCCGGTTCGAGCCGACAGGTCTCGGCGTCGAAATAGCCCAGGTCGTAGTGCAGCCCGCGCTACGTTCGTAACGAAAAAGACACCCGACGTCTTTACAGCCGACGCGTATCGATCAATCAATCAATCATCAGCGGTCTTGTCTGGGATCGCGACGACGAGGGGCATACCGTCCGACGTTGTTCAGGCCGGTCCCCAGGGTCGCCGTAGAGGGCGGCACGATTGCCGGTCTTCGTCAGCATGAGCTGGACGTCGCCGATATGACGCTCGCGGAACGCGCCTTCGCAATAGGCCAGGTAGTAATCCCACATCCGGCAGAACCGATCATCGAACCCCAGCCCGCGCACCGCCTCACTCGATTCGTGGAAACGCCGCCGCCATTCGGCCAGTGTGGCGGCATAGTGCAGGCCGATGTCTTCGAGACGGAAGACGGACAGGCGCGTGGCGCGCACGAGAGACCGCTGAATCTCAAGGAGCGACGCCAGTTCAGACCCCGGAAAGATCCGCCGCTGAATCCAGTCGCTCTGCCGGCGATACGTCTCAAAGCGCTGCTCGTTCATGGTGATGGCCTGCATCACCATCGAGCCGTCGGGCGCCAGCAGACGATCGCACGCCGCAAAGAACGTGTCGTAGAACTCCAGCCCGACCGCCTCGAACATCTCGATGCTGACGATCTTGCTGAAGGTGCCCGTCAGTGTCCGGTAGTCCTCAAGGAGCAAGGTGATGCGCGCGCCGGCCTCGCCTGCCGACGCGAACAGCCGCTTCGCCTCGTCATGCTGCTCGCGGCTGATGGTGGTGGTGGTCACGCGGCAGCCGTAATTGCGTGAGGCATGAAGCGCGAATGCGCCCCACCCCGTGCCGATCTCCAGCACATGGTCATCGGGGCCAAGCTGCAGCGTGCGGCAGATGCGATCGAGTTTCTCCACCTGCGCGTCTTCCAGCGAGTCACCGGCATGCCGGTACACGGCGCTCGAATACACCATGCGTTCGTCGAGGAAGAGCCGGAAGAAGTCGTTGCTCAGGTCGTAGTGCGCCTGGATGTTTCGCCGGCTGCCCGCTTCGGTGTTGCGATGTGTCCAGTGCCGGATGCGATGAAACACACGACTGACGGCCTGCAGAAGAGGATGGCCTCCCTCAAGTGTCTGCAGGTTTCTTGCCGCCAGGCGCACGACCGCCACCACATCGGGTGATGACCAATCGCCGTCCACATACGCATCCCCCGCGGCATCGTCTCCGCCGAAGAGCAGACGGGAGAAGAACCGATCGTCATGCACCGCGATGCAGGCGCGCAGGTCGGCCTCGGGGTCGCCGAACACAAACGACCGATCGGGACAGACGACCTCGAGCGAGCCGTGCTTCAGGTGATCCAGCATCCGGAACACGGTACGGCGCGCGAAGGTCTTCTTCATACTCATGGGTGTGTCTCCTCCGCGGATGGCCGTACTCGGGCGGGATGTGTAAAGACCGGCAGTCCCTTGAGAAGCAGCCGCAACGCCTGCCAGTGAATTGACGCGATCACCTTGACCGTCATCCAGGGGTGCTGCAGCAGCGCGATCCGGATCGCACGCGGCGTCCATGGCTGATGGGCCAACGTCAGGGTGGCGTCGAACAGCGGCGGCGCTCCGGGATTCTGCTCGAGCGTCGCCATGTGCGCGACCAGCGACGGACCGGGCGGCGAGAGCACGAACTCGTAGTCGAGGTTCATCGGCATGAACGGGGACACGTGCATGCGCTTCGCGCAGCGATAACGAAACGCCTCAGACGCCGGCTGACGGTTCCTGGCCCAGAGCCAGTAGCGATGCTGTTCACCGAACGTACTGTTGACCTCGGCCAGCACGGCCTGCACCGCGCCTTGTGCGTCGTAGCAGAAGAAGAACGAGATGGGATTGAAGCAGTAGCCCAGGTAACGGAGGTTCGTCAGTACGTAGATTGGCCCCTCTGTCAACACCACGCTCTGCTCGGCGGCGTCAGCGGTGACGCGATGGCGCAGCGACAAGGCAGGGTCGCCAAGGTGATCGCGGTCGTCGTAGCTGGCCCAGTTGAACCGGTTGAGCCCCGTCCAGCGCGAACGCTGCATGACCTCGGGAATCCGATCGACATCGAGCCAGGCCATGAACACGCCGTACGAAAACGCGTGGGCGCGCGGACGAAAGCGCCGATGGCGCAACGTGCCGGTGTAGAGACCAGGCTCGGGGATCATGCCGCCACCTCGATCACGTCGGCGGCGCCCAGAGCCCTGGCCACACGCATGCCACTGCGCACACCGTCTTCATGAAAGCCGTAGAACCAGTACGCCCCGCAGAAATGCGTGTGATGGTGACCGCTGATCTCGGCCCATCGCTCCTGCGCCCGGATGGCGTCGTGCGTATAGAGCGGATGCTCGTACACCATGCGCCGCAGCACCTTGGCCGGATCGATGGCGTCGCCGCCGTTCAGTGTGACGCAATAATCCTCAGGCGTTGTCAACGACTGCAGCCGGTTCATGTGATACGTCACGGCGACCACATCACGGGCGCCGAGGCGATAGTTCCACGCGGCCCGGGCCGCCTCGCGCCGCGGGAGCATCGACGAATCGGTATGCAGGCAGGTCTCGTTGCGGGTCGTCCGGAAGCACGCGAGGATGTCGCGCTCGGCGTCCGTCGGGCGCTCGAGCAGCGGCAGAATCTGATCGCCATGACAGGCGAACACCACCTCGTCGAAGTGCTCGTCGGGCTGGCCGGCGACGCGCAGCGTCACTGCATCTGGAGACCGACGGACCGATGTGACGGAGACGCCCGTCCGAATACGGTCCTGAAACGGCGCGGTGAGCGGCGCAAGATACGACTGGCTGCCACCGCGAATGACCTTCCACGTCGGGTGGGTGTTCAGGCCCAGCATGCCGTGGTGGTGCATGAACCTGATGAGCGTGACCACCGGGAAGTCGCGCATCGCGATCGGCGACATCGACCAGATCGCCCCGGCCATCGGAATCAGGTACTGCTCCACGAACACCGGCGCATATCGCTGACGGTCAAGGAACTCGCCGAGCGTCATCCCTGCGCGCGCCGGGTCGGCGAGCACCTGCGGCGCTTCGCGATTGAACCGAACGATCTCCCACAGCAGGCGATAGTGCCTGATCGACAACGCGCGTCGGCGCTGCGCGAAGAACCCCGACAGTCCCCGGCTCGAATACTCGAACGCGCCGTTCGCGGTGCTCACGCCAAACGACATGTCGCTCGGCTGCGTCGCCACGCCGAGTTCGGCCATGAGTGCGCAAAACCGCGGATACGTGCGGTCGTTGTGGACGATGAACCCCGTGTCCACCAGGACGGGCCCGGTGGCTGAGTCCACGGTCACCGTGTGCGTGTGTCCCCCAATCCGCGTATCACGCTCGAAGACAGAGACCTGGTGCGTCTGACTGAGGCAGTACGCCGCTGAAAGTCCAGCGATGCCCGAACCGATGACCGCCACGCGTTTCATGAGGAGGTCCTCGCCTTGCGAACCGGGCGCAAGCCGCCGGTGATACCCACCCAGCTGAGCGCCTTGAGCACGAGATACGTGATGTCGAGCTCCCACCAGCGCTGACCTTGCCGGCAGCTGCCGGGTGAGTAGTGATGATTGTTGTGCCAGCCCTCACCCAAGGTGATAATCGCCAGCCACCAGTTGTTCCGGCTTTCGTCGTGCGTCTCGAATCGGCGCGAGCCAAACAGATGCGCCAGTGAGTTGATGGCAAACGTGCAGTGATAGAGGACGACGGTGGACACGACGTAGCCCCACACAAACGCCGGCCATCCGCCAATCACCGCCACGGCCGCGCCGAAGACCGCGGTGGGCACCCAATGATGCCGGTCGAGCCAGACCAGTTCGGGATAACGGCGCAGATCCCGGACGGCCTCAGGGTCGTACTCGTCGAAGTCGTTCGACAGCACCCACCCGACGTGCGCCCACCAGAAGCCTCGCCGATGGGGCGAGTGGACATCTTCATCCTGATCCGACTCGCGATGGTGCAGCCGATGATGGGCAGCCCACCAGAGCACGCCCTTCTGCGCCGACGTCTGCGCGAGAAACGCCATGACGAACTGTCCGGTCCGGCTGAGCGTGTAGCTCCGATGGCCGAAGTACCGGTGGTAGCCCGCCGTGACCCCGAACATCCGAACGACATAGGTGGCCGTAAGCCAGAAGAGGAGCGGCCAGGTTGGAGGCACCCACCAGATAGCAACCAACCCGATGTGGAGCAGGAGGAAGAACAGGACAGCGCCGAATTGGTAGCGATTCCTCTCTGACATTGAAGCCATCATCGTTTCATTGCGCCAGTTTGTCAATAGCTTGTCTAAGACAGACGTTTGACAGCATGTGGCTCCGCGCGATATCGTGGCATCTTAGATGGCGACCAGCTACCCCATTCGCGCCGTGTCGAAGCTGACTGGAATCAGCCCGGATACGCTGCGCGCCTGGGAGCGCCGTTATCAGGCGGTGCGCCCGGTCCGGTCCGGCCGTGGCCGACAGTACGGCGATGCCGAGATCGAGCGCCTGAAGCGCCTCAACCAGCTCGTGGAGCGGGGACACGCGATTGGCGGGATCGCGGCCCTGACTGACGAAGAACTCGACGCGCTCCTCGCCAAGCCCGCGACAACGGACGAGCGTCGGCCCGCAGCTCCAACCGGTCTGCTGCAGCCGGTCATGGCCGCGATTGACACGTTCGATGCCGCCAAGGCCGGCGACGAACTCACGCGCCTGGCCGCCGTGCTGGCGCCGAAAGACTTTGTATATCAAGTTGTGCTGCCGCTCATGCAGGAGGTGGGCACACGCTGGCACGATGGCCGCATCAACGTAGCGCAGGAGCATCTGGTGTCGCAGATGCTCCGCACTCTTCTGGGCAGCCTGATGCGCCTGTTCCGTCCGTCAACACCGGCGCGCCGCATGGTCGTGGCCACGCCCGCGGGTGAAACCCACGAATTCGGCGTCCTGGCTGCATCGATGCTTGCCGCGATCTCCGGCATCGATGTTGTGTATCTCGGCGCGGACCTTCCTGCCGACGAGACCGGCCGGGCCGCGCGCCTCGTCTCCGCGCCGGTGGTGCTCTACGGCATCACGGTCGTGACGGGTTGTACGCTCGATGAAGTGAAAGCGGTGGCGCGCGCGATGCCGGAGAAGGCGACGTTGTGGCTCGGCGGTGCGGGTGTCGCCGCGCTCGATCTCTCCGAAGTCGAGCGTCGAACCGTCGTGCTTTCGGACCTCCCGGCATTTGAGCACGCGTGCATGCGTTGGAGATTTTGAGATGGCCATGTCCACTGCCGAACCCGTCGTGCATCGCGAGCACGCGTGGTACGAACCGCTCGTCGACCGGGACCTGGTGCCCGACTGGATGCTTCGCGCCGGTATTCGACGACGGCTCGCTGCACGCCTTCGTGAGGAGGACAAGGGTTCGCTCGAGGCTCAGCGTGCCCATCTGCTGCAGTACGTCGCTCAACTGAAGGCCAGTCCGATCGCGGTCCAGACGCGGGCTGCCAACCAGCAGCACTACGAAGTGCCGGCCGCGTTCTTCACGTACGTCCTCGGGCGCCATCACAAGTACAGCTGCGGTCTTTGGCAGGATGGCGATACGCTGGACGACTCGGAACAGCGCATGCTCGATGTCACGGCCGAACGCGCGCAACTCTCGAACGGGCAGCGCGTGCTCGACCTCGGGTGCGGCTGGGGCGCGTTCTCGCTCTACGCCGCGGCACGCTTTCCGGAGAGCCGCATCACCGGTGTGTCCAACTCACACTCGCAGCGCCGGTTTATCGAGGCACGAGCGCGCGAGCGTGGTCTCACGAACCTCGAGGTGGTCACGGCCGACATCAACACGTTCGACGCCGGGCCTGGCTTCGACCGGATCGTCTCGGTCGAGATGATGGAGCACGTACGGAACTACCAGGCACTGTTCGCAAAGGCCGCATCCTGGCTGAACCCTGGTGGCCTGCTGTTCACCCACATCTTCACGCACCGGCGTTTCGCGTATCCCTATGATGTGAAGGACTCGGGCGACTGGATGGCGGAGCACTTCTTCACGGGCGGCCAGATGCCCAGCGACGACCTGTTGTTGTATTTCCAGGACGACCTGAGCATTCGCCATCACTGGGTGGTCAACGGCCGGCACTATCAGCGCACGTCCGAGGCCTGGCTCAGGCGGATGGACCGGCATCGCGCCGAGGTGCTCGCGTTGTTCGCGGATGTCTACGGCGCCTCGGAAGCGCGGCGATGGTTCGTGCGCTGGCGGATCTTCTTCATGGCCTGCGCCGAGTTGTGGGGCCATCGCGGCGGAGAGGAGTGGGTCGTCTCCCACTATCTCTTCGAACGGACATGAGGACCGCGCTCATCGTGGCCTTTCTGTTGTACGGACTGCCGCTGTTTCACTTGCGTTATCGGTGGCGCTCCACGGTGTATCGAATGACCGACTGGAAGATCAACGTGCTGCCGTGGTTTGGACACGACATCGCGGCACTGTTCACGAATCGATACTTCCACACCCAGGACGAACGCGCGATGGCGCGACGCTTTCGGGTGTATTTTGCCGGATACCTGGCCCTGCTCGCTTCGATTGTGTGGCTACCATGACCGACATGTGGCCCGACCTCTGGCCGAACGTCTGGATGACGCTGTGGATGAACCGCCTGATTCCCTGGCCGCCGCGTCCGTCAGGCGGCCTTGGGTTTGTGGCCGTCAGCGAATGCGACGGTACTGCTGCAGAAGCCCCGGCCCAACCATGGCCTTCTCCACTGCCGCGATACTCCGTGGCACGAAGTCCGAGAGGATGGTGGCGCGGTCTTCCGTGATGACGATCATGTCTTCCAACCGGATGTAGATGTGCTCTTCAGGAATCGTCAGCGCGGGCTCGATCGTAAACACCATGCCGGGCCGCATCAGACCCGTGCCTCCGCCGAAGTCGTGCGTCGCCATGCCCACCGCATGGCCCAGTCCGCCGGCACGCTCTGCAGACGCCCGGTAGCGCTCGACGAACCGTTTCGCGGCCTCGGCGTAGAGCGGCTTCGAGAACCTCGCGGCTGCCAGGATCGCGTCCATCTTCGGCAAGACCGTCTGCAGAATCTGTTGTGACGTCAGGCCTGGCTTGATGCCGTAGAGCACGGCCTCGTAGACGCCGAGATAGAAGTGGTAGAGGTCCCGTTGATCCGGGCTGAACGTTCCGTTGACCGGCCACTGGCGTGTCACGTCGCACCGGTAGTAACCGAGGTCGGGACAGTAGTCCATCAGCACCAGTTCACCAGACGCCATGATCTTTTCGCCGGCACGATGGTGGGCGTTCATGGCCGCCGGGCCGCTGGCCACGATGGCGCGATAGGCTTCGCCCTGGGCACCGTGGCGCACGAAGATGAACTGCGCGAGTGCATCAAGTTCGTACTCGGCCAGGCCGGGCACTGTGCTGCGCATACTCTCAAGAATCGCCGCGCCACCGACCGTTGTCGCGCGCGTGATGAGTGCGATCTCCGCAGGACTCTTGATCTCGCGCATCGTGTTGAGAATGGGCGAGAGGTCCTTCAGCGCGAGACCGGGGACCCGAGCCGCGAGCACGGCGCGCAGGTGGGCCTCGCGACTGATGCGGCCGTCCCACGGATCGCCGGCGGCATCCGCCGTGCGGCGCCGCGCACCATCCGGGCTCTCACTCGCCCCTTCTGTCGGCGCAAACGGCACAAATATCGCCTTGGCGTCCGCGCGCGCCTCCAGGTCGGCCTCCAGTTGTTCGGGCGATCGCACCTCGTCTACACCCGTGATTCTGGCGGTCGCCGCCGGATCATCTGACGACAGCAGATCGCCTTCGACGGCGGCGCGGCTGACGTTCTGTTTGGGCACATACAAGATGCTGCGCCTGGCGGTGCCGTCCATCAGCAGGATGGCCTGCGGCGTGACGACGCCCGACAGGTAGTAGAACTCGTTGGACTGGCGAAAGATCGTCGACGAATGCACACTGGGCAGCCCCTGAATCAGCGCGAGGCTGCCCGGGCCGATCGCGTCGTAGACCCTGGCACGCCGCGCGGCAAACTCTGCCAGTGTGAAGTTGGTGGTGAACGCGCGACCGGCCTGCGCATGGCCAATTGGCGTCGCCACCCCGATGCCCAACGCCATCACCAGAAAACAGCCAACGGCAGTTTGCTTCTTCATTTTCACACTCCCGGGCGCATGATGGCACAGATGCTCGTTCACATTCCGGCCGGCCAATTCCTCATGGGCAGTGACGCCGGGCAAGACGATGAGCGGCCGGTGCATGAAGTGGAGGTGAGCGCGTTTGAGTGCGCGGTCTACCCCATCACGCAGGCGCAGTATGCGGAGTTCCTCCGCGCAACCGGCCGCGGCAGCCACGACCGGGACGACACGCCGCGGGAGTGGCCGCGCGAGATCATTGTCGCTGACCTGCCGGTCACCGGCGTGAGCTGGCTGGATGCCGAGGCCTATTGCCGGTGGCGCACCGACAGCGGCGACCCCATTCGCCTGCCGACCGAGGCGGAGTGGGAGTACGCGGCGCGAGGCGGCCTGGCGGGCGCGCGGTATCCGTGGGGCGACGAGATTCCCTCGTGGGTGCCCAACGGCGGGCGGGGCGCACTGTCTGGTCCCTGGCCGGTAACGTTCGGTGAACCCAATGGCTTCGGCATTTGGGGCATTGGCGGCAACATTCACGAGTGGTGCGCGGATTGGTATGCGGCCGACTACTACGCGACATCGCCGAGGCGCGATCCGCGCGGTCCGGAGTCCGGCCGGCGGCGAGCGTCCCGGGGTGGCGCGTGGCGGCATGCGATCACCGTCAGCCGCTGCGCCCAGCGCAGCCGGATCGATCCCTCGTTCCGCTACACCGACTATGGGTTCCGTGTGGTGCGGTAGAATCCGCGCGGGATGTCCAGTGCCGTCAACATCGCCGACCTGCGGCTGGCCGCGAAGAAGCGGCTGCCTCGAGTGGTCTTCGACTACATTGACGGCGCGGCAGACGCCGAGATCACGCTTCGCGAGAACAGTCGCGCATTTGAGGACGTCACGTTCCGGCCCCGCTCGGCCGTCGCCACGAAGCAGTGCGACCTCAAGACCACGGTCTTGGGCACAACACTCGACCTCCCCTTCCTGCTGGCGCCGGTCGGGAGCAGCCGCATGTTCTGGCCGCGCGGCGAAGAGGTGGCCGCCCACGCCGCCGGCGAAGCCGGCACCACGTACATCCTTTCCACACTCTCGGGCGGCCACGTCTCAGACGTGAAGAAGGCCACGCGCGGGCCGGTCTGGTTCCAGCTGTACCTGGTCGGTGGACACGAGGTGGCCCTGGGTGGCATCGAACGCGCGCGCGCGGCCGGCTGCACCGCATTGGTGGTCACGATCGATACGCCTGTCGCGGGCATGCGCGAGCGGGACCTGCGCAACGGGATGAAGCCACTCATCGCCGGCACGCCCTTCACGATGCTGCCGCATCTGGGCCAGTTTCTCGTCAAGCCCCGGTGGCTCGCCGCCTACCTTCGCGACGGCGGCCTCATGCACTTTCCCAACATCGTCCTTCCCACCGGCCCCATGCCCTATGCAGACGTGGGCGCGGCGCTCGAACAGTCGATGGTGTGCTGGGACGATCTTCGCTGGATTCGCGACGCGTGGAACGGCCCCATTGTCGTGAAGGGCGTCCATACGGCAGACGACGCCCGACGAGCGATCGATGGCGGCGCGTCGGCCGTGGTGGTGTCGAACCACGGGGGACGGCAGCTTGATGGCGTGGCGGCGACGATTCGCGTGCTGCCCGAGGTGGTGGACGCCGTGGACGGCCGCGGGGAGGTGCTGCTCGACGGCGGCATCCGCCGCGGCGGTGATGTGGTGAAGGCGCTGTGCCTGGGTGCGCGAGCCGTGCTCATCGGCCGGGCGTATGCCTATGGGCTGGGAGCGGCGGGCGGGCCAGGGGTCACTCGAGCGATCGACATCCTGCGCGCCGACATTGTGCGAACGATGCAGCTGCTCGGACTTCCGTCAACTGCGGCGCTCGACGGGTCGTTCGTGGACGTCCCCGCTGGTTGGCGCCGCTAACGCGACGCCCTGTGTCTGTTGTACCTGCTCCCGTGGTGCTATCATTGATAGCATGCTGCAGCTTCTGGTCCGCAATCTTGATCCGAAGGTCGTTGCCGCACTCAAGGCACGGGCCGCCAGACATGGCCGGTCGGCCGAAGCCGAGCACCGGGACATCCTCGAGCGAACGCTGCTCTCGGCTCCACCGGAAAAAGACTTCAAGGCATTCCTCCGGTCCGCGCCTGGACCCAGCCTGCGGGTGACACGCTCGAAAGACCGAGGGCACCTGGTGACCTTGTGAGCTTCCTGCTCGACACCAATATCGTGTCGGCGTTGCGCCGGCCGACGGCGCACGTGGGCCTCATCGAGTGGTTCGACGCGCAGCCAGCCAACGCGCTGTTCCTGAGCGTCGTGACGACTGGGGAGATCAGGCAGGGCCTCGAACGCCTCCGGTCGAAGGACGCGCGACAGGCGAACCTGCTGGATCGGTGGCTCAACGGGCTGACGCAGTTCTACGAAGATCGCCTGCTCTACGTGGACGGCAGCGTGGCCGACGAATGGGGTCGCCTCTGCGCACGCCGGTCAGTGCCCGTCATGGACGCGCTCATCGCGGCCACGGCACGAATTCACGGCCTGACGCTTGTGACCAGAAACGTCCGAGACTTTGCCAACCTCGGCGTGGCGCTCCTCAATCCGTTCGAGTAGCCGTAGATCTACCGCACCACAGGCGCCACCGCCTCAAGCTTCCCCGCCCACAACCCGCTGTTGAAGTCGGTGAAGAGAATGTGTCCCTTCCACGGCATCGCGTTCATCACAAACGGTGCGTTCGCTGTGTAGCCCTCGGGGTCATACGGCTTGAACACCGCAATCTCGCGGCCCTGATCGTACAAGTTGCCCAGCAACATCCCCGAGACATCGACAATGCGCACGCCGCCGTCGTAGTAGGCCTGATAGAGAATGTCGTTCTCCACGATGATGTCGTGCGACCCGTAGTCTTCGATCTGGTAACGGCCCACCTTGCGCGGTTTGGCAGGGTCCGTGAAATCCACGATATGCGTGTAGCCGCCTGACGTCTGGGCAATGCCTCCCGGAGACGACAGCTGATAGTTCGTGCCCTCCCACACGCGTCCGCGCCGGCCCATCTCCTCATCACCGATGAAGAGGTAGGTCTTGCCGGTTGACGACTGCGCGTACGGGTAAATCTCGTGTCCGCTGCTGATCGGGAACGTCGTAATGAGCTTCGGATTCTTGAGCGTGCCGCCCCACTTGCCGTTGCCCACATCCACGATCACGGTGCCCACGCCGCCCTGCGCGGAGTACGCAATGCCGTCACGCACCCAGAGGTCGTGCAGGCGCGCGTTGGGATGGCGATATTCGCTCACATACGTCGGCTTGTTGAGATCCTCGGTATTGATGATCACGTACTTCGACCCGCCAGACACGGCGAACAGGTGGTCGTTGGTCGCGAACATGTTGTGCACGCCGCCGGTCAGCTCCGTATCGAACGACGAGGCGATCTTCGGATGCGCGGGGTCCGCCAGGTCCAGCAGCACCACGCCATTCACGCGATTGGACGCGCCCTCGCGCGAGAGCACCGCGTACCGCGCATCAGGCGACACGGTCACGTCGTTGATCGTCCGCGCGTCGATCTTGACGGAATCGGTGCGGACGATGTTCGTCAGGTCCGTAATGTCGAACACATGCGCATACCCGTCGCCGCCCCAGGTGCCGACGATGCAGTAGTCGCGGCCGTTGTTGCCGGTGTAGGGCCAGAGGTCGGAGGTGTGCGTATCGCGGATGATGCCGCGCCCGGTCACCGTGAACTTCTGCCGCACATCGCGCGGTGTAACCTCGATGGCCGTGCGCGCGTGCGCGGTGCCGGCCGACGCCAGAATATTGAAGCGGCCCGGATAGTTCGCGACAAACAGCCCGTCGTCGATGATGCCCGGGCCACCGGGGGCCTGCACGGTGTTCCCTTCAGGCGCGGTGTAGGTGAAGCTCCACGTGATCGGCGCATCGGTCACGGTGGTGCCGTCGGCACGCTTCGGTGTGCCGACGAGCTTGATGACGTCGCCGGTGCGGAGCGTGGACTCCTTGATACCAAGTTGAAGGGACGCCACCGGATTCGCGGCCACGGTGTACGCCTTGGTGGCGCTCACACCTTCAGACTCCGCCGTGATGGTGACCGCGCCGGGCTTGACGGCCGTGACGTTGCCGAAGCGATCAACGGTGGCTACTGAAGCGTCAGACGACCGCCAGTTCGCCACAAGCCCGGCGCGGTTCGAGCCATCGGCGTGGGCGCCGGCGGCCAGATGCGCGAGCGTGAGTCCGGTGTAGAGGCGACCGGGCTCCGCCGAGATCTCAAGCGTCGCCAGAGCCGGCCAGGCGATGGTGACGGGAATGTCGAGCGTCACCGGCGCCGCGCCCATCGCGCCGGCGGCGACGGCCGTCGCGACGACCTTGCCGGCCGCAAAGGCCGTGATTTTTCCGTCGGCATACGTGCCGGCCGTTCGCGGCAGGTTGACGCGCACCTGCGCGTCGGGAATCGGCTTGCCGCTCGCGTCAAAGGCGGTGATCTTGACGGCCACCGACTCCCCCGCACGCATGGACACGGTGGCTGGCTCGGCCACGAGCTTCGCGACGGCGACGGCCGCCGGGGCCTGAGCCGCCTGGGATGGCGCGGCGGCGTCCAGGCGTCCGGCGGTGTGCACAAGCGCAGCAAGGCAGATGACGAGGCCGAGGGTCCGTGTTAGGTTCATGGGCGACATGATGCCAGACACCCGAAGCGCGAGCAATACAGGTCCGCAGGTCCGCGGGTCCGCAGGTCCCAGGGTTCGCGGGGGCGCTCCGGGCGGCTTCGTGGGCCTGCTGGCTGGCCTGGTCGTCCTGACTGGGACATTGGACGCCGGGCTCCCGGCAAACACCGCACAACGGCCCATGAACACCTATTGGGTCTACGTCGGGGCCGAATCAGCGGACCTGATCCACCGCATCCGTTTCGGTCCCGAGGGCACGGTGGTAGAGAGAACGACGACGATTGGCGAGTTGCCGAACGAGATGGAAGGGCCGCACGGCCTGCAGGTTTCGCCAGACGGCAAGTTCCTCTACATGACCACGGGGCACGGCCGGCCGGACGGAAAGCTCTGGAAGTACGCGCTGGGCGAGAAGGCCGACACACTCGTGGGCGAAGGCCTCTCGCTGGGGTATTTTCCCGCGTCACTCGACCTGACGCCGGACGGCCTCTATTCAATCTCGGTGAATTTCAACCTGCACGGCGACATGGTCCCGTCCACGGTCTCGGTCGTGTTTACGCCCACCAACACCGAGGTGGCACGCATCGTCACCTGCACCATGCCGCACGGCAGCCGTGTGGATCCGAGCGGCACGCGGCAGTACTCCACGTGCATGATGGACGACCAACTTGTGGAGATCGACGCGCGGAAGTTCGAGTTGTCGAGGCGGTTCTCGCTCGCGAAGGGCAAAGAAGGACCGCTCCCCGCCGCGGCCGACGAACATGCGGGTCACGTCATGCCCGGCTCGGCGGCTCCGAAACCGGTGGTGGACCCGGCCGACGTCGGGTATGCCGGCATGAAACACGACATGATCGCGGCGACATGCTCGCCCACCTGGGCGCAGCCATCGGCTGATGGCCGCAAGGTCTTCGTCGCGTGCAACAAGGCCGACGAGATTGTCGAGGTCGACCGCGACAGTTGGTCCATCACCCGCCGCCTGCCAACGGGGCGTGGCGTGTATAACCTCGCGGTGACCGCCGATGGCCGACTGATGGTGGCCACGCTGAAGCAGGGTCACATGGTGGAGATCTTCGACCTCGCCAGCGGCAAGAGCCTCGCGCGCCTGAAGACGTCGAACAACATCGCGCACGGCGTGACGGTGAGTCCCGATTCGCGCTACGCGTTTGTCAGCAGCGAAGGCGCCGGTTCAGCGCCCGGCAAGGTGGACGTCATCGATCTGCGCGCGCGCGCCATCGTCGGGACCGTCGACGTCGGGCAGCAGGCAAGCGGGATTACGTTCTGGAAGATGATCGGACGCTGACGGGGCCGATCATCTTCCAGAAAGGGTCCGCTGGTCCGTGGGTTCGTGGAGCCGCGCCGTTTGGCTCGGGGCTTTTGTTAGAGGAGACATGATGCGCGAAGCGCCACCGAGAACCCACGCACCGACGGACCGACGGACCCGCAGACTTCTTGCCGCCCTCGCCGTTCTGGGCGCCCTGGGCGCGGCCGAGCACGGGATCGGCGCCCAGACTGCCGCCGACATCCGGGCGGCGTACGTGAAGTCCGAGCACATGATTCCGATGCGGGACGGCGCGAAGCTGTTCACGATCGTCTACACGCCGAAGGACTCGTCGGCCAGGTATCCGTTCATGCTGCACCGCACGCCGTATGGGTCGCCGCCATACGGTGCCGATGCGTACCGCACGTCGCTCGGACCGTCGGCGGATTTCGTGGCAGAGAAGTTCATCTTTGTGTATCAGGACGTTCGGGGGAAGTTCCGATCCGAAGGCGACTTTGTCGTCATGCGGCCCCTGCAGCCTCGACCGAAAGGGCCGCGCGCCACCGACGAGAGCACCGATACGTACGACACCATCGATTGGCTCGTGAAGCAGGTGCCCAACAACAATGGCCGTGTGGGCCAGTGGGGCATTTCGTATCCTGGCTCGCAGACCGTGTGGGGCATGATCGACGCGCATCCCGCCCTCAAGGCGTCGTCTCCACAGGCACCCGCTATCGACATGTTTCTTGGTGATGACTTCCATCACAACGGCGCGTTCAGGCTGATGTATACCTTCAGTTGGCTGGCGGGCAACGCGCGGCCACGCGCGGGCGCGACAGAGACGCGCGGCGGCGGCTTCGACTACGGCACGCCGGACGGCTACCGCTTCTTCCTGGATGCGGGTCCTGTGGCGAACATCAACGAGAAGTACTTCAACTACAGCGTTCCCACGTGGAACGAGTATATGGACCACCCGAACTACGACGACTACTGGGTGCGGCAGAACCCGCTCACGCATGCGACCAACGTCACACACGCGGTGCTGAACGTGGCCGGCTGGTTTGATGCGGAAGACTTCTACGGTCCCCTTGAAACGTATCGCCAGGTCGAGCGTGCTACACCCTCGAACAAGAACCGCATCGTCATTGGACCGTGGCTGCATGGCGGATGGGCGTCGATGCCGGGCGATGCTCTGGGCGATATCCGGTTTGGTTCGCCGACGGGTGATTACTACCGGCGCGAGATCGAGTTGCCGTTTTTCACGCATCACCTCAAGGACAAGGGCGCGGCGCCTACAGCCGAAGCCACCGTCTTTGAAACCGGCGGCAACACGTGGCGCGCCTTCGACGCGTGGCCACCTGCCACGACTGAGTCACGCACGCTGTACTTTCAGGCCGATGGCGGATTGTCGTTTTCGCGTCCGACAGCCGCGTCGGCCGCCACGGGCGGGACTTTTGACGAATACGTTTCGGACCCGTCGAAACCCGTGCCGTGGAGCACTGAGGCGCGCACGACACAGGGCCACCTGTGGATGGTGGAGGATCAGCGCTTTGCGGCAGCGCGTCCGGACGTCCTCGTCTATCGCACCGAGCCGCTGACCGAGGACGTCGTGGTCGCTGGGCCAGTTTTTGCATCGATCATCGCGTCCACGACGGGCACCGATGCCGACTGGGTGGTCAAACTCATCGACGTGTATCCAGGCACCGCGCCGGACAACACGCCGAACCCGCGCGGCATCAGGATGGGCGACTTCCAGATGCTTCTGGCCGGTGAAGTGTTCCGCGGCCGCTTCCGGAATTCCTTCTCGAATCCCGAGGCGCTCGTGCCCGGTCAACCGGTGAAGTACGAGTTCGACCTGCGTGACCGCTTCCACAGATTCCTCAAGGGCCACCGGATCATGGTGCAGGTGCAGAGCACGTGGTTTCCGGTCATCGACAGGAATCCGCAAACGTTCGTCAACATCTACAAGGCGAAGGCCGAAGACTTCCGCAAGGCGACGCAGCGCGTTTATAGGACGCCCACGCAAGCGTCAGGGGTGCGCGTGGGGGTGCTGAAATAGTGTCGGGGTCCTGGGCGCTTCGCGCATCCTGATTCCCCAACAAAGCCCCTGCGCCGAACGGCGCAGGCACGACAGACCCCAGGACCCCAGAACCCC
>CAZAZR010000049.1:0-25692 GCA_964489685.1 uncultured Solibacteraceae bacterium | reverse complement strand
GGGCCGCGGCCCCGGTTCGACCGTTATACCTACTGGGAGAAGTTCGACTACTGGGCGGTCTTCTGGGGGATGGGCATCATCGGGGCGTCGGGCTTGTTTCTGTGGTTCCCGCTGTTCTTTTCGCAATTCATGCCGGGGTGGATCTTCAACGTGGCGCTGCTGATTCATGGTGAAGAAGCCCTGCTGGCGGTGGGCTTCATCTTCACCATGCATTTTTTCAACGGCCACCTGCGACCTGAAAAGTTTCCAATGGATCGGGTCATCTTCACCGGGAGGGTTTCAGAAGCCGAACTGGCAGAGGAGCGTCCTGACGAATACGCGCGGCTGGTCCGCGACGGCGGCTTCGAACGCATCCGCACGGATCCGCCGCCCGACTGGCTGGTGCGGCTGGGCACGGTCATCGGCACTATCGCTGTGACAACGGGCCTGCTGCTGGTGGGTCTGATTCTGTATGCTGTGCTGACATAAATCATTCACATGAAGAGAATCCCCTTTCTCCGCCATCCCATTTCCTACTCGGGTGCGCTGCTGTCGCTGTTCGGTGCCACGCTGTTCCTGATCTTCTTCGTCGCGGAATCGGTGGGGTGGCACACCAACCCCTACATGGGGATGGTGTTCGTCATCATCCTGCCGATCGTGTTCATCGCCGGACTGGTGCTGATTCCCATCGGGGTATGGCGGCAGCATCGACGAGTGGCGGCTGGCAAAACAGAGCTCCAGTGGCCGACGCTCAACCTCAACTCTCCCCGTCATCGTCGAGTCACGGCGGTCGTGATGGTGCTCACCCTCATGAACGTGGTCATCGTGTCGCTGGCGGCCTACTCCGGATTGCACTACATGGACTCGACCGAGTTTTGCGGGACCGTCTGCCATGAGGTGATGGAACCGCAGCATGTGGCGTTCCAGAACAGTGCGCACGCGCGCGTGGGATGTGTGCAGTGCCATATCGGGCCTGGTGCGTCCTGGTTCGTACAGTCGAAGTTGTCGGGCACGCGCCAGATCGTCGCCGTGACGCTCAACACCTTCTCGAGACCCATTCCGTCGCCGGTGCGCAATCTGCGCCCGGCGCGCGAAACGTGTGAGGCGTGCCACTGGCCCGAGAAATTCCACGGCGACAAGGTCGTGACGCGCCGCGAGTACGGCAGCGACGAAGCGAACACTGTGAGCGAAACCACCCTGCAGCTGCATGTGGGTGGCGGCAGCGACCAGCTGCGGAAGGCGACGGGGATTCACTGGCACACCAGCGCGTCGAGCACGGTCGAATACATCGCGACCGACGAAAAACGCGAAGTGATTCCCTGGGTGCGCGTGAGCTACAAGGACGGTACCGTGCGCGAATACGTGGCGGAGGGCACTCCCGCCGAGGCGCTGGCGGCCGGCGAACGCCGGCGGTTTGACTGTGTGGACTGCCACAACCGCGCGGGACATCCGTTCGCGAACACACCTGAGCGTGCGGTCGACACCGCGTTGTCAGCCGGGGAGATGCCCGTGGACTTGCCGTTTGCCAGGCGCGAGTCTGTGGCCGCGCTGACGGCGACCTACGATTCGAAAGAGGCCGCCCTCGACGCGATCGCCGTCAAGCTGCGTGGCTTCTATCGCACGGAGGTCTCAGCCGCCTACATGGGGCGCAGGCAGGACGTGGAGCGGGTGGTCAACGCGACGCAGGAACTGTATCGGCGCAATGTGTTCCCGAGCATGAAGGTGGGCTTCGGCAAGTACTCGAACAACATCGGCCACATGGACTTCCCGGGCTGCTTCCGGTGCCACGACGACAACCACAAGGCGGCTGATGGACGAGTGATCAGCCAGTCGTGCGATCTGTGCCATGAGATTAGATAACTGAAAATGAGGCAATGTGGCAATGTGTTGAAAACGACCTCTGAGGTAGTTTCCGTGTCGATCGCTTGCGGGAAACTACCTCAGAGGTCGTTTTCGTCCCTTGCATTGCCCCATTGGCTCATTTCTTCTTGAGCGATCCCATATAGGCGACGAGCGCTTCAAGATCTGCCGGCGCCAGCTTGAACGCCTTCATCTTGAGCGGCTGCTTGACGGCCTGCTTGGCCTCCATCTCGGCCGGCGTGACGATCCATTTCTTGATGTCATCGGCCGTCAGTTTGGTGCCCACTGCATCAAGTGGATATTTCTTCATGCCCTTGCCGTCAATCGCATGGCAAGTCATGCACTTGTTGGCGTCGTACACCTTCTTGCCCGCCTCAATCTTTGCGGCGTCCTGACCAGCAGGACCTCCAGCTGCTGCCATCGACATACCGGAGACCAGTAACATTCCCGTCAAACCCGCAACAAACTTCTTCATAACACACTCCCTCCTGTCGTCTGTTGCACTAATTGTGCCAGCCCCCCCACATCGCGAGGGGTCTCAGGAATTCCGCATTTCGCCATTTCGGTCACTGCTCCCACTTCGCCAGTACGGTAAACTGACCGGGTGGCTTGGGGAGTATTCCGCACCCATGGTTGACAGGACCTCCTCCACCCTGCTGGGGCCGTTGGAGTGGCGTGTACTCGACGCCTTGTGGACCCGGGGCGCGGCTGCCACCGTGCGCGACCTTCAGCCGGCGTTTACCGACATCGCGTACACCACGCTGATGACCACCCTTGATCGCCTGCACCGGAAGCGGGTGCTGACACGAACGAAAGAGGGCCGGGCCTTCGCCTACGCGCCGGTGTATGGCCGGGCCGCGTTTGACTCGCGTCGGGCGACGCAGGCGCTGCTGGCGGCTGTTGAACGGGGAGGGCCGTCGGCCACCCCCGTCCTCTCGTGTTTTGTCGATGTGCTCGGCGACCATGATGAAGCCCTGCTCACTGAGCTGGAGGCGTTGGTCCGCGCCCGCCGCGCGAACCGCGAGACACCTGAATGACCTTCCTCCTGCGATGCCTCGTGCTGGCGCTGGCGGTCTTTGGCGTGGCGGCCCTCGTGTCAACGGTGATCGTCGCCATGACATGGTGGCGCAAGACGCCTGACGGATCCGCTGCGGCCCGCGCCGACGCGCTGTTACGACTGCGCCTGATTCCGTCGGGAGCGGCCATTCTCACAGGGGTGTTTGCCGTCATCGGCCTCTGGCGTTTTGAATCACGCGAGTCGGAAGAAGTGCTGGGATGGACGGTGCTCGCCGGCGCGGCGGTTGGAGCGGCACTCATTCTGGTGTTCATGGCCCGGCTGTGGCGAATGCGGCTCGAGACACGCCGCCTGCTGTCGTCCTGGCTCGCACACGCCACGCCGATCGCGTTGCCCGGTGTGGCGGTGCCGGCCTTCCGAATCGACTCTGGTTTTCCGGTCGTTGCGGTCGTCGGAATCTTCCGCCCCACGCTGGTCGTCGACGCCACCGTGCTCGATGGCTGCACCGCCGATGAACTGTCGGCCATCCTCGCACACGAGCACGGCCACCTTCGCCGTTGGGACAACCTGCGGCGCGCACTCTTTGCCGCGGCACCAGACCCGCTGTCGCTCACGGCCGCGGGTGTGCGTCTTCGCGACGACTGGCGCATCGCCACCGAAGAAGCGGCCGACGATGTGGCCGCCGAGCGCGGCGAGGACGCGCGGGTCCACCTGGCCAGCGCGCTTCTGCGTGTCGCCCGCCTGGCGCCACGTGCGCCCAACCAGGCTGCGGTGGCGTTCCACGGGGCGCAGTTGCCCGCCAGCGCCTTGTATCGCGGTGAGACCGTCGAGCGACGAGTGCGCCGCCTCGTTGAAGCCGCGCCGCAAACAGACCGTCGAAGCCGTGGCCTGGGACTCGGCCTCACGACGGCAGCTCTGACTCTCGGGCTCGCGTTCCAGAGCGACATCCACGACATGATGGAACTCATGGTCGCGGTGCTGCCCTGACACTCGCGCGGCCTGCGCGAGTACGGCCTCTGGTAGTAGCGCCGAGCACACACTATCGTTCGAAGATATGCGCACCTTTCGTGTTCTTGCGGTCGCAGCCGTCACCCTGCTGACCATCGTCTCCCCTGCCTTTGCCCTCGACGGGCGGCTGGTTGACAAGCGCACCGGCACGCCGGTGGCCGGCGCCGAAGTCATGATTGTGGGCCTGACCGGATCGGTGAAGACCGATGCGGACGGGCGGTTCTCCTGGAAGCCGGATCCGGTCGCCCCGTTCGAGGTGCTGGTACTGTTGCCGAACGGTACGCTGACACGGCCGGCTCGCGTGACGAGCCTCGATGCGGCCGCTGTGCTCACCATCTCCATTGAACCGGTCGTGAATGAAGAGGTCACGGTCACGTCGGGCCTGGCCCCGAGCATTGATGCAGCGCCCGGTGCCGGCATGACGCTGCTCTCAGGGCGCGACGTCGCATTGCGCCAGCCGGCCAACCTCATGCAGGCCCTTGAGAATGTCCCTGGCGTCAACCAGGTCTCCGAGGGTCAGGCCGCGGTCCCGGCGGTGCGAGGGTTGGCGCGCGGGCGCACACTGATCCTCATCGACGGGGCCCGGGTGACCTCGGAGCGCCGTGTGGGTCCAAGCGCGACGTTCATGGATCCGTTTGGAATCAGTTCACTCGACGTGGCCCGCGGCCCTGGGTCCGTGGCATACGGCTCGGATGCGTTTGGTGGTGTCATCTCGGTTCAGACCACGCGCCCCACCATTGCCGGTCCGTGGCGCGGTCGAGTCACGGGAACGTTCGGCACTGGAGTGCCGGATCGCCGAGGCGGCATCGAGATTCAGAAAGGCTATGCCACCGGTGCCTTTGTCGTGCAGGCCCACGCACGGCAGGTGGAGGACTATGACGGCCCGGACGTGGCTGTCTTGAGCTCCGGGTATGCCGATCACGGATTCCTGGCGCGCCTCGACCAGCACGTGGCCCGCGGTGTCCTGTCGCTCGGCTGGCAGAGTGACATGGGTCGCAACATTGAGCGTCCCCGGAACAATTCCGCAACGACTCGGTTTTACTACCCGTTCGAACACTCCCATCGAGCCACGGCCTCGTATGAGATCGCGCGCGTGGGTGGGCTCGACCTCCTGCGGGTACAGGGCTTCTTCGGCACGATGGAACAACGCACGGATCAGGACCGCATCCCGACGGCCACGGTCACTCGGCGAATCGAACGCGCTGACATCAAGTCGAAAGACTTTTCCGTGCGTGCGATCGCAGAGAAGTTCCTGAGCCGAGCGCGGCTCGAATTTGGCGCTGATCTCAACGGTCGCTCGGGGCTCGAAGCGCACGACATCGCGATCAACTACGACCTCGCTGGCGCGGAAACGTCGAGGACCGACAACCTCTCGACCGATTCGGCGCGCCGCATCGACACGGGGCTCTTCGTGCAGGCCGACGTCTCTGTGGCGCCACGTCTGCGAGTCACCGGCGGCGTACGGGTGGACTCTGTGTCGTCGAAGAACATCGGCGGCTACTTCGGCGACCAGTCGATTTCCCAGCAGGCGGTCTCGGGGTTTGGCGCCGTCACGATAGGACCGTTCGACGGGCTCTCGTTCACCGGACAGATTTCGCGCGGCTTCCGCGACCCCACCTTGTCCGACCGGTTCTATCGGGGCCCATCAGGCCGCGGCTTCATCACCGGCAACCCTGACCTCGACCCCGAGACCAGCCTGCAGCTGGACTTCGGCGCGCGCTACACGGCCGGCCGCGTCCGTCTGGCGGCCTACGTCTATCAGTACCGAATCACCGATTTGGTTGAGCGCTACTCAACCGCCACAGACTTCTTCTTCTTCCGCAACCGCGGCAAGGCCCAGTACCGCGGCGTCGAAGTGGAAGCGCAGGCCGACCTGGGTTCAGGGTTTTCACTCGAACTGAGCGGCCAGACCGCGCGCGGTCGCGCCCTTGAAGAGGCCAGCAACACCTTGTGGCTTGATGACGTGGCGCCAAACATGGCGGCGCTCGTCCTGCGCAAGCGCCTGATGGACAAAGGCTCCGCCCACGTGCGCGTCGCCGCGTTCAGCGACGACGAGCGGCCGGGCACGAGCGAGATTCGCGCCCCCGGCTACACGTTGCTGGACGCTGGTGCGAGTTGGACGCTGACGCCACATGTCGAATTGCGCGCCAACGGCCGGAACCTGCTCAACCGGTCGTACTTCGCCAGCCCCGATCCCCGATGGGTCCTCGCGCCCGGCCGGAGCGCGTCGGCAACGGTCGTCATCGGCTATTAGAACTCATCAACCAGACCGCCTGGCGGAACGTGGGACACTGATGTCGAATATTCTGTCGGCTGTTCCGGCGCGCGGCGCCTGCACAACCTGAGACCGCGGCGTGGTGGCGCGAGGCCGGCACGAGGCGCCCGACATCGCTGATCGACCAGGTAGACGCCTCGGGCAAGCTGTTGCCACGCACGACGGGCTCGTGTTCGCGGCAGGTGCCGTGAAACAGTGGCCGTGGCCCACCGTTGCTGCGGTGACCCGCATGGAACGCGATGTGGCCATCGACCAGCGAGGCCGGCCGACTGCCGCGCGTCTGCGGATGAACACCTTCGGTGATGCCCTGATTGTGGTGGCCCTGGCTGAGCGCCTGCGCGCGAATCGGCCATAATTGCCGGCGGACATGGCCATCGTCACTCTCGGTTCCGATATTCTTTTTGACCGATCGCTCCTGCGGGGCCGGACGATTGGACTGGTGTGTAATCCGGCCTCGATCGACGGCCGGCTGCAACACGTGATCAGTCGCGCCGAACGCGCAGGCGTACGCGTGGGCGCGGTGTTTGGTCCCCAGCACGGCTATCGCTCAGACCTGCAGGAGAACATGATCGAGTCGCCCCATGGCGACGACCCCACACGGGGCGTGAAGGTGTACTCGCTGTACAGCGAAACGCGTACGCCGACGGCAGAGATGCTGGCCGGCCTCGATGCGCTGGTGATCGACCTGCAGGATGTCGGGACGCGCATCTACACCTACATCTACACCGTGGCCCATTGCCTGACGGCGGCCGCGACGCACGGTGTGCCAGTGGTGGTCTGCGACCGCCCCAACCCCATCGGCGGCACCCAGGTGGAAGGTCCCATGTTGCTGCCAGGGTTTGAGTCGTTTGTCGGGCAGTATCCGATACCGATGCGACACGGCATGACGATCGGCGAACTGGCCAATCTCTTTAACGACCACTTCGGGATCGGAGCCAAGCTGGAAGTTGTCGCCATGCAGGGCTGGTCGCGCGAACAGTACTTCGACGCCACGGGCCTGCACTGGGTGTTGCCCTCGCCCAACATCCCCACCCTCGACAGCGCCATCGTCTACCCTGGGACCGTGCTGTTTGAGGGCACCAACATCTCGGAAGGACGCGGCACCACGAGGCCGTTTGAGTTGTGTGGCGCGCCGTGGGTGTCGCCCGAACCATTCTGTGACGCGCTCAACCAACGTGCGTTGCCGGGCGTCCACTTCCGCCCGCATGCCTTCGAACCTGCCTTCCACAAACACGCGAAGGCCTTGTGCGGGGGTTGCCAGATCCATGTCATCGATCGCGCGGTGTTTCGTGCGGTCGAGACTGGCGTGGCCCTGGTCGAGGCCTTTCGCGACGCAGGCCCGGGCCAGTTTGCCTGGCGGGATCCGCCCTACGAATACGAGTACACGATTCCGCCGATCGACATCCTCTATGGCTCAGCGGACCTGCGCGAAGGGCTGGAGGCTGGACGGACCACCGGTGAGATCACTCGCGCCTGGAAGGCCGATGTGGAACCGTTCTTGGCGCTCCGGGCCCGATACCTGTTGTACCAATAGACGAAGGTGGTCGCAATGAACGACCCCTGAAAGACTCACCGGCGCGGTGGGCGGACGAAGAAGCCCGAGATCGACGCGCGCACGCGAGCCCCCGCCGCAGGCAGCACCGGGTTGATGCGGTGGGTCACGTCGCCACGAATCACGACCAGTCGGTTGGGCGTGGGCGCGACGTAGCGGCCTCGACCGAACCGCGCGAGCCACTGATCCTCAGTGTGATTCTCCAGGTGTTGTGCCGGCGGACCTGCACTCCCTGACGGCACATCGGCCAGCAGCAGTTCGCCGCCCCAAAGGCAGTTCCAGTCGCTGTGTGCGTACCACGTGAAGGAACCCGTATAGAGCCTTCCATCGCAGTGCCAGCTGAGCCCGCTCCCCTGCGGATAGAGAAACGCGCGGGCTGTGAACATCTCCCAATCGAATCCCTTCCTTCCGAGCACGGGATCGAAGCTCGGGGCGGCTCGTTCGAGGGCTTCAATCAGACGATCGACAGCCGCTGCCGTCGGGTAGATGTGGACGCCAGCCGGGCGATCGGTGCCGCTCGGGCTGTCAGACGTGCGCGCCGAGTGCACGACCATCCCCCCGAGGGGCTGGCCGTCATGCAGCCGCCAGACCTTCTCCCATCGTCGATCGTGCACGGACACGAACTCCTGCCGATGGAACCACTGGCGAACATCGGCGAGATCGTTCGGGTCCAGGAAGTTGTCGATGACGAGGAGCGTATCTGACTGAACCGAGACATCCATCGAACGGAACGGTCAGGACGGAATGGGGCCCTTACCCATGACTGTGGAGGTGCCGTCGGGGATAGTGCCACCGCCGAGGACGCCTCGCCGCAGGACGTTCTCCAGAAGGGCACTCCCAGCGCCACCCGTGACCGTGGCGAGCGCGGCTTCCGACAGCGCCCCCTGAGGCTCGGCAATGCCAAGGATGGCGGCACGGGCATCTTCAGGGTCGAACACGTAGCCCATGTCTCGCGCCGTGTCCGCGATGCCTTGCAGCGCATCCGCTTCATTCATCGGCGACAGTCGTTGAAGTCGCTCACGGAGGGCTGGGTCGCGATCGATCTGCACGATGAACCGGAGCAGCGCTTCACTTGGCATCAGCGGAGTATACCCGACGGCGGGAATCCATCTCGGCACCACGTGAGGGCCTGCGCCGCTGGCTCATCGCGCAGCACGTCAGCGCGCGCCGAACCTGTAGTTGAGGCCGACGCGAACGATTTGCCCCTTCACGGCCTGCTCGTTCACCGTGAACAGCGTCGGGAATGCGGGACTACGAATACCCGAGACGTTCATGGTGCCTAGATCAAAGTGAAGGTAGTCCAGCCTGGCGCTCAGGGAGCGGGCCAGCGCCAGTTCAGTCCCGGCGCCGATCGTCCAACCCATGCGGGTCTCCGACGCTGAACCGCGATACTGCGCTGACTGAACACCGCTCAGCGAAAAAAAGCGCAGATCGGTTTGTGCCTGCGCCGTCCCGTACGCCAGTCCACCGCTGACATGGAGCAGCCAGCGGCTCGCCGGCGCGAATCCGAGCCGGCCTCTCACCGTGCCCAACCGCGTGAGGGTCAGGCGTTCCTCGTACGCGTATGGGGTGACGAACGGGGGGGCCAACGGACCACCAACGGAGAGATCGCCGTTGATGTCCCCGAACGACAGGTCCGCCTCGAGGCCGGTGACGACGCGGCCCCATCGGTGGTTCCATCCAAGCTGGGCGACACCAATAGACCCGTCGATACGTTTCGAGTAGTCAGCCGGCACCGCAGGAGGGTGGGGCCCCTCGGCCAGGGCCGTATCGTTCCAGTCGACCCGGCTGTCAGGAGTACCGCGGCCAAGGCCGGCACCCACCCCAAAGTAGACGCCGGTCCACCTGCCGGTCGGGGTGGGGTCCGGCACGCGCGCCTGAGCGTGCGCGTCTGCCGCCGTTACACACGTCGAGCACACCACTGCGAGGATGACGATCCGAGACGCGAAGAGGAACATGAGGCCTCCCGACTTGACTTCTGTTTCGTGCTACCGACCGTCGGGCAGCGGAACCACGGAGAAGCTCTGGCCGGCACCGACGGCCGTGAACGTACCGTTGGTCACCTTGCCGAGGGTGGCCGTATACCTGCCCTGCTCCACGGCCTGACCACCGCCGCCGCCCCGACCACCACCGCCGCCGGCACGGCCACCGCGGCCGCCCGCTGGCGCGCCGGTTGGCGCGGCCGCGGGTGCCGCAGGCGCCCCGGCCAGGTTCCAGACGACGCGTTTCACGCCGGGGTCACCGGTGAGGTCAATGCGGCGGACTTCGCGGCCCGAGGCGTCGGCAATCGCAATCGCCCACTGCGTTCCTGCGACGGCGGCATCACGAAGGTAGTAGGTGAGGACTGCGCCGTACGGCGGATTGGGTGCGCGCCAATCGCTCTGGGCGGCCCGAATCTGGTTCTTCATCGGGAACTGGTACGCGTGCCGCAGCGGCAACAGTTGCGCTTCCTGAGCAAAACTCTGGGCAGACACGCCGCGCAATGCGCTGTAGTCATCCAACACGTAGAAGCTGCGGCCGAACGTGCCCAGCACCAGGTCGTTCTCTCGGGTCTGAACGTCCAGGTCGCGCACCTGCACCGTGGGCAGGCCCCCCTTGAGCTGCACCCAGTGCGCCCCGGCGTCCACGCTAAAGAACAGGCCGTACTCCGTGCCGAGAAACAGCAGGTTGCTGTTGACGTGATCCTGGATGATCGCCCAGGTCGGATGCCGATCGGGCAGGTTGCTGGCGATCGACGTAAAGGTGCGCCCCCGGTCGGTGCTGCGCGCCACATACGGCTTGTAGTTGCCGCGCTGCCAGTCGTTGAGCGTGACATACACCACATTGGCATCGCGTGGGGATGCCACGACGTCCGAGACGTACGTGAACTTCGGCACGCCCGGGAAATCCTCGGTCTTGCGCCACGTGCGGCCGCCATCCTCGGTCACCTGCAACAACCCGTCGTCTGTGCCGGCGTAGATGAGTCCGGCAAGGAGCGGCGATTCGTCTATCGCCACGATGTTGCTGAGCGCCGTGGTGGCGCGATTGAAGCCGACCGTCTTGGTCCGGTCCCACTGTTTGCCCATGATGGGCACTTCACTGGCGTCGAGCTGCCGCGTGAGGTCCGGGCTGATGCGTGTCCAGCTGTCACCACGATCCTCCGTGCGGTACAGATAGTTTGACGCCCACAGCAGACTCTTCGAATTGTGCGGGCTGACCATGTACGGAGCGTCCCAGTTGGGGCGTTCGCTCGGCATGCCGCCGCCTCGTCCGCCGGTGGCCGCGGCCAGCTCGCTGCCGTCGAGGTTGCGGGTATTGCCGGCAGTCGGGCGAATCGGCTGCGACTGTCCCGTGCGCAGATCCAGGCGGGTCACCGCGCCGTTCTGCGAGGTGGCATACGTGAAGTACGGATCCTCGGGGTCGCTGCGAGTCGTGAAACCATCGCCGCCGCCCGTGATGTAGACGTCACTGGTGCGAATGCCCGCGGAGTTCTGCGTCCGGTGCGGGCTGCAGAACGACCCGTTGTCCTGCGTGCCGCCGCAGACGTTGTAGAACGGCTTCATGTTGTCCACCGACACCCGGTAGAACTGCGAAATCGGCAGGTTCGTGAAGTGCCGCCACGTACGCCCCTCGTCGTACGACTCGTAGAGGCCGCCGTCATTGCCGAGCACAAAATGATTGCGGTCACTCGGGTTGGGCCAAATCACGTGATGGTCCACATGCACGCCCTGCAGGGGGAACGTGCCCCACGTCCGCCCGCCATCCGTGCTGCGGTCAAGATTGGTGCTCATCGCGTACAGCGTGTCGGGCCGAATCGGATCCACGAAGAACTCGTTGTAGTACCCGGGGTCGGCGTTCATGTACCAGTTGTCGCCGGCCGCTTGAGGCGGCGCTTCCTGCTCTTCCCCGTTGCGGTCGGTCTGCGCGACCTCACCGTCTTGGGCAGGACCACCGCCACGACCACTGCCGGGCGCGCGCTTGCCCACACGAGCCCACGTGGCGCCCTGGTCGTCAGACCGGTAGAATCCACGCTCCTCCTGAAGGGCATCGATCATCGCGTACACACGCGTGGGGCGCACCTTGGCGTCCACCGCCAGATTGATGCGGCCCATGTCGTTGACCGGCAGCCCATTGGTCAGTTTCGTCCAGCTCTGACCAGCGTTGGTGGACTTGTAAATGCCGCTCTCGGGACCGCCGCCCACGAACTGCCCCACCGCACGCCGCCGCTGCCACATCGCCACGTAGAGCGTGTTCGGGCTGGCTGGGTCGATGACCACTTCGTTCGCGCCGGTATCGGGACTGACGGTCAGGATCTCCTTCCAGGTCTTGCCACCGTCGGTGGTCTTGTAGAGCCCCCGCTCACCACCTGAGGACCACAGTGGCCCCTGGGCCGAGACATACACCACATTGGAGTCGCGCGGATCAATCTGGATGTTGCCGATGTGCTCGGACCTCGCAAGCGCGACGCGCGTCCACGTCATGCCCGCGTCGGTCGATTTGTAGAGTCCGTCACCGATCATCGAGCTGCGCGGGTTCGAGTTCTCGCCCGTGCCGAGCCAGACGATATTGGAGTCTTTCGGATCCACTTTGATGCAGCACAGGTTGAAAGACCCGCCTTGGTCGAATGTTGACACCCAGGTGATGCCGCGGTTGACACTCTTCCAGACGCCGCCAGCCGCCGTGGCCACGTAATAGACGTTCGAGTTCTTCGGGTCCACGTCGAAGTCGGCGATGCGGCCCGTCACAAGCGACGGTCCCATAGCGCGCAACTCAAAACCCTGGAACGCCGCAGCGTTGAGCCTGTCGTTCGTGAGCGCCTGTCCAGAGGGGGCAACCGCCGCCGCGCACAGCGCGGCGCAGGCCAGGACGAATGTCAGTCGTTGCTTCATGAAAAATCTCCCTGCAGATTCTGACACATCCGCAGGGGGAGGTCGCGTTAGAGTGAGGCAGATGCCGACCCGCACCTGGACCGTCGATACACCCGTCCGTGACCGCTACCTTATCTTCGGGAGCCCTCAGTTGCTCGAACCCGAGATTGAAGGCGTCATCGCGGCGATGCGGTCGAGCTGGATTGGGACCGGGCCGCGTGCGAAGGAATTTGAACAGGCCTTTGCCGCCTATATCGGCACGCCTCACGCCGTGGCCGTGAACTCCTGTACTGCGGCACTGCATCTGGCCTTCGTCGCGCTCGGGATCGAGCCGGGTGACGAGGTCATTGTGCCCGCCATGACCTTCGCGTCCACCGCCAACGTGGTCGTTCACGCAGGAGGGACACCGGTCTTCGCCGACGTGGATCGCACGACGATGTGCCTGGACCCGGCCGATGTCGCGAGAAAGATCACCCCCAGAACCAGGGCCGTGCTTCCCGTGCACTTTGCCGGCCGCGCCTGCGACCTGGACGCGTTGTTGGCATTGGCCTCGACCCACGGCTTCCGACTCGTCGAAGACTGCGCCCACGCCGTCGAGACTCTGGTGCGAGGGCGGCACGCGGGCACCTTCGGGGACGTTGGCGCGTTCAGCTTCTACGCCACAAAAAACGTCGTCACGGGCGAAGGTGGCATGTTGGTCACCGCCAATCCTGACTGGGCGGCACGGGTGCAACGTCTGGCCCTTCACGGCCTGAGTGCCGACGCCTGGAAGCGGTTTTCGGACGCCGGCTTTAAACAATACGAGGTCATGGAGGCCGGCTTCAAATACAACATGATGGACCTGCAGGCGGCGATTGGCCTGCCGCAACTTGCGCGGGTGGAGGCCAACCTTATCCGCCGCGAAGCCATCTGGGCGCAGTACGACGAGGCCTTTGCGGACCTGCCGGCATTCCTGCCGGCACCCGTTGCCGCAGACACACGCCATGCGCGCCACCTCTACACCCTGATCCTCGACACCGACCGGCTGCGGGTCACGCGCGACGACGTGCAGGCCGCCCTCCACAGGCAGTACATCGGAACCGGCATCCACTACAGGGCCCTGCACCTCCATCGGTACTACCGGGAGCGATTCGGCGCCCGCACCGGTTCCCTTGCGAACGCGGAGTGGCTGAGCGACCGGACGATTTCACTGCCGCTAGGCCCGCAATTGACCGACGCCGATGTCCACGACGTTACTCTGGCGGTGCGTCAGACTCTGATGCACTTTTCGCGTTAGACGACGCGGGTCGTCGTAAACTGGGGCGCCCCGGATGACCGGGACCGGACGGAAGAGTTCGGCGGAGGAGCAAGAACGATGAGCATGTATCGACATATTGCCGGTGGCGTACTCGTGGTGGTGGGCAGTTGGGCGGCGCTCTCAGCGCAACAAGCCGCACCCGCGGCTCGTCAGGCCGGTCCCCAACCGGTACTCGAGACGGTTGACCAGTACCAGGGTGACGCCGCTGAACAATTCCTGGCGAAGGCCAAAGTCAAGACGGTCAAGGACATCGGCATGGGCGTCACGTTGCCCCAGAAGATCACTCTGGAGCTTGACGGTGTCACCCGTTCGGCCGCGTTCAAGACGATCGACGAGAAGCGGCAGGGCATCACACAACTGGGCAATGCCCCGCCCGACATCAACTTCCAGGACAGCTGGCAAACCGAGATTCCCGCTTACATCGTGGACGTCATTATCGGCCTCGGCATGGTGCCGGCCACTGTGGAACGGCGGATCAACAACCGGGTCGGATCACTGCAGTGGTGGGTGGTCTCGATGATGCCGGAGGCGGAACGCGCGAAACAAAAACTGCAGCCGCCCGACAAGGAAGCCTGGGATCGGGTGGTACTGAAGATGCGCCTGTTTGATGCGCTGATCTTCAACGTCGATCGCCACGCCAACAATATCCTCGTGACACACGACTTCGACCTGCGGCTGATTGATCACTCACGGTCGTTCCGCCCGATGCGCCAGCTTCGCGACCCGCAGCTCCTGACGCGTTTCTCGAAGTCGCTGCTGGAAGGACTCGAACGGCTGGAGCTTCAGGATCTGCGCAAGAAGCTCAATCGCTACCTGTCAGCTGCGCAAGTCAACACGCTGCTTCAGCGGCGGGATGCGATCCTCGAACTCGCGCGCACCCGGGTGGCCGAACTGGGTGAGGCGGCCGTGATCTATCCCTGAGGGCGGCCCGGCGACGCCGGTCCGCCACCGATCGACGGCTGCAGCGGCTCCCGGCGACCTTCGTAGATTACGGTCCACGTCCCGCCGTGAATCTCCAGAGCCGACGGCACGCCCTTGGAGTAGTACTCCCCGTTGAGCATCCCGGTGTCGATCTGGACGATGCGCCCCTCGTAGGTGGACCGCACACGAAATCCGTCGGGAACGGTGTGCCCGACGACAAGCGCGCGCGCGCCAAGCGCGCTCAGGATCGCCTCGACGTCAGCAGGTCCGACGCCCGGCGTCCCATCCACGAGGCCGCGATACCAGAGGGGCCCATCAGCCCCCATCAGAAAGGACTTGTCAACGTCGGGATCGGCCATGGTCATCGTGCCGAGTTCCGCCCGGACTCTGGCGTTGATCCCGGCACAGCCCAGTGGCGCCACGGCCGCGCTGGCGCCGCCATGCATGAACGCAATCCCATTGATCTTGACCATCGCGTCACGTTCGCGCAGCCAGCGCCCATAGTCGGCCTTTGGCGCAAACGCCAGTTGCATTTCGACAAACCCGAGCGGCGTGGTCTCGAAGAATTCCTTCCTGAACGCACGCGCGTCGACCGCCACGCCCGACGCTTTCGCGCGCTTCTCGCTCTCGGCCAGCGCCAGCTCAAAATAGCGATTGCGCAGGTCCTCTGACTCGGGCGACCGGAACGCGGCGTACTCCCCAGGGCCCACGTCGCGATAGAAGCTCAGCACCCGCATGGCTTCGTGATTGCCCAGAAGGGCATGCACCTGTCCACCGGCCTTGGCGGCCTCGTCGGTCAGCTTTTGCAGCAGGTCAATAACCTTGCGGGAATCGGGGCCACGGTCGGTGATGTCGCCCGTCTGCACAAAGATGGCGCGTCCACCGATCCAGCGTCGGCGCGAATCGATGAGTTTGGCCTCGCGCAGGATGGTGACGAACGTGTCGAAGGCGCCGTGGACGTCGCCCACAGCGACGATGCGTTCGCTCGTCTGAATGTCGCAGGGTGAAGAGGAAGGGACGGCCGGTGGCGACTGCGCAACCGGGTGCCCGCCCGCACACGCCCACAACGCCACCGCGATGAGACTGGCGGACAGCACTCCCCGGGAGGTGCGCCAGGCACGGATGTCAGACATGTCCCATTATCGCTGAACCGACACCACCGTGACGGAGCCCCCGACCTCCCAGGCCAGGACGGTACGCCGGTCAAGCGCCACGATGGCAGGGAAACGGCCTGCTCCCATCGGCGTGGGCGCGCCGCCGTCGCGCATCAGCACGATGCCCGACGGTGAACTCCAGACCACATCCAGATGCCGCCCCCAGGACGCAATCGCGGGATCGCGTCCGGTGCCCACGCGTTTCTCGGCCTGGCCGAGCGTGTTCAGGTAGATGGAGTCCTCACGCCGCCAGGCCGAGATCACCTCCGCCTCCCGCAACACCAGACCGCCGCCATCCATCGGACACGCATTCAGCTTCCACGACCCCTGACCTGCCTTCTGGGCCGTCTGGTAGGACACACCGT
Source organism: uncultured Solibacteraceae bacterium (assembly GCA_964489685.1). GTDB lineage: Bacteria > Acidobacteriota > Vicinamibacteria > Vicinamibacterales > SCN-69-37 > SYFT01. Next base: position 9,419 of record CAZAZR010000049.1, on the reverse strand, counting down.
CGGCAGACCTCGTGACGTACATGTCACGGTTTCCGTCGAGGTGATTGCGGAACATGAGGGCCATCGATGCGTTGTGGCCAATGGCCACAGACGGATGGCAACACTCGCAGACACTACCGGAGGGTGAGGCGTACGCCAAGCTGTCCGCCGACCACGTCACACCGTGATCACGCGACACGGCCGTATAGATGCGCGTGCCTTTCTCGCGCAAGTCCAGCCACGACAGGACCACCACTCCTGCGGGAGTGGCCGTGAGCGCGTGCAATCCCTCGCGCGCAGCGGCTGGAACGTCGTTGATGACGATGGGCTTCGCCCAGGTGACGCCGTTGTCAGTGGAACGATACAAGAGAAGATCGCCGTCGGCGCCTCCTCCCCTGGCCCCGGCCACCACCGCCACCAGTACCGCCCGGCTGGTCGCCGCAATCCGCGGACCACGGTGCATGCCAAGCGCCACGCGTCCGGCGACGACAATCCGCACGGGACTTCCGAACGTCTGACCGGCATCGGCGGATGCAACCACGCTGATGACGTTGTCCTGTCCGAACGTCAGATACACACGGTCGCCGAACGCGGCCAGGTGGGGCTGGACACCAGGAAATGTGATCGCCGCGGCGGCAACCACGGCGGCCAGCAGGGTCGTCACTTCTTACCCTCGATCGCCTTCCAGGCGGTTTCGTACGCGTCCACGTTGGCGGCGGTCACCACATCCACGCCCGAGTCGATGATGGGATTGGTGGGCCGGCGTCCATTGATGATGCCGTGGAGTAACGTGATCGACTCGCCGCCCCAGCCGAAGTACTTCTGGCCGAGCAGGACCTGCACCTTGCCGGCGCGCAGCAACGACAGGGCGGCTTCGACGGTGTCGAACGACACGAACTTCGTGGTGGCAGGCACCGGCTCGAGGGCGTTGGCACTGAATACGGGCCAGCCGCCCACGGAAATCCACGCGCCGAGTTTGGGATAGCGGTTGCTGCCCGTCGCGATGATCTCCTGGCACCGCGTGCTGTCTTCCTTGATATCGTACGTCTCCACAATGCTGATGCCCGGGTATTTGGCGAGCGACGCGCGAGCCCCTTCAAGACGGCGCGCCAGGTTATTGGCACCGAGGCTGGTGATGAACGCCACCGTGCCTTTGCCGGCAAGCAACTTGGCGGTTTCTTCACCCATGACGATGCCAGACTGGTAGTCGTCCACACCGTAAAACGCCAGCCGCTTCGAGGCAGGCGCATCCGAGTCCCACGTGACGACCGGAATCCCGGCATCGACCGCGCGGTCAATCGTCGAGGTCAGGAACGACGCGTTTAACACCGAGATGGCAATGCCATCCACTTTCTGGGTGATGAACGATTCGAGAATCTCCTTCTGTTTCAGTTCATCGGCCTTGTCCGGGCCACGGTAGATGACTTCGACGCCCAGTTCGGCGGCCGCACGTTCACCGCCGATGCGCGCATACTCAAACACCGGAATGTCGAGGGACTTCGGAATCAGGGCAAAGCGCAGCTTCCTGGGCGCCGGGGGACTGTCGGGCGCGCCACCACCACACGCGACCACACCCATCACCGCCACAACCGCGACCAGCAATACCTTCTTCATGCCTCTCCCCTTCGCACCATGACCTGATCCATCACCACAATGACAATGACCGCCAGACCGACGATGACACGATCATAGAACGTCGCACCGGGAATCTGGGGCAGCGCGTTGCGCAGGACGCCAAAAATCAGCGCCCCAAGCACCGCCCCGGCAACCGACCCGCGGCCCCCGGTCAGACTCGTGCCGCCGACCACCGCCGACGCGATGATATCCAGTTCGTAGCCATTGGCGAGGTCGGCTTTCCCCTGTCCCTGGACCACCGCCAGCACAACGCCCGAGATCGCCGCCAGCAGGCCTGCGGTCACGTAGGCCGTCGTTTTCACCAGTCCCACGCGCAGGCCGGAAAAAAGCGCTGCGGTCTCATTTCCGCCCACGGCGAAAATGGCGCGGCCCCACTGAAAGCGCTTCATCAACACCTGGAAGACTGCCGCCAGCGTCACCATGACCAGGGGCGGCACCCAGTCGATCGACACGCCGGCCACCGTCCAGTTGCGCGGCAACTTGGCCGAAAGATCGTAGAACCGCGCCTCAGTGATGATGTAGCCCACGCCACGCCAGATCCCCATCACGCCCAGCGTGGCGATAAACGGCGGCAACCGCATCCCGACGATCAGCCACGACGATGCCAGCCCGGCCGACAGCCCCACCATCAGCCCCATGACCGCGCTCGCCGTAAGAGACCAGTCGGCCTGGACGAAGAAATACCCGGTCACCACACTTGTCAGGCCGATGACGGCGCCCGACGACAGGTCAATGCCGCCGGTGATGATGACGATGGCCGCACCGATGGCGGCGATGCCGTAGATCGAGGAGTACTTGAGAATCAGCAGCGCGTTCCCCACGTTGAGGAACGGGTGTCCGCCATCCGAGGGCCACAAGTACCAGGTGAAAAACGCGACCTCCAGCACGAGGATCATCAACGTGCTGAATTCGCGCACCCGCCACAACTGCTTCACGCCCTGCCTCGTGGCGGCTGATCGGCCTCGACGTCATGCGTGGCCAGCCGCATCACGGCCTCTTCGGTCGCATCGGCACCTTGCAATTCACCGCAGAGGTGTCCCTCGCGCATGACCAGGATCCGATCGGCCAACGCAAGCACCTCGGGCAAATCGCTCGAGACCATCAAACAGGCCATGCCCGCATCTGCCTGGCGTCGGATCAGGTTGTGAATCTCGAACTTGGCGCCGACGTCCACCCCCTTCGTGGGTTCGTCCAGCAGCAGCACACGCGGTGTGGTGGCCAGCCATTTGCCGGCGACAATTTTCTGCTGGTTGCCGCCCGACAACGCGTCCGGCGTCACGCGCATATTGGGCGTCTTGATGGAGAGCGACTCGACCTGCGCGCCCGCGGCCGCTTCCTCAGCGGCATCGCGGATCAGGCCCACACCCTGCTTGGCAGCAAGCGGCAACACCAGGTTGTGGCGCAACGAGAGATTGAAGAACAATCCCTGCCGCTGTCGATTCTCCGGCACCAGCGCCAACCCTGCCCTGGCAGCATCCCGAGCCGAGCGCACGTTGACGGCCCGGCCATCAACGGCCACCTGGCCCGCGTCGGGCGTGGCAAGGCCAAACAGGGTTTCGAGAATCTCGGTCCGACCCGATCCCACCAGGCCGAACATGCCGACTATCTCACCGGAGGCGACCTCGAACGAGACGTCGTCAAACGCCGGTCGGCGCGCAAGTCCGCGGACGCGGAGCGCTGGGGAACTGGGGAACTGGGGAACTGGGGAACTGGCGGCCCGCGGCACGCGCTTGGGCGGCTCGCGCCCAACCATCGCCCGCACAATGTCGTCGGAAGGCGTCGTCGCACGCTCGAAGGTGCCGACAAACTGTCCGTCGCGCAGGACGGTGATGTGATCGCAGAGGCGATAGACCTCCGGCAGCCGGTGCGAGACGAACAGCACGGTGACGCCCTGTTGCCGCAGTCGCCCCACCACGCTGAACAAGTGATCGACCTCGGCGTCGGTCAGCGAGGTGGTCGGTTCATCAAGCACCAGCACACGGCAGTCGAAGGCGAGCGCGCGGGCCACCTGGACCAATTGCGCGCACGCGGTCGAGACGCGCTCCATCGACGTGTCGGGAGTGACAGGGACATGAAGTTGCGTCAGCAACTCCTGGGTGCGTGCGCGCATGGCCCGCTCGTCCAGGCGCCCCCACGGGCTGGTGATCTCACGGCCGGCAAAGATGTTTGCGGTGACCGACAGATTGGGAAATGCGAGCATCTCCTGGTAGACCATGCCGATCCCGCGTTCAAGGGCCTCCCGGGGACTCGAGAAATGTATCCGGTCTCCGGCCCACGACAAATCACCGCGATCGGGCCTGATGATCCCGGCCAGGATTTTCAGCAGGGTTGACTTGCCCGCGCCGTTTTCGCCGACACACGCGTGCGCATCGCCGGCGGCCACCGTAAAGCTGACGCCTCGCAGCGCCTGAACGGCACCAAAGGCCTTCGCCACATCGCGAAACGCCAGCCCGGCAGTTGTCATCCGGCGGCAATCGTATACGATCGACCACCGGTCGGGGTCCAGGAGTCCAGGAGTCCAGGAGTCCAGAAGTCCCGGAGTCCTGGAGTCAAGGGAGAGTCATGAAGAGATTTGCGATGACGGTCACGATTGCGGCGGTTGCGGTGGGGTGCGGTGGTGGGGAATCATCTCGGCCGATGCCTGCCGACGATGTGCGTCTGACCTCCGTCCCCTTTGGCGCGACGGCCGACGGGACACCTGTGGACCTCCTCACGCTCCGCAACGGCAAGGGCATCGAAATGACGGTGCTGACCTACGGCGGCATCATCAAGTCGCTCAAGACGCCGGATCGGAACGGCGCGGCCGACGACATCGTGATGGGCCACGACACGGTGGCAGGGTACGAAGCGAACTCTCCATACTTTGGCAGCCTGATCGGCCGCGTCGGCAATCGCATTGCGAACGGCGCCTTCACGCTCGACGGCACGGTCTACACGCTGGCGAAAAACAATGGCCCGAACCACCTGCATGGCGGCCTCAAGGGCTGGGACAAAGTGGTGTGGAAGGCTGACCCCTTCCAGGACAGGACCGGGGTCGGCGTGCGGCTCGAGTACACGAGCGCCGACGGCGAGGAAGGGTATCCCGGCAAGGTCACCGCTCATGTGGTCTATACGCTGACCCCGGAGAACACACTGGTGGTGGACTACCACGCGACCAGCGACAAGCCGACCGTGATCAACCTCACGCAGCACAGCTACTTCAACCTGGGCGGCAGCAAGACCACCGACATCCTGGGCCATGAACTCATGGTGAACGCCGACCGCTACACGCCGGTGAACGCAACGCTGATCCCGACCGGGGAACTGGCCCCCGTCGCGGGGACGCCGTTCGACTTCCGCACGGCCACGGCGATCGGCGCGCGCATCAGTGACAAGAACCTCCAGCTGGACTACGGGAAAGGCTACGACCACAACTACGTGCTGACCCGTACGGGCGATGGGCTCCAGTTGGCGGCGCGGGTCTATGAACCGACGACAGGGCGCACGCTGGAGATCACCACCACCGAACCCGGTGTTCAGCTCTACACCGGCAATTTTCTCGACGGCACGATCACCGGCAAGGGCGGGCGCGTGTATCCCCATCGCTCTGGCTTCTGCCTGGAGACGCAGCACTATCCCGACTCGCCGAACCAGTCGAGTTTCCCCTCGATCGAACTCCGGCCGGGCGGTGAGTACACGTCGAAGACGATTTTCGCCTTCGGCAGCCGGTAGGGCGGCACCGGCCAAGGCCGTGGCCAGATCGTGGTGGAAGACCGGGCGTTCACGACACTGCCGGGTGGCGGCTGTGGATGCGGCTCAAACATCGGCTGTCCACGTGCAGCGCACCACCATTGTCGTAGATGAATCCCGCTTTCTTGAACCTGCCCATGAAGAAGTTCACCCGTGATCGCGTGGTGCCGACCATTTCCGCGATGATCTCCTGGGAAACGGAGGGCAGGACAGAGCTGAGATGACGAGCGTTGCAGCCGGCGAGGTGGAGCAACGTGTGGGCCAGCCGCTCCTCACCGCAAGACAGGAGCTGATCGATCAGGTTGGTCTCAAGCCGGAACTGACGCGTAATGAGAAACGCGATGAACCGTGAGGACAGCGCGGGCTGTGTCGACAGGAGTGCGGCCATCTCTGCCTTCGCCACCACGAGCACGGTGGTCGCCGTCATCGTCGTCGCGGTATGTAGCCGGACCGTCCGGCCGACCAGCGCCTCTTCGCCCAGAAAAGTGCCAGGCTCAGCAATGCCGGTGATCGCCTCCTTGCCGGTGGCTGCCGTGACGGCCAGCAAGGCGCGTCCGCTTTCGACATGCAGCACCGTGTCGGCATTGTCGCCCTGGCGAAAAATCTGCGTCCCTTTCGCGTAGCGGGCGATACCGAATGTTGCCCCCGCCGATTCCAGCAGCGTCCGCACCGCTGTGTATAGCCCAAGAGTCTCTCTCATGGCCGCCTCCATCTGCGCTGAACGTTGCAAGTCTCGTGCCCCCCGGCCAGTACTCGGCAGGCGCATGTTCCCGCAGCTTCCAGGGAACTGGCCAGGTTGTGGATGGCCCGTCAGCCCGACAACCTGTCGAGGGCCTGTGTGACCGCACGCTTGAAGAACGCGCCGGGGTCCGTGTGTGGGCAGTGCAATTCGAGCATGATCCAGCCGCCATATCCCGCTGCGTCGAGCGACCGTCGGACCTCGCCCCAGTTGATGAGGCCGTCACCAGGCGGCAAGTGGTCGTCGCCATACCCATGGTTGTCGTGCGCGTGTACGTGCATCAGGCGCGTCCCGGAGATCTCCACAAACCGGTGCCAGAAGCCGCCCAGGGCGGTGTGTCCGGTGTCGAGGCAGACGCCGATGTCCGGACCGAGGCGGCTCAGGTGGATGGAGATGACGGGGATGGCAACCGCCCGCACCGCGCGGTTGAGCGCGGCAATCTGCCCGGGCTGCAGTGTGTCGAAGTGTCGCGGCGGCGTGCCGACCTCAAGACCGGTCACTCCGCTCATCACGAGCGCGGGCAGGATTTCGGGAATCGGCGCCTCGACACAGGCCTTTCTCCTGCGCCGACACGCAGTTGATCCACAAGTCTGTCGGCGCCGGTCGCCACGAGCCCGGCATAGACGCGGGCCTCGAACGCCGCGCGCATGGACGTCTGCATTCGTCGCTCCCAGCGATCCCCCCACCACGTCCCGAAGGCGCTCCTGATGAACCGGAAATCAAGCGGATCCCCGACATGGGAAAAATCGATCGACACCACCGCCCGTCCACGGGGCCCGGGCCCGACCGGCAGGCCGTTGACCACCAGGGGAACCTCGCTCCGGACACCAGCCTTCAGCAGGAGGTGCGCCGTGTACTCCACCACGCGGCCGAGACCGGCCCATGCAGCATCGACGGTTCCAGCCGGCACGAGCCCGGAAAGGGATCAACAACCGGCGCATCGATGGGAATCCGCCCAGCGAAGTGATACCCGCGGCCGGTCATCAGGATGATCGGTGTCAGGCCGTAGCCACCCAGTGTGTGGCGCACCGCGCGGAAGACCGGTTCCATCTGGAGGAATACCGCCTCAGGATCCAGAAACGGATCACCGGGTCTCTCGGAGTTGTGGTGATCCAGGTCGATGAAGAAGATCAGGGACCGGCGGTCGCGCAGGGACCGCGCGAGGTCCGCCGCGTCCGTCCACACCTGCTCAAGTTCGGAGGCAGGCCGATGCCGTGCCGTATCCCAGCCGATCGGCCACGGTCCGGTCCACCTGCCCTATCGGCGCCGAAGTACTCGCGAATTCGCCGGCGCACATGCGGATCGGCGTAGTACTCGTCAACCGACTGCGCGAAGGGGATCACGTCGCCTCCACGGCCAGCCATCAAACACCTGGACCAGTTTCGGCAGGCGCCACTCGAACAAAGCCCGCAAGGCCGAGGCGCGGCTGACGACGACCATCGTGTTCCATACGGCACCGAGCGTCCGCAGATGCTCCGCCACTTCCAGCGGCGGCTTTTCGATGAACCGTCCCACGGGGCTGGTACAACACGTGGTGACTCGAGGCCCCCCCGGCCATCCGCACATGCAGGCGGTGTGAATCGTCGACGATGACAGTCGTCCGAGTGGCCGGTGCGAGGGGCGCAACACGGCGAAGGGTTGTCTCCAGCAGAGACAGGCCTCCGGCTGGGCGCCAGAACTGCTTGGGGACTCCGCCGGTCAGGCCGGCAAGCCGACGCCCCGCGCCGGCCGCCAGTACGATGGGCCACAACTCACGTCGCATCGCTCTGTTCGTACCTGCAGAATCGTTGCCTCGCCGCCGTCGGTGAGTGGTACGGCGACTTCGGACAGGCCACCGACAACGACGTCCGGGCACTCCTCACGGCTGCGGAATAACGCGCAGACGCATGCGGAAAATTCGCTCCCGCCCGCCATGCCACTTCCTTGTGACTGAGTCGGCGCGTGGGCGGCGCTCAGTCATGGCCAACGTCCTTTACTGATACACGATGACGGCCGGGGTGGGTGTGAGTCGAAGCACCTGCGCCGGCGAGAACAGATTCCGATCCTGCTGATAGAACAACTTGATGCCGGCGAATGCGAGCGGCTGTCGCATCACCGCACGATAGCTGGAGAGTTTGAGTGGTTGGGCCCCGAAGCCGTCCATGACAAGCGCGGTGTCCACAAGCGTGCTCGATCGGATCTTCGGCTTGTCGGGCAACATGTCGAGTCGAAATTGGTGAACGATGAGGACCTTCGGAGGCAGGTTGTGCGTACGAATCAGCCGTTCGAGCGCGTCGATCGCGACGTTGATGTCGGCCGCGTGGAGTTGCCCGATCTCCCGGCCTGGGACTTCGCAGGCGTCCATTGCAAACTCGGGATCCAACGCGAGATACACGTCCGGCTCCTTGAGCCAGGGCTCAAGCGCCGCGACCTCACTCGCCACCGTTGACCGGCCAACCTGGATATCGAGAATGAGCTTGAAGTCCTGTTGCCTGGCCTCATCAAGCAACGCCTGAATGATGTCGCCTGTCTCACGTCGGCGCCACAGCCCGTCCGCGCCTGGCGTACACTGCGCGACCACCGCGACGAGGTGATACGCCATCAGCACCGGCGTGTCGCTGACGGCCGTGTAGGCGCCGGCCTGGGCGCGGAATCGTGCCACGCGCGCAGCGCCAGCTTGCTCGCCAAGCGCACCCATGCGCGTGCTTCTGGGGTTGCCGTACCAGGTCAGCAGGATATGGGTGTCAAGCACACCCGCCCGCAATGCCGAGACCTCCAGCGCCGGCGCCAGAACGGCGGTGATCAGCAGGGCAACAATGGGGACGGAGGTGCGCATAGAACTCCACCTCTTCGGCTGCACGTGCCGTGCCAACGGTTTACGCCGGTCGAGTGGCGTCCGACCGCGCGCGGGCAAACGGGGACGTTCCCGCCCACCGCGACAGCAGCGACGGTAGGTTCACTGGCGGAGGCGTGTCGCGGATGGTCACGCGATGTCCACGCGCTCGGTGACCCCGGCCGAAATGGCCTGCCCCACTTCGATGTCGTCCACCACGCGGCCGAAGATCGTGGAGTGGCCCTCGCGCGCCTGCTTCAGAAAGAAGGCGACGTGATTGGGCGCGGGCTTCTGCTGCGCGGCCGGCGCCGCCGGCACTGCCGCCGAGCGCAGTGAAACACGGTGTAACATCGCGGTAGGCGAGTGACATGAGCGATTGCACCGACCAGTCGTCGGACCGCGCGGTGGGATGGGCTGCGGTCAGCGCGGCCTTCGCCGCCTTGGGCCGCGCCTTCCTGTGCATCGACGGTGAGTTCCGCGTGGTGCACGCATCCGAGTGGCTCGACCGGATGTTCGGCGCGGGCA
>CAZAZR010000048.1:20394-25775 GCA_964489685.1 uncultured Solibacteraceae bacterium | reverse complement strand
TCGACGAACTGAACGGCGCGGGCCTGATCCCGGTCTCACTGATTCGCTGGCAACTCACCGGTTTGGAAAGATAGATAAGTCCGACTGCGACAGTCGGAGAATCACTCGAGCAAGAACTGCTCGCTCTGCTTCTCATTTCGTCGTCACTGGCGCCGCGAATGACTCGCCTGTCAGCCGCACGTCCATTGCTATTGGCCGCACTGCGTTGGAACAGTGTTTGCACAAGAGCCAGCAGACGTACGTTCGAAAGAAGCCCCCTTGTTCGTAGAAACCGCTGCACCTGCGTTGCTCTCAGCCGTCCATCTCGCGATGGCGATCCTGCGAAAACACCGTGCGGCCGGACAGTCATTCGCCAGCCCGTTTGTGCTGCCGTCATTCCTGTTCGCCGTGGTGCCATGGCTCTCGCACAGCCCACTCGGTCTGGCCGCAGGACTCGGCGCACATGTCGCGTGGCTGTTTGTGTGCGAGCTGTCGGCGCCACCGGTGGCACGCGCGCGTGTCAGCGCAACCGCGACGCCTCCTCGGCCCGCGTCGGCAGCCGCCCCGTCGCCGGGACGGGGCCCAGCGTTTGTGCCAGCCACGGTGCTGGCGGTACTCGACGAAACACCCGACATCAAGACGATCCGGGTGCTTCGCCCTGAAGGATTTGAGTTCGTCCCTGGCCAGTTCCTTGCGGTCAAGCTACTCACCGACGGCAAGCCGCACGTGCGCTGCTATTCCATCAGTTCACCGCCACATGCACGCGGGTATCTGGACATCTCGGTCCGAAACCAGGGACTCGTGTCCGGCATGCTGCACGCCACGGTCACAGCCGGGTCCGTGCTTTCCATCAACCGACCTGCGGGGCAGTTTGTGTATCCGGCCGGCGACGATCGCCCTCTGGCGCTCATCGCGGGCGGCATCGGCATTACGCCGCTGCTGTCCATGGTGCGCCACGCGGCGTCGTGTGACCCTGCGCGACCCGTGACCCTGTTCTACTCGGCACGCCGCGAAGACGACCTGGCCTTCCGCAGCGAGTTGCGTGTGCTGGCCGAACGTCACCCTCACATTCGCATTGTCCTCACACTGACGCGACCCACGGATGCCACACGCCTCCGCACCGGACGCATCGATGCGGACCTGCTCGGCCAGTTCGTGCCCTCGCCCGCTCACACCATCTTCTGCCTGTGCGGGCCTGGCCCGATGATCGTTGACACGCGGCAGGTCCTGGCGACCCTTGGCGTGCCGGCTGCGCAAGTACGGTACGAGCAGTTCGACCTCGCGGTGGCGGCGTCGCAGGTGAACACGGTCGCACCCGAACGGACGCCGGCGTCCGAGACCGGGGAGACCGTGTCGGTGACGTTCGAGACCAGCGGAGTCACCACATGTGCGTCGCCTTCACTCACGCTTCTTGAGGTTGCTGAAGAGGCCGGCGTCACCATGTCTTCGTCATGCCGATCCGGGGTGTGCCAGTCGTGCCGTACGCGACTGAAGTCTGGTGCCGCCGACTGCCGGTCGGATGTGCTCGACTCTGACGATCGCTCCGACGGATTCATCCTGCCGTGTGTCACGTGGGCCACGGGCGATTGCGTACTGGAGGCATGACGTGGCAGGACCGCGCAAACCTCAACAGTCGCTGTCGCTCGTGCTGCTCCTGGCTGGTGCATTTTCGGCGGGCGTGTTCTGGCTGGTGTTCGGTGTGTTTGATGGATGGGAGTACTACCGCACGCCTGTGGCCGGCCGTGGCTACCTGCCCATGCATGGGCTGCTGCGACCGTCGGGAGTGATTGGCCTGGCGCTCGGGGCCGTCGGCATGGTGGCGATGGTTTCAACGCTGCCGTATGCCGTGCGAAAACGATGGCGTCCGCTGGCGAGGCTGGGCTCCACCTCCAAGTGGCTCGAGGTGCACATCTTCTTCGGCATCGTTGGCCCGGTGCTGGTCACGCTGCACACCGCGTTCAAGTTCAATGGCCTCGTCTCTGTCGGGTACTGGCTGATGATGGCGGTCTGGTCGTCGGGGTTTGTCGGTCGCTACCTGTACGTGCGGATTCCAAAGACGATTCGCGGTGCGGAACTCTCGCGGCGCGAACTGGAGGAGGACCTGGCGCAGGCGCGGGCGGCGCTGTCGCTGACGTCTTTGCCGCCGGCGGCCTCGGCCGCTCTGCAGACGTTCGAGCGATCGCTTGCGCCCGCCCACGGCCGGGCTCCCGGTGTCGTTGACCTGTTCCTGGGCGAATTGCGTGTTCGTGTGCGGCTGCTGGTGCTGCGGCGCCATTTGCGCGCTGGCGGCGCAGACCTCACAGCCATCCATCTGGCGGTCTCGCGCGGCGCCGAACACGCGGCCCTGTCCAGGCGGCTTGCACATCTCGAACGCACGCATCGTCTGTTTGAGCTCTGGCATGTGTTTCACCGGCCGCTCGTGTACGGCATGTTCCTCATTGTTGGCCTCCATGTTGGCGTGGCCATCTACCTGGGATACGCCCAGCAACTGCTGAGTGGGCTGCCGTGAGGGGCCTGGCGGTGTTCCTCGTGCCGACCCTGGCCTTGCTGGCGGGCGCCGCGGACGCATCTGCTCAATTGGGGGCCCTGGTGTCGCCGGGCCGGCTCAACAAGGCGCATGCCCAGCTCGAGGGGCTGAACAACTGCCTGCAGTGCCACAGCAAGGGGCAGCAGGTGGCGGCCGACAAATGTCTCGTCTGCCACAAGCCCGTTGCGGCCCGAATCGCCGCCAGGAAGGGCGTGCATCGGGATGTGACCACCAACTGTGTGACCTGCCATGTTGAACACGCGGGCGCGGAGGCGGAGCTGCGGCCGTTCGATCAAACGGCGTTTGATCACGCGACGACCGCCGGGTTCCCACTGGAGGGACTGCATGCCGCGCCTGCGACCACCTGCGCAGCGTGCCACAAGACGCGGTCGTTTTTGACCGCGCAGACCACGTGCGCCTCGTGCCACGCCGACCCGCACAAAGGATCACTGGGGCAGACGTGTCAAACCTGCCACGCCACATCGGTAACGTTCGCGACTGCCACAAACAGCTTCGACCACAATCTCACCAGGTTTCCCCTCAAGGGGGCGCACCGCACGGAGACCTGCGAGTCGTGTCACAAGAACAAGCAGTACACGGGCGTGGCGTTCTCCACGTGTGCCAGTTGTCATGCGGATCCGCACAAGGCGAAACTGGGCCCGGCCTGTGCGTCGTGCCACACAGAAACGACCTGGCGTACCACGCGGATCGACCACGCGAAGACCGCGTTTCCCCTGCGGGCCAGACATACCACGGTGGCGTGCGCCAAGTGCCACACCACACCGGCCGCTATCGCGAAACTGCGATTCGACACCTGTGCGGCCTGCCATGCCGATCCCCATCGAGCCGCCTTCGCGCCAAAAGACTGCGGGGCGTGTCACACGGAATCGAGTTTCACGAAGGGTGCGTTCGACCACTCCACCACGGCGTTCCCGCTGGCGGACAAACATGCCGGCCTGACCTGCGTCGCGTGCCACAAATCGTCCACGGCGGTGGCCACCGACTTTCGGGGCCTGAAGACGTCTTGTGCGAGCTGCCATGATGACGCGCATCGCGGGGAGTTGGGCACGTCATGTGCGAAGTGTCACAACGCGCGGACGTTTACGGTCTCGGCGTTTGCGCACGCCAACACCCGATCGTTTTTTGGCGGCCAGCATGCCTCGCTGACCTGCGCGCAGTGCCACATCGACACGATGAAGCCGGCGCGCACGTCCGGCCCCGTGGTACTGCGCACAGGGTTCGTGACGACGGCGACCACGTGTGTGTCGTGTCACAAGGATGTGCATCTGGGCCAGGTGAGCCAATCATGTGAACGGTGCCACACGGTGGAGACCGCCAAGTTCGGCACCGTCGGGTTTTCACACGCCAACACGGCGTTCGCGCTGACGGGAACACACGAGGCCCTGCGGTGTGAACAATGCCACAAGGTGGAAACGGCGGCGTTCCCTGCAGGTCCTGGTACCGCGCGACGTCTGACAGGTCTGGGCACCACGTGCGCCGCGTGCCACCAGGACCCCCACAAGGCGCAGTTGGGCAGCGACTGTCAGACGTGCCACACCGCGAACACGTTCACGGTCACGCGTTATACCCACACGAATGCGCGGACGCTTCGCGCGTTTTTCACCGGCCGACACGCGTCCGCGACGTGTGCGCGCTGCCACAAGCCTCTGGCCGGCACACCGGTCGGAGTCACGCCCTCCGCTGACTACCGTGTGCCAACCACCTGCACCGTGTGTCATACGGACGTTCACAAGGGCTCGCTTGGAGCGAACTGCGCTGCCTGTCACAAGCCCTGACGAGGACACCATGAATCACCGCCTTCGTTCTGCGATTTTTGCCATGACCGCCGCGTTGTGGCTGGCCGCGCCGTGGCTGGCCGCGCCCGCTGCCCAATTCGAAACGCCGAACCGGCAGTTTCACCAGAAGACGACGTTCAAGCTTGAGGGGCGCCATCTGGCCGTGTCCTGTGATTCGTGCCACCTCAATAACGTCTTCAAGGGCACACCCACCAAATGCGTCGATTGCCACTGGGTGCGCAAGCAGGACGACCGATTCAAACTGCAACTGGGTTCGCAGTGCGAGCAGTGCCACACACCGACGTCATGGACCAGCGCGCGGTTCGATCACGCCGCGGCCACAGGCACGCCTCTCAACGGCGCCCATCGGTTGCTGACCTGCCAGAATTGCCACAAGAACGACAACTTCAGGATCACCGATAGTGCCTGTGCCAGCTGCCACCTGCAGGACTATCAGGCGGCCCGTGAGCCCAACCACGTCGCCAGCGGATTCCCGACCACCTGCGAGTCGTGCCACCGGGCCGGTGATGCCTCGTTCAACCTGGCGCGCTTCGATCATCAGGCGTCGTTCCCCCTGGTCGGGACACACGCGACGCAGACCTGTGCCTCCTGTCACAAGAACAACGTCTACCAGGGCACACCACGCGACTGCGTAGGCTGTCACCGCACCGAGTACGACCGCACCACCGCACCCGCCCACGTCGCCGCGGGGTTTTCAACGACGTGTGAATCCTGCCATCGGCCCACCGACAGCAGCTTCCGCGGTGTCTCGTTCAATCACAACACCGTGTTTCCGTTGGTCGGGCAACACGCAACGCAGACCTGTGCGTCCTGCCACAAGAACAACGTCTACCAGGGCACACCACGCGACTGCGTAGGCTGTCACCGCACCGAGTACGACCGCACCACCACACCCGCCCATGCAGCGGCGGGCTTTCCGACGACCTGTGACTCCTGCCATCGCCCGACCGACAGCACGTTTCGAGGCGCGACCTTCAACCACAACGCGGCGTTCCCTCTGGTCGGACGACATGCCCAACAGACCTGCGTGGCCTGTCACAAGAACAGCGTTTATCGAG
>CAZAZR010000048.1:0-20294 GCA_964489685.1 uncultured Solibacteraceae bacterium | reverse complement strand
GAACTGCGCGCACGTGCGTCGGCTGCCACCAGGCCGACTACAACAAGACCACGTCGCCCTCCCACGTCTCCGCGGGCTTTTCCACGTCGTGTGACACCTGCCATCGCGACACCGACAACAGTTTCCGAGGGGGGGCTGTCTTCAACCACAACGCGGCGTTCCCTCTGGTCGGGCAACATGCCCAACAGACCTGCGTGGCCTGTCACAAGAACAGCGTTTATCGAGGAACTGCGCGCACGTGCGTCGGCTGCCACCAGGCCGACTACAACAAGACCACGTCTCCTCCGCACGTGGCGGCGGGCTTCCCAACCACCTGTGAGACCTGTCATCGCGAAACCGACGCCAGTTTCCGCGGGGCCGTCTTTAACCACGGCGCAACGTTTCCCCTGCTCGGAAAACACGCGGCCGCCACCTGCGCCTCGTGCCATGTGAACAACGTCTATCGCGGAACCGCCAGGACCTGTGCCGGTTGTCACCAGGCTGATTACAACCGCACCACGGCGCCGTCGCACACGGCGGCGGGCTTCCCAACGACCTGTGAAAGTTGTCACAAGGGCACCGACGGGGCCTGGACACAGGGCGTGTTCATCCACCGGTTCCCGATCGCGTCGGGCCGGCACAAGGCGCCGTGTGTCCAGTGCCATACCACGCCGTCGTTCCAGATCTTCACCTGCCTGACCTGCCACAAACAGTCGGAGACCGACAGTGAGCACAGGGGCAGAAATGGGTACCGCTACGACTCGCTCGCCTGTTACAGCTGCCACCCCACAGGCAGGGACCCCGTCTCGGCGCAGGCAACGGCGAATCTCCGACCTGCGGTCTCGCTTGTGTCTTCTCACAGCACCAACGCAAGGAGGCCGCGATGACCCGCGTCTGTGCTGTTTCGTTCGCCCTGAGCGTGGTGCTGCTTCCCGCATCCGCACTGGGCCAAGCATCACAACCACGGCCCACTGGCCGGGTCTCGTTCTACACCACGGCCGGATTGCGCAGTCCCAAAGGCGCCGAGTCTGAGGCGTCTGGTGAGTTCGCCACGTCGATCACATTCAGGACGCCCGACCTGGAACTCAAAGGCTTCGAGGTGGGAGTGGATGTGCGCCATACGGGCTACTCGGCCTCCGCGCGGCCGCAACGCGTGTCGATTTATGACGGCTTCGTCGGCATACGCTTGGGCGCCCAGGGCCAGTTCCGTGGGCGGGTCGGCCATCTGTGGCTGCCAGACCTGGGCACCGCGGGCGCACTGGCTGGAGCGGTCATGGAATATCGCGGCCCACAGACAAGCACCAGCCACCGATGGACCGCTGGCGCCTTCGCGGGCGCCGAGCCGCTCGGGTATCAAGCGGGTTATGCCACAGGTGTCCGGAAATTTGGGGCATACGTCGGGTTTGAACGCGGCTTCATGCAGCGCCACATTGTCGGCTTCGCCCAGATCCGGCAGGGCGCGTTGACCGAGCGCTCCATGCTCAGTGTGACCAACTACATCCCCGCCGGCCGGTCTGTGTTCGTCTATCAGGCGCTCGAGTACGACATCAAGGGGCCGGCTGCAGGGGCCGCCAAGGGCGGTCTGTCGTATTTCCTCGTCAACGCACGGGCGTCTGCGGGACCGCGCATCGAACTGAGTGGCACCTACAACCGCGGGCGGTCCATCAACGCGCGCCAACTGACCGACGACGTGCTGAACGGACGTCCCCTGACGACGACGGCGATCGACGGATTGCGGTATCAAACGGCAGGGGGGCGCCTGAGCGTCAGGGTGACTCGCCAGATTGAAGTCCATGCCGGCTACGCCCGCGACCGCAACAACCGCGACGACGCGCCGACGGGACGTGTGACGGTGGGTGGCTACTCAAGCAATCTGTTTGGATCCGGAATGGACGTGTCGGCCTCCGATGCGCGCATCGATCGCCCCTTTGGACCGTACCACTCCCGCTTTGTGTCCATGGGCCGCAGCATCGGCCGCTCCTGGTACGCCTCAGGCGACTACTCCACGTCGCTGGCCGTGGTCAGGTTCGTACGCAGCGACGGTGTGGTCATTGAAACCCGGCCGTGGACGCGACGCCTGTCGGGGAACGTCTCGGCCACGCTCGGCCGACGGTTCTCGCTCACCGGCGTGGTGGACTTCACGATGGACGAAGACCTGAACGACATCCGGATCATGACCGGGCTGACCTGGCGACTGCGGTAGACCCGCTCCTGAAACCGGCGCGCCGGCACGCAACCCCTCGCGGTATGATGCGCCACCGGAGGCTCTATGAAGTGGCGTGTAATCTGGCTCGCGTCAGTCCTGTCAGTGGTCTCGACGAGCGCGCAGGCGCCGCCGCGTGCGACCGATATCTCGCCGGCCGTCTGGCCGAAGGGTGAGTACGAACGGTTCATCGCGGCGCAGAACGTGGACCGCACCACGGCGTCGGTGGCCACCGGCCGCAATGGCGCGGTTACCGTGGCCTACAACGGCATTGCCGCACGCGCAGGACTCGAATCGCTGGCACGCGGTGGCAACGCGATTGATGCCGCAATGACCGCTGCGGTCACGCAAGTGGCCGTCACCGCCGGCGCGCCCATCAGCTACTTCGGCATCATGTCGCTTGTGTACTACGACGCCGCCTCCGGCAAGGTCTACACGATGAACGCCGAGTGGCATACGGTGCGCGGCGAAACGAGCGCGGCCACCATTCCCGGAAGCATCAACATGGCGTCACCCGAGGGCCTGCGCGGCACCGCGGTCAGCGGGCGCACCGCGCTTGTCGGCGGATTCATGAAAGGTGTTGGCGCCGCCCACGCCAGATTCGGCAAACTGCCCTTCGCCCGAATCTTCGACTCGGCGATTCATATCGCCGATCGTGGCATGCCGGTCACGCGCCATCTCGCCGGCAAGTTCGAGTTCAGGCGAGAAGACCTGGCGCGGCTGCCCGCCACCCGCGCGATCTTCCTCAAGCCGGACGGCTCGGCGCACAAGGCCGGAGACACGTTCACGCAGCCGGCGCTGGCAGCTACGCTGCGGGCCGTCGCTGATCAAGGCACCGACTACGTCTACAAGGGCGCGTGGGCGAAGAAACTCGTCGCCGCTGTTCAGGCCGACGGTGGTGCGATGACGCTGGACGATCTCGCCGCCTACGACGTCACCTGGGACGAGCCGCTCGTCGCAGACTTCGGCACCTACCGGATCTACACCAACAGCCCGCCCAACGACGGCGGCGTGAACCTCATCGAAGCGCAGCGACTGGCCGTGGCCGCAGGCCTCGACAAGGGACCACACTGGACGAAGTCTGGCCCGTCCTTGAAGAAGGCGCTCACCATCAGCCAGGTGAACGCGCTCGGCTACCTGCCGCAGGCCCTCAAGGCCCAGATCTATCCGGGCCTCGATTTTTCGCCGGCATCTCGCACGTCACCCGCGTTCGCACAGGAGTTGTGGAAACAGATCGACGCCGGCGCCAGCCCGTTCCGCTGGAAAGCCCCCGAGGGCCATCACTCCGACGATGTGGTGGTGATCGACAAAGATGGCAACATCGCGGCCATCACGCAGAGCATCAACTGCGTGGACTGGGGGCGCACGGCGATCAACATCGACGGCATCTCGATCGGCGATCCGGGCTCGTTTCAGCAGGCCGCCATCGCGCGGGTGCCGCCGGGCTCACGGCTGCCGGCGCCCACCGAAACGGGCATTCTCTTCAAGGACGGCGCGCCGGTGCTCGGCTTCGCCTCGATGGGCTCGGGCCTGCACCAGCGCACGTTCCAGGCGCTGGCCAACATCATGCACTTCGGCATGACGGTGGACGCCGCCATCAATACCGCCGACTTCCTGCTGCCCGAGACGGACCTGAAGACGGGCGAGATGACCTTCCGCGTGCCGAAAGGTCGCTTCCCGAAGTCAGTGCTCGACGCGGTCGGCTACCAGTACCGTGAAGTCGATCCCAGTGATGTCCGTTTTGGAGGAGAAGGATTGTGGGTCGCCATCAGTCGCGATCCAAAAACGGGCGTGCTCCGCGCCGCCTCGCACAATCGCAACAACAGCGCGGCGGTGGCACGATGAGGATCGTGAAGAAGCTACTTCACCCGCTTGAGCACGACGTGCAGCGCGCCCCGCGTGAGCGCTGACGGGCGGGCAGTCTCGCCGGGCATGGCGAGCGTCACGCTCACCGTGTCGCCGTCAAGTTCGTACACGCCCAACTGTGTTTTACCGGCATCATTGCCTTCGGCAATGATGAGATCGATCGACTTGGGCTTCGAGCTCACATTGAGCTTGACCGTGCCGCATCCGATGAGCGTCTTGTAGGTTGTCAGGTCGTCCTGAATATCGACGCCATCCCAGAGCACGCGTCCGCTCGTCGGCGGCATGAGGCCCACCAACATCTTGACGGTTGTGGAGCGCGAGATGCACCCGCGCGACATCGTGCATGTAGCCGCCCACGCGTGCGAACTGGGCCGAAGCCGCGAGGCGGATTTCCGCGCGACCCTGTGCGGAGTTCCCGGTCGCTTCCAGGTACAACCCGACGTAGAGATGCCCGTAGAACTCGGCCGAATCATTACCGCGGGCTGCCGCCAGCACGTGGGCAGGATCCTTCCGGCCGCCGAACATCAGGTCGATCTCACGCATCGGTATCCGCGAGTCCGGTCCGACCGGCAGCATCCGGGCTCTGGCGGTCGCCGGAGACTCGGCTTTCGCCACGCAGAGGAAGTGCCACGCCGCATTCTCAACGTCGGCTGGATTGACGAGGCGATGGGACTCGAACTGGCGCCGGCAATCGTCGAAGCGACCGGCGTAATCCGCAATCGCGCGATCAAGCATCGCGCCCGGTGTTTGCGCGTTGACGGGGCTCGCAACCATCAACGTCAGGACGATGACGAGGGCGCTCATTGCCCGCCTCGAAGGTCAAGGCACATCAGCGTGTCGTCGTTGCGGACGTAGAACAACCCCCTGGCCAACGCAGGCAGCGCGCGAACCGTCGCCGGCAACACCTGCGCGGTCGCCAAGGACCGAAACGCGTTCGGCGTCGCATCCGCCAGCACCAGTTCGCCAGACTCCCGCATGACAACGAGCCGGTTGCCCGCAAGAGTGATGCTGCCGGCACGGAAGCCGTCCACGGTCCAGCGCACCTTGCCCGTCACGAAGTCCACCGCACGCAGGGTTGGCCCGAGCTCCTGACGGCCGTGATAGCCGTACAAGACTCCGTCACGATACACGCTGGTCGCGTAGTGGTTCGTCAGCACGTCGTTGGATGTCCACAGTGGCGTCAACGTCCCGTCAGCCACCTGGAAGACGCCGGCCCCTGGCCCGTACTCCGCCGAGATGAACAGCCGGTTGCCGACCACCAGTGGCGATGCCGCATTCACAGATGACGCGGAACGGGACCGCCACGGTTGCTGCAGCACCACCTCGCCGTTCGAAGGCGCCAGGCCGACGATACCAGCACGCGTGAGGAAGACAACGAGGCGCCGACCGCCGAGGGTCGTCGCAACGCCGGACGAATAGCTCGCACCATCCTTGGTGGCGGTCCACAACTCACGACCTGTCCTGGCGTCGAACGCCACAACGCCCGCGTCCGGCCCACCGACATTCGCGATCACTCGGCCGTCTTCCACGACCGGCGATCCACCCGTGCCGAAGAAGTTCTTCGGCACGCGATAGCGGCTCATCGTGTCCACGCTCCACAGCCCCTTGCCGGTCGAGAGCTCGACGGCATGAAGCTGCCCTTGAGCCCCGAACACGTAGACGACGTCGTTGGTCACTACCGGCACCGCGCGCGGCCCATCGTCAAACCCGAAGTCGTCGCGGTAGGTGGTGGGGTACTCGTAGCGCCATTCGGTGGCACCGGTGTTCGCGTCCATCGCCTCAACCACCTCGCGGTTGCCGACGCGATGAAACAGGACGAGGCGGTTTCCGACGACGACGGGCCCGCTCAGTCCGTGACCAATGGGTTTCTGCCAGGCGACCGCGGGCCCCTTCGGGCCCCAGGAGTCCGCGAGCGCAGGTCCCACATAGACGCCATTCCGCGAGGGGCCCAGCATCTGGGGCCAGTCCTGCGCGTAGAGGGCCGTTGATGCGATGACCAATGTCACCGTGGCGAGGGTACGAAGGTGTGCGGTCATGCCTGTGAGATCCGGCGAAGGGCGGGGCACAGAGCCATCAGGTGCCGATTCTACTCTCGACTGCCCGCCGCCTCGGGCGGCCGCACGTCAGCACAGGCCACGGTCGAGTGAGGAATTTAATCATTGACTGCAGACGCACCTCACCGGCTGTTGGCAGAGCGGACGGAGCTCAACACCGCCAACGATTCCGCCTTGTGCTGGCGCCCTGACGTAACATTGCCCCCATGCCCCTGTTGCGGAAGCCGGCCGCCGTCCCCATTATGGCCGTGCTGCTGCTTCTCATCTGGCGGGCCGACGCGCGGTCGATCGATCAAACGCTGATTCCGGCCGGGGCCGCGTGGACATTCAACGATTCAGGCGCGAACCTCTCCACTGCCTGGCGCGCGCCGGGATATGACGACGGCGCATGGGCCTCGGGCCCGGCGCAGTTGGGCTACGGCGACTCCGACGAGGCCACCGTGATCGCCTACGGCACCAGTACGACCGCTCGTCACATCACGTACTACTTTCGACACACTTTCACGGTCGCCGACCCGGCCGCGTTCGCGGCGATGACCGCCCGCGTCGTGCGCGACGACGGCGCCGTCATTTACCTGAACGGCGTCGAAATCGTCCGGTCGAACATGCCGACGGGCGTCGTCGGTTTCACCACCCTGGCGTCGGCCGCCGTCAACGGTGCCGCCGAGAGCCAGTGGTTCGTGGTGCCGGTCGATCCGTCCCTGCTGGTCCCGGGCACCAACGTGATGGCCGTTGAGGTGCATCAGTCGTCGGCGACGAGCAGCGACGTCAGTTTCGATTTCGAACTCATCGCCGCCCCGACACAGGCCCTCCTGCCGGCAGTGTCGCTCGTTTCACCGGCCAACAACGCGGTCTCAAACCAGGCCAACGTGACTTTCTCGGCGAACGTCACAGCCCCGGCGGGTCTCTCGAGCGCTGCGCTCTTCATCAGCGGTCCGCCGAACACCGCGATTTTCAGCGGCCCGACCCAGATTGAAGACGCCCAGATTTCCGCCGACACACCAACGACCGCCAATGGCAGCGGCGCTGAAATCAATGTGGACGGCCTGACGCCCCACGCGCACGGGCTGCTCCGGTTCCCGACACTGATCGGCGGGGGCCTCGGTCAGGTGCCAGCGGGCGCCATCATCAACTCGGCCACGCTCCAGGTCAATTGCACCAACAGCGGCGCGATCATGAGTCTCTATCGCCTGACCGAAAGCTGGGTGGAAAACGAGGCGACGTGGAACCAGCGCCAGTCCGGGGTGACATGGGGCGCACCTGGCGCCGACGGCCCGGCTTCGAACGCCGGCACGGCCGTGGGCGGCAATTGTTCGTCCGCGGGCACGAAGAGCATCAACATCACACGCTTCGTCCAGGACTGGAGCGACGGCGCGCCGAACCACGGCATCGTGCTCACTGATACCGGCACTGACGGCGTGGACTTCAGCAGCAGCGAGTCTGCGAATTCCCCGGTGCTGACCGTCATCTACAAGGACGACCTGGTGCCGGTCTCGACAGAAACGCCTGCGGGCACCTCTGCGACCGTCACGTTTCCCGCGACCATGTCGCAGGCCGACACGTGGTACTGGAACGTGCAAGTCACCGACCTCAACGGCGCGAAGGCCTGGGCCGGCTCCGACTTTCTGTTCACCTACGACCCGGCGGCGCCAGACGAGCCCGTCCTGGTGTCGCCACTGAATGGATCGACCGGTGTGTCACCATCCGCGCCGCTCCAGGCGACGGTCAGCAATCCGGCCGGCGGGTCTCTCACCGTCACCACTGCCATCCGGCGCGCGGCCGAGCCGGAGTTCACCATCATCGCGCTGCCCGACACGCAACACTACTCTGAGGACTTCCCGGCGATCTTCACGTCGCAGACGCAGTGGATCAAGGACAATACGACCGCTCGCAACATCGTGTTCGTGACGCACGAGGGCGACATTGTCCAAAACGCGGGTGTGACGTCGGAGTGGGTGGCGGCCAATG
Source organism: uncultured Solibacteraceae bacterium (assembly GCA_964489685.1). Lineage (GTDB taxonomy): Bacteria > Acidobacteriota > Vicinamibacteria > Vicinamibacterales > SCN-69-37 > SYFT01. The sequence goes on along the minus strand of CAZAZR010000048.1, from coordinate 12,224 downwards.
CGAGCATGAGCATCCTCGATGGCGTGGTGCCCTACGGCATGGCCCCCGGCAATCACGATGAGCCGACGACAAACTTCAACATCTATTTTCCGTGGACCCGATACGCTGGGCTGCCCTGGTACGGCGGACACTATCAGACGCTCAACGACAACAACTATCAGCTCTTCTCTGGTGGCGGCCTCGACTTCGTCATCGTGCACCTGGACTTCTGCCCGGCGGCAGGCGCCATCGCGTGGGGCAGCAGTATCCTGAACTCGTTCCCCAACCGGATCGGGATGATGACGACCCACGCGTACCTGGATACATCCGCCCAGCGCACCACACACGTCTGCGGCGACACCCAGTTTCTGTGGGACGGGCTTGTGCCAACCACTCCGAACCTGCATTTCATGCTCAGCGGGCACGTCAGCGGCGAGTCGCGGCGCACTGACATCGCCAACGGCCACCCGGTTTACCAGATGCTGGCCGACTACCAGAACCGAGCGTCCGGCGGAGAGGGCTGGCTCAGGATTCTGCGATTCGTTCCCGCCGACGATCGGGTCTACGTGCAGACGTATTCGCCCTGGCTGAATCAGTTCGAGGCCGATGCGGACAGCGAATTCTCGCTCGACTTCCCCATGGCCGGCGCGTTCTCGACGGTGGGCACGACATCGGTCGCGAGCGGCACGACGGTCTCCGCCGTGCCTGCCGGGTTGCTGCCCAACACCGAGTACGAGTGGCAGGTCACGGTCACGAACGCGCAGGGCAACACGCGGACCGGCCCCGTCTGGCGATTCACGACCGGCACCGGTACGCCGGTCAACGCGCCGCCGACGGCGGTGGCGGATGCGTACTCGGTGCATTCGGGCAATGCGTTGATCACAGATGCGCCGGGTGTGCTCCTCAACGATACGGACGCCGAAGGCACCGCCCTTTCAGCCGAACTCCTGACCGGTCCAACCAATGGCACGCTCGGCTTCCGCGCCACTGGCCTGTTTGTCTACACGCCGACCGTGGGCTACGTGGGCCCGGATTCGTTCACGTATCGCGTGACCGACGGGGAGAATTGGTCCACCCCCGGGCTCGTCAGCCTGACCATCGAACCCCCACCCGTCGTCACTGTCATTTCGGCGAACTTCAATGCGGCCGCGGACGGCTTCAGCTACGAGGACAATACCTTCCGCGGAACCAGGGAGCCCGTTTATGCCTCGAGCTCACGGATTCCGAGCGGCGGCTTCACGGGTGGCGCGCTTCGAATTTCGCTCGGTGGCGTGAACGCCAGCACCGTCATGCGCATGTCGGGGGGCTGGCGGCGCACGTTCACGTTGTCGGCCCCGACCGCAGTCACGCTCTCGTTCCGCTACAACCTGAATCAGGGTCCGGACTACGAGAGCGACGAGGTCAGCCAGTTTCTGGCATCCATCGACGGCGTGCTTCTGTCCGACGGACCAGGCGACTGGGTCGCGCAGGTCAGAGGAAACGGAAACGGCGGCCGCGACGTCACCACCGGCTGGAAGCTGTTTCAACAGAATCTCGACGTCCTGCCTGCAGGCACTCACACCCTCACACTCGGCGGGTTCAACAACAAGAAGAACAGCGCATCCGAGCGCACGACGATCCTGATCGACGACGTGAGGATCGTTCGGTAGGTCGGCTCGCGTAACTATTCCGAGCGTAGTGTGATCGCAGGGTCAACCCGCGTAGCCGTGCGAGTCGGATGCCAGCTCGCCAGCGCCGCTCCGGTGATGACGAACGCCGCGACGATGACGTATGTGATGGGATCAGTGGGCGAGACCTGAAAGAGCTGAGACTCCACGTACTGCGATGCACCAACGGCGCCGGCCAGGCCGAGCGCGGTCGCGAAGGCGCTGATGATTCTCGTCTGGACAAGGGCGTCCGCCTTCCATGCCGGGTAGTCAACAGTAAGCGAAATCGCGACGGGGTTCGTGCTGTCGAAACCCTTCTCCACACGAATGCGCGACAAATAGGTCTGGGCGAAGAGAGAGCCGCCGATCAGAAGGAGTGCCGCCAGCGCAATCTGGGCCACGTCAGGCTCTTCCGGCTCCACGCGGCCAAGGCCGATCCACTGTGTGACGGCCCCGCCCGCTTCAAGACATCGAGCTCTCTCGCGCCTGACGCGTAGAGCATCACGGGGCGCGCGCGCGCTGGGCCTGGCGTGCCGTAGCGCGGGCCGCGAGGTCCTCCGCCGGGCGGATTGAGAAGCGGTGCCAGGCGTTCGCGCATCGAGAACCTGAGCAAGGTAACAATCCCCTTCATCACGCGGCTTCGTGAGGCTGTCCGTCCCGTGCGATCCGACGAGCGGAGGCCCGAGAGGCCACGTCGAGGTCTACACGGATGTCGAAACCGCTTGGCGAAGGTCCATCCCCCCTGCGTGGAACCCGCGATGGGCTGCAGAGGGGGGTGGCAGGACAAAGCATCAAGCTACGTCCCGTCCCGAGCCGTACACCAGCCCGAAGTACGTCGCGCGCTTGGGTTTCAAGGCCGAGGCCCTGGAAGATCAGGGGGCCGGCCGCTGCAGGAGGGCGCGGGTGGCGGGATGCAGGGGCGAGTCCAGTACCTTGCGAGGTTCTCCCGCTTCGACCACGCGGCCCTGGGCGAGGATCACGAGCCGCGTGGCGTGTTCACGCACAAAATCATCGTCGTGCGACGTGAGCACGAGCGCGCGGCCGGTGGCGGCCAGTGCCCGCAGACTGCGGCCCAGCTCGTTTCGACGCGCCGGGTCGAGCGACGCCGTTGGCTCATCGAGCAACAGCAGCGAGGGATCCATGGCGAGCGATCGCGCAACGGCCACACGCTGCGACTCGCCTCCCGAGAGCTCCCGTGGCAGCGCGTCTGCGCGCTCGCCTACGCCCAGTTGATCGAGCAGCTCTCGCGCACGCGCCACCGCCTCTGCGCGCGGCAACCGCAGCACGTGTCGTTGCGCCAGGCAGACATTTTCGAGTGCTGTCAGATGCTCGAAGAGGGAGTGCGACTGGAAGACCATCCCGATCTTGCGGCGCAGGGCGGCCGGCGACTGTGACCGGCGACCCGACGTGAGCTCGACACCATTGATGTGGATCTCTCCGCCGTCAAGCGTCTCGAGTCCGGCAATCGCGCGCAACACCGTGCTCTTGCCGGCTCCCGACAGGCCCATCAACACCAGAAGCTCGCCCTTGGACGCCTCGAAGTCCACGCCCGAGAGGATGTCGCGAGTGCCGCGACGCAGTCGAAGTCCACGCACCTGAAGGACGTTACTCATGCGGTGGTGGGCGCCTTCCACCGCGCTTCGAGACGTCTTGCGACATAGGCCACGGGCAACGACATCGCAAGATACAGGGTCGCGCAGATCAGGCCGGGAACGATCCAGCTGCCCATGTTGGTGGCGAAAATTTGCGTCTGCTTGGCCAGTTCCGGCACGGCAATCACCGATACCAGCGACGAGTCCTTGAGCAACGCCACGAAGTCGTTCGTCATGGGCGCCAGCGCGATCCGAAGGGCCTGCGGCGTGCGGACCAGTCGGAGCACTTGCCCTTCGGTCAGGCCAAGCACACGCGCCGCGTCGAGCTGGTTCTTCGACACGGACTCAAGGGCGCTGCGATAGATTTCGCTCTCGTAGGCCGCGTAGTTCAGGCCCAGGCCGAGCAGGGCCGCCACGTAGGCATCAAGCGTAATGATGCTGGCGAGTCCGTAGTAGATGACAAAGAGCTGCAGGAGGATGGGCGTGCCGCGCATCACCTCCACATACGCGGTGAGCACGAGGCGCGTGGACCGGCTGCCGTACACGCGTCCAACCGCAATGCCAATGCCCACGACCACCGCGCCGAGCATCGCCACACACGACAGCCAGAGCGTGGTCCATGCCGCAAATAGCAGCTTGGGCAGAAACGCCCGCGTCGTCTCAAACCATGACGCCCGCGCCTCGGTCTCGCCCTGCGGGATGGTCGCCGCGGTCATCGCCTGGAACAACCGCGGCTGGTCGTCGTTCCACACGCCCGGCTGTTTACGCAGGATGGCCTCAAGGCGGCCGTCACGCATCGCACGGCGGAGGATGTCGTTGACGCGGTCGAGCATCCCGGGATTCTTCGGCGACACAATGACGACGTATTGACTGGTCGCCACGGCCGCGGGATGGGTGTACAGACCCTTCTCACGGCGCACGGCGCGATCGGCCAGCAGGTGGTCCAGCAGCACGGCGTCCACGCGCCCGATCGCCAAATCGCTGTACGGATGCACATCATCGTCGTACGGCGTGGCTGTGATCCCGGCGGTGCGGCCGAGAATGTCGGCGGCGATCGTGCCGGCAAGCGTGGCCACCTTCCGGCCGCCGAGGTCTGCGAGTGTCTTGAAGCGATCGCGGTCGGCCGCGCGCACCGTGAGCACTTCCTTGAACTCGTAGTAGGGGATGCTGGTGGGCACCATCTGACGCCGCGCCGGCGTGTTTTCGATGCCGCTCAGGCCGATATCGAAGTCGCCGCGCAGCGCAGACTGATCGAGCGACTGGAACGTGATCTGCACGAACTCCGGTCGCCGGCCGAGTTCGGCCGCGATGAGCGCCGCAATGTCTACGTCGAAGCCGACGAGACGATTCGGGTTGCGTGAGTCGGCCTGGACGAACGGCGCGCCACCCTCGGGGTCGCCACCCCAGCGCAGCACGGGCTGCGCCGGCGCCTGCGCCGCCAGGTGCGCAGAGACGCCGATGAAGACGACGAGAATGCCGGCGAGACCGGCGCGGCTACGCATGGTGGAAACGGCTGCAACTGCAAGAAGTGCGCCGTTGTGGACGGACCGCCGCACCGAGATAAGTGCCAATGTCGTTCCGGGTCGGGGCAGGACCCACTGACGTTACTCGAGCATGATCGGCGTATTTGGTTGGTCGTCTTCTGCCAGCAGATCAGGGTGCGCGTTGAATACCCGCGCGCACGCATTCCATCTCAATCGGGCGTCGTCATTGTCGGGCGGGCGAAGGGCGTCGGCGCGCTCATAGTCGGCCATCGCCTGATGCAGCCATTGGGTGGCCCCGCGCCGGCCCATGCCGCCGTGTGAGAGCAGGGCTCGCGCGCGGCGCTCGGCCACGAGGCCGGAATAGTAGCAACGGTCGTATGCCGACGGCAGCCCCCCGACCAACTCCATCGCACGAGCGGCCGCCTGGGTAGTCGTTGGAAAGCTGTCGGTAATCGCCAGAATGAGCATGACACTGGCGGCGTGATTGCCCGGGTCGGCCCGGAGCACGTCTTCACAGATGCTCTGGCACTGCTCGGGCTCGTTGAGCAGCCGATAGCGCTCCGCCTTGGCGAGGGCGGCCGGCACCGCTGCTGGCGAGAGGGGTTTGAGTTCGAACATCGTTGTCCCCTTTTCTCGCGCTACTCAGGAGCGCAACACCCTCAAGAGCCGGGTGACCGGGTCATAGAACCGGTCCACCACCCGCTCTTTGAGCGGGATGATCGCATTGTCGGTGATCTGGATGTGTTCCGGACACACATTTGTGCAGCACTTCGTGATGTTGCAGTAGCCCAAACCCTGGGTGTCTTTCAGGTCACGCAGGCGCTCTTCGGTATCGAGCGGATGCATCTCGAGGGCGGCCGCGTACACAAAATAGCGCGGACCGATAAAGCCCTCGTCGTGTTTCTTGTGCTCGCGCACCACATGGCAGACGTCCTGGCACAGGAAACACTCGATGCACTTGCGGAACTCCTGGACGCGATCGATGTCTCGCTGTGCCATGCGCCAGGTGCCGTCAGCGGCGTCGGGTTTGCGTGGCTTGAACTTCTTGACCCCCGGCTTGACGCGGAAGTTCCACGACACGTCCGTAACCAGATCCTTGATCAGCGGAAAGGCGCGCATCGGCTCCACGGTCACAGGCGCGGTGAGGTCGAGCGTGTTGAGCCGCGTCATGCACATCAACTTCGGGTTGCCGTTGATCTCGGCCGAACACGACCCGCACTTGCCGGCCTTGCAGTTCCATCGGCACGCCATGTCGGGGGCCTGGTCGGCCTGCACTTTGTGCACCGCGTCGAGCACCACCATGCCTTCAGACACCTCGGTGGTGTAGTCCACGAACGCGCCCGTGCCATCGGAGCCGCCACGCCAGATACGAAAGATCGCCTGCGCCATTATTGTCTCTGGGCCTCTATTGCTGCTGATCAACGATGATCTGCTTGAGTTCTGACGGCATTTCAGGAATGGAAATTCGTGACACCTGCATCGCGCCGCTGCTGTCCTGCGACACCGCGATGTTGAAGTCACTGAATGCGGGGTCCTTGTCCGGATAGTCGTCGCGGAAGTGCCCGCCGCGACTTTCCTTGCGCTCGAGGGCAGACCGCGTGATGGCTTCGGACACCGCCAGCAGATTCCGAAGATCGAGGCAGGTGTGCCATCCCGCGTGATATTCGCGATGGCCGTCAACGCCGGATGCCTCGGCACGCGCGTTCAGGTCCGCCAGGCGCGACAACGCTTTCTGCATTTCGGTTTCGAGCCGGACAATGCCCACAAGGTCCTGCATGGTGTCTTGCAGATCGGACTGGATCTTGTACGGATTGCCCGAGGCGTGGCCGCGGTCGAACGGCTCAAGCGACTTCTTCATCGCCGCATCGATGGCCGCGTCGTTCAAGGTGGGCGCGCGCTGCACCCTGGCCTGGGCTGCGGCGTACTCGCCCGCACGCTTGCCGAACACGATGAGGTCCGACAGCGAGTTGCCGCCGAGCCGGTTGGCCCCGTTGATGCCGGCCGCGCACTCACCGGCGGCGAACAGGCCCGACACGGTGGATTCCTGCGTGTCTGCGTTTACGCGGATGCCCCCCATGATGTAGTGCGTGGTGGGCCCCACTTCCATTGGCTCCTGCGTGATGTCGAGGTCGGCCAGTTCCTTGAACTGGTGGTACATGCTCGGCAGCTTGCGTTTGATGTGTTCGGGCGCCTTCGCGATCTTCTCTTTGATCCACGCAATGTCGAGAAATACGCCGCCGTGTGGAGATCCCCGCCCGGCCTTGACCTCGCGCATGATGCACCTGGCCACGTGGTCGCGCGTGAGCAGTTCGGGAGGACGACGGGCGGATTTGTCGCCCTGCGTATAGCGCCAGCCTTCTTCGGCGTCGGCGGCGGTCTGGGGTTTGTAGTTGTCGGGAATGTCGCCGAACATGAAGCGTGTGCCTTCGCTGTTCTTCAGCACGCCGCCTTCACCGCGCACCCCCTCAGTCACCAGAATGCCCTTGACGCTCGGGGGCCACACCATGCCGGTGGGATGAAACTGCACGAACTCCATGTCGATGAGTTCGGCACCCACGCGATAGGCCAGTCCATGGCCGTCGCCGGTGCCTTCCCAGCTGTTGCTGGTGACGCGGTAGGCGCGGCCCACGCCGCCGGTGGCCAGAATCACGGCCTTGGCCGAGAATACGTGGAACCGGCCTCGCTCGCGGTCGTAGGCCAGCGCACCTGCGGCGCGGCCGTCGTCCATCAGCAGGTCGATGACGGTGTGTTCCATGTGGACCGTCACACCCAGGTACACAGTGTGATCCTGCAGGGTGCGAATCAGTTCAAGGCCCGTGCGGTCGCCAACGTGGGCAAGGCGGGGATAGCGGTGGCCGCCGAAGTTGCGCTGCAGAATCTTGCCGTCGGGCGTCCGGTCGAACACCGCGCCCCACGCTTCGAGTTCGCGCACCCGATCGGGCGCCTCCTTGGCGTGCAGTTCCGCCATGCGCCAGTTGTTCACGTACTGGCCGCCGCGCATCGTGTCGGCGAAGTGCACCTGCCAGTTGTCGCGGTCGTCCACATTGCCCATGGCCGCGGCCATGCCGCCTTCGGCCATGACGGTGTGCGCCTTGCCGAGCAGCGACTTGCAGATGAGGCCCACCGAAACGCCCTGGCCGGCCGCTTCAATCGCCGCGCGCAGACCGGCGCCGCCGGCGCCGATCACGAGCACATCGTAGGAGTACGTCTTGAGCGCGGCCATCAGAAGAGCCTCAGATCGGTGATGACACCCATGGAGCACAGGCGCACATACAGGTCCGAGGACATCACCGAAAACAGGCTGCACCAGGCGAAGAGTTGATGCCGTCCGTTCAGGCCGCTGACACACTCATACGCAAAGTCGCACACGGGTGACTTGGACACTTCATTCAGCCGGCCGCCCACCACGTGGCGCAACACATGGCATCCCCAGGTGTAGCAGGCCAGCAGGACGACGTTGACGGCGAGCACGAGGGTGCCCACGCCCATGCCGAACTGCACCTGCCCGGTCGCAGGGTCCGTAAACCACATCGCCAACCACACGTCCCAGGCCAGCAATGCGATGAACACGATGGCCACCCACATGAAGTACCGATGGAAGTTCTGCAGGATCAGCGGGAACGAGTGTTCGCCCCGGTAGCCCTTGCGCGGTTCTCCGACCGTGCACGCCGGCGGATCGGCCCAGAACGACTTGTAGTACGCGCCGCGGTAGTAATAGCAGGTGAACCGGAACAACCCTGGAAACGGCAGGATGATCAGCGCCGGTGAAAACGGCAGCAACCCCGGCCACCAGTCTGGCTTTGGCCCGAACCAGGCATGCGGCGAGGCGCCGAAGATCTCGGGTGAATAAAACGGCGACAGGTACGGCCCCCACGTGTAGTGCGCGTTCTGGAACGCCGCCCACGTGGCGTAGACAATGAACGCCGAGAACCCCACGAAGATCATTGCGGGCGTCGCCCACCACCGATCGCGCCTGGCTGTCTGACCGAATCCGCGCCTGACCCCTGCCACCGGAATTGCCTGCATAGGGGGCTAAAGATATAACAATTCAGCGGATGAATTGAACGCGGCGATGGTTCCGTGACGATCTCGGGCAACGTTATACTGTGGCCAATCGGCTTCATGCGCCTGATCACCCGGAACGACACCTCGCTTGTGGTCGGCCTCATCGCCGGCACGGTGGTGATCTTTCAGCGGCCGCTCCAACGCGTCTGGGAGGTCTCACGTGACGTGCAGGACCGCTTTCAAATCGATCTCCTGCCCGCGCTGACGATCTTCGTGGGCGTGTTCATTTTTCACGAGGCGCGCAAGCGGCAGCAGGCAAAAGCGGATGTGCTCGTTGCGGCTGCGGAATCGGCCCAGGCGAGGATGCGCTCGGAAGAGCTCGAGCGGCTGGTGACCTTCAGTCAGGCCGTCTCAAACGCGCTCGACCCCACCACGCTCCAGCAAGCCTTATGGCGCTACCTCCCCACCTTCACGGGCGAACGCGAGTTCTGGCTGCTGGCCAAGCACCCCGATCGCTGGGAGTCGCTGATGCAGGATACGCCCGCCCCAGGCCGAAGACCCTTCGAAGAGCTTGAGGCGCTGGCCGAACGCGCGGCGGTGCTCGAGACGCTCCCTGACGCCCGCCTCGTGGGCATCGTCGAGGGAGACGACCTCTGTTTTCCCCTGGTGGCGAACGTCGTTGTCGGCGTCCTCGGCATCCACAAGGGTGCGGCGATGACAGCCGAGCAACGCAAGGCGCTTGGCCTCGCCGTGGCGCTTGTCGCGATTGCGGTGAGGAATGTGCAGCTCTTCCTGGAGACCCGCGAATACAGCCTGCGCGACAGCCTGACGAGTTGCGTGAGCCGCGACCATGGCCTCGAAACGCTGGACCGGGAAATGGAGCGGTCGCGGCGGTCTACACAGCCGCTGTCGATCCTGATGGTGGACATCGACCAGTTCAAACAAATCAACGACGGGCTGGGGCACCTGCGCGGCGACGATCTGCTCCGTGAGGTTGGGACGCTTCTCACGCGGGTTCTCAGAAGAACCGACGTGAAGTGCCGCTACGGCGGCGATGAATTCCTGATCATCCTGCTCGACACGTCGGTGGCGGGAGCGCAGCAGGCCGCTGAGTCGTTGCGGCGAAAAGTGGCCGCGCTCCCCATCATCGTCGACGGCAAGGCGCTTTCCGTCACGGTGAGCGTGGGCATCGCCGAAGCCGGGCCATCTGAACACGGCACCACCGGGTTGATTGGACGGGCTGACCACGCCTTGTATCAGGCGAAGCGCGAGGGCAGAAATCGCTGCCGCGTGGCACTGACTCCGACACCGGCAGCGATCAATCTCAGCGGTCTGTAAGTACCGCCCACCGCAGTTTCGAGGATGAGGCGCGTGGGTTCGCGCGCCGTTCTCCAGGTGTGGCGCGAATGACCTCGTCTGCCACGGCCGAATAGACACCTTCACGAAAGCCCGCCTGGAATGCTTTCTTCACTCGCCGGTCTTCGCCGGAGTGAAACGTCAGAATCGCCACGCGACCGCCAGGCGACAGGCATTGGGGCAGCGAACGCAGGAGCGAGTCGAGCGCCGCGAATTCGTCGTTGACGGCAATGCGCAACGCCTGGAAGGTGCGCCGGACCGACGGGGTTGCCTCGGCGGGCGTCAGACCCGAAAATGCAGCTGTCAGCGCCGACCGCACCAGAGCGTCAACGGCACCGGTGGTGAACACCCCCGCGGAAGACAGTCCCTGCTTCAACGCCTTCGCAATCACACCCGCGTGCGGTTCGTCGGCGTTTTCATCGAGCACGGTCGCCAGCGCCGCTTCGCTCGCGCGCTCGATGAACTGCGCCGCCGTGACGCCTCGCGAGGGATTCATCCGCATGTCGAGAGGGCCGGACGCCTTGTGGCTGAAGCCCCGATCGGGATTGTCGAGCTGCATCGACGAAACCCCGAGGTCCGCCAGGATGATGTTCGCGGTCGCGTGCCCCTCGGCAGCCAGAGCCTTGTGCACGCCGGCAAAGTTTCCAAGGCGCGCCACAAACGCCTCAGGACCGAACCCTTCGCTGCGCAGGCGACTCTCCGTTCGCGGCAACTCGATCGAGTCGACATCAAGTCCGATCACGCGTCCGCCCGGCGGCACGCGCCCAAGCAGCGCGCGCGTGTGACCGCCACCGCCCAGTGTGCAATCAACCGCCACCTCACCGGCCATGGGTCGAAGACACGCGATGACCTCGTCCACCATGATGGGGCGATGCATGCCGGCCGGCGTCTTGCCGGATGCGATCACCTTCTGCACCTCTGCGCCGTAACGCTCGGGACTCAGCTCTTTGTACTTGTCGTGAAACCCGCGCGGGTTCTTGCCTGGATATCGTCGGCGCCTGGTAATCACGCAACGATTATCGGAGCAACCGGCGTCCAATCGCCAGCAACGCCCTGGCCGACACCTCGGCCTCGGTCTTGGATCCGCAGACCCAGAGGAATCCTTCAGCGCGCGCGGCGACACTCGGGCTTGAGAACCAGCCCGAGCTACGTACGGGCCAGCGCTACGTGCCGGCACGAGATCATTCCGTACGTCGCTCGGCCTGGGCTTCAAGGCCGCGGCCGACACGCAAACGAAACACGCTCTAAAGACATCGCCATCGAGCGGATGAATTGAACGCGTCGTCAGTCATTCTTCTTTGGATCGCGGCGCCGCGGGGCATACCAGAGGTCCATGCCCTGCCTCTGTTTGACTCCCCTCAGGCCTCGAAGCGCCACGGCTGCCAAGCCACCCCACATCTCACGCGCGGAATGCGTCCGCAGTTTCCGTCCCGAGGTGGTCACGGCGTGCGTCAGGATGACAAACCGGCCCTGCCGCTTCAGTGCGCGGCTCATGATGATCTCTTCGCCGCCGAAGTACTGTTCGTCGAAACCTCCGACGGCCTCGAACCCGGCGCGCGTACAAAACAGGAAGCACCCGGCGGCCAGGCCCGTCGCGCGAAACGCGCGGACCAGCAACGCGGTCATCACCTCTGCGTACAACGGCACGGCCCCGTCGAACGTGATGCCGGCACCGCCACCCACGGCCCCGTGCCGCATGGCATCAACGGCGCCACGAACCACCGTCGCGTTCACAATCGTGTCCGCATCCACGAAGATGAGGAACTCCCCGCGGGTTTCCCGGGCACCTGAATTGCGCGTCGCCGCGATCTGGCGATGGGCCACCTTGACGACCCTGGCGCCGTGGCGCTCAGCAATCACCGCCGTCTCATCGTTCGACCCGTCGTCAGCCACGATAATTTCGTAAGGTTCCGGGTGATCGCCATCGGAGGGCGTGCCTTTAGCCGCGCCGGCTGCCTGGTGCAACGACTCGAGCGTGGCGCCAATCAGGTCCGCTTCGTTGTAGGCCGGGACGACAAAGGAGATCATGCCACTATAATCAGCCCTTCTGATGAGTCTGGCCCCCGGAACGAAGATTGGTCCCTACGATATTGTCGGCCCCCTGGGCGCCGGTGGCATGGGCGAAGTCTATCGCGCGCGCGACGCCCGACTCGATCGCGACG
>CAZAZR010000047.1:0-25911 GCA_964489685.1 uncultured Solibacteraceae bacterium | reverse complement strand
CTTCCAGGCACGACAGGCGAATGAGGTGGTCGTCGCCGGGCTCGACGGGCACGGTTACCTCTTCAACGAGGTACCTCCGTGAGCGGACACGGACGATGTCGCCCTGGGCGGGTGGGATGTCGGTGGCTACCAGCATGAGTCCCGGAATTGTGCCACGGCAACGCGGTCGGCGGGCCAGCGGCAACCGCGCGTAGAATGGCGGCATCGTGTCCAGATTCAGTGCGGTGCTGCGTTTGGTGGCCGCTGGGGTCATCCTCGTTGGCCCCATCGCGGTGGCCGCGTGGGACCTGCGGCAAGCGCCCCGCGTGGGCGGCACTCCGGCGCCGGTGGAAGAGGCGCAGTATCTGTCGCGAAGAAATCCTGTCATCGACGAGTTGCTCCCAAATGGCCAGGGTGGGGTTCGGGTCGTTGAGCACCTGGACGGCAAGTCCGGCATGGCCTTCACGCGGGTCGCTGCCATCGCACTGGCGGCACCGGTGGCATCGGAAGCCTGGCCTGGCAGCGTGGAGCTTCACGAACGCGCGCATCTGGTGGACGCGTTTCTGCCGGAGGTCGTAGCGCTGCTTATGACACGCATGCCGCCACCGGCTTCGGGCGAGTACGCCGCCACCAACGATGGCGAACACTTCGCGGAGATGGCATCGTCGGCGTGGGAATTGGTGGTGCCGCCCGACAACATGTGCATCGAGGGGACGCCCGTCGAGGCGCTGCGCGCCGCGGAGGCCAAGGTGCCAGGCACCGCTGGATTTGTCGTGTGGTATCTGCAGCATCCCGCGCTGGCCGGGACCGAGCTTGCCGGGCCACTGCGACCCGTTGCCGAGGAACTGATCGCGTCCAGTCGTATCGAGTGGGACGCACTATGGCAGGCGCTCGACGAGCGCAGACTGGCCGATCACACGTTCGCTCCGTGGCGCGTGCAGACTGTGCGTGACTACATCACCAGAGAGCGGGCGTCCGCACGCGCGTCTGGCGATTGGATCGCCTCGGTGGCTCTGACGCCGAGTCTCGCCCTGCTGGCCGCGATGGGGCGATAGCGATACTCGGGCTTGAGACCCGAGCCGAGCGACGTTTCGGACGGATGTCAGGCGACAGGGTCCAACCCGAGCTTGGCCCGCAACTCGTCAAGAATCGCGCGCCCGTTGGGCAGTCGATCGACCTGGCCCTTCTCGAAGCTTGAAATAAGAGCCACCAGACGTTCGCGGCCCAGCACGGTGCGTGCGAGCACTCGGGGCGTCCTGTTGCCCAGCACCGGCACCTTGGTGTCAATCCAGCTTTCCATATGCCGCCTGAAACTTTCCTCCTCCATGGCGACGAGTTCCGGCGACCGTGGCTCGTCCGGCGCCTCGGCGCGTCGCCCAGGCTCAGACCGAGCGGCCCTTCGGTCGGCCAGCGCCTGGTCAAGATCCTGCACTTCCGTCGACACGAGGACCGGTGCCGTCCCCAGCAACTTCTTTAGTTCCCGTGCGCACTTGCGGGCCCGCTTCTCGGAGTTGACCTCGGCCACGATCCGCCCGGGAGTGAGACGAAGTGTGCCGAGGATCGTGTTCGTCCACTCCCTGTGCTTCTTGTTGCCCACCTTCTTCCACGACACCACCGCACTCGTCAACGCGCCCGCGTCGTCATGCTCAGCTTCCTCGAGCAACTCATCCAACGATTCGTCAGCAGACAGCCGCGCCAGCGGCGCCAGGCGCTCGGCCACGTCGGCCACCGATCCCTCCACGGTGAACGTCATGGTCGTCAGCGCCAGCGGGTCTCCGTCTGTGTTGTGCAGCCGGGGCGGTGCCGGGTTGCGGATCTTGTCGGCGAGATCAAGATAGAGATCACGGATCTCGATCTCGAAGTCTTCGAGATCAGCCCGTGTCATCACGCCGCCTCTGCGCGTGGATTCGCGAAAATCAATGATGGGCGTGTGCCACTCGGGGCCCATCCTCCACGGAGCCATGCCGAACATCAGACTGGTGGCGCCCACGGTCACCACACGCGCGAACGCAACGTCATTGCGTTCGATCGTTTGTGACGCGCTCGCCTCCAGCACATGAAACCGGCGACCCGTCAGGATGTCCTTGATGTCGACACTGATCCCCGGCGCCACATCTTCCACAACAAACGCGCTCATGGGACTGCGACAAGCCGCATGGATCCACGCACGCTCATCGGCAGACACCTGGGGACGCTCTGTCGCCAGCCAATGGTCGACCACCGGCGTGACGGGCCACGTCGTTGTGCGCGGCGCGCGCTCATCGTCATCGTCGTCGAGGCCCTCTGGCTGAGGCACGAAGAGCGTCGTCACCCATGGGATGAACATTGACGCGAACTCCTGCGTGCCATGGATGTCTTCGGGCACGTCTTCCCAGAGAAAGAACTCCTCCCACGCGTCGCGGAAGAAGTCCGCCCCCCATTGATCCAGGAGGTAGGGCACGAGCAGGTCCACGACGCGACCTTCGGCCCGGCGTATGCGCATCCGCGCAGAGTCGCCTTCGGCCTGCGCGGCCAGGCAGCAGTGTTTGTACTTGCGCCCGCTCCCGCACGAGCAGGGGTCGTTGCGACCGGGTGGAGGCGTCCTCGAAGCCATGGCTACGAGATTCTGGCACGAATCGAAACCGCCGTAGAATAGGGCGGTCCCAGGAGGATTTGCCATGTCCAGATTTCTGCTTCGTGCGGGGTTCGCGTTTGCGCTCGTTGCCCTGACCCTCGCCGCGCCTCTCGCTCAATCACAGGCCCCTGCCGGCTATTTGATGCCGCCGAAGGTCATCGCCGACATCATGGACGCCGAGCCGCTGCCGGGCGTCGCGGTATCGCCCGACCGGCGCACACTGCTGCTCACGCATCGGCGCAGCATGCCAACGCTGGCCGAAGTGGCGTCGCCCATGCTGCGGCTGGGCGGGTCGCGCATCAGCCCCCTGTCGAACGGCCCGCACGTGCTCAACGGCGTCACCGGCATCACGCTGAAGGACGTCGCATCGGGCGCCGAACGGAAGCTGACCCTGCCGGCAAACGGTTCGTTCAGTCCATCGTTCTCACCCGACGGCAAGAAGATCGCCATCACGCATTCGACCGATGCCGGCACCCGCCTTCTGGTGGCCGACGTCGGGACCGGCGCGGTTCGCACCGTCCTTGACGGCGGCGTCAATGGCCTGGGCGGCGGCTGCTCGTGGCTCGATGACTCCACCGGCTTCATGTGCGGACTGATTCCAGCGGGCCGAGGCGCTGCGCCTGCGACGCCACGCGTGCCCACCACCCCCAACATCCAGCAGAACATGGGCACGGTGGCCGCGGGCCGCACGTATCAGGACCTGCTCACGGGATCTCACGACGAACTGCTGTACGACTACTACTTCACCAGCCAGCCCGCATGGGTGGACATGGCGGGCACAAAGACGCCCTTCGGCACACCCGCGGTGTACGCCGGCCTGCAGGTCTCCACCAACGCGCAGTACCTGATCGTCACCCGCATCAAGCGACCGTACTCGTACCTGCTCCCCGCCAGCAGCTTCCCCCGGAATGTGGAGGTCTGGGATCGCAAGGGAACGGTAGTCAAGGCCCTGGCCGACGTGCCGATGGACGACGTGGTGCCGACCAATGGCGTGCAGCAGGGCCCGCGCAGCGCGCGGTGGCACCCGCTCGAGCCGGCCACCCTGCTCTACGCCGAGGCGCTCGACAAGGGAGACATCCGGAACAAGGTGCCCCATCGCGACCGCGTGATGAGCCTGGGTGTGCCCTTCTCGGGGCAGCCGACGGAACTGCTCAAGACCGAGTGGCGGTTCGGCGGGCTCTCATTCACCGAGCGCGGCGCCGTGATGGTGAACGAGTCGGACCGCGCCAGCCGCATGCGGCGCACCTGGCTTCTTGAAACCGGATTCGGCGCGACGCCCCGCAAGCTCTGGGAACTGGCGCAGGAAGATCGCTATGGCGACCCTGGCCTGCCGCTCATGCGGCCCGGCACCGGCAAAGTCATGCAGGTGGGCGACTCGGTGTACCTCACCGGCACGGGCGCCTCGGCCAAAGGCGACATGCCGTTCCTCGATCGCCTGAATCTCAAGACTGGACAGAAGGAGCGTCTCTGGCAGAGCGACGATCAGGCCTTTGAGTCCATCGTGGCGCTCGTGGACGACAACGCGACGAAAGTGATCACGCGCCGCGAAACGAAACAGATCCCGGCCAACTACATGATGCGCGATCGGACCGCGGGCTCAATGACGGCCATCACGGCGTTCAAGGATCCGCATCCGCAGCTCTCGGATGTGCAGAAGCAGTTCGTGACCTACAAACGCGCAGACGGCGTGACGCTCTCGGGCACGATCTACCTGCCGCCGAGCTACAAGCCTGGCGTCCGGCTTCCCATGTTCGTGTGGGCGTATCCGCAGGAGTTCACCAACGCCGACGCGGCCAGCCAGATCAGCGGGTCGCCCAACCGCTTCACGCTGGTCAGCGGAGCCTCGCACCTGCTGCTGTTGACGCAGGGCTACGCGGTGTTTGACGGCGCGACGATGCCGATTATCGGGTCGGGCGAGACCGCCAATGACTCATACGTGGAGCAGCTCGTGGCGAGCGCACAAGCGGCGGTGGACTACGCCGTGAACGCCGGCATCGCGGACCGCGCGCGTATCGGCGTGGGCGGCCACAGCTACGGCGCGTTCATGACGGCGAACCTCCTGGCGCACTCCGACATCTTCGCTGCGGGCGTGGCGCGCAGCGGCGCGTACAACCGGACGCTGACGCCATTCGGGTTCCAGAACGAGACGCGCACGTTCTGGGAGGCGCCTGACGTGTACGCCAGGATGTCGCCCTTCTGGCACGCCCACAAAGTGAAGGAGCCGATTCTGCTCATTCACGGCGAGCTGGACAACAACTCGGGCACGTTCCCGATTCAGTCTGAACGGTTCTACATGGCGCTTAAGGGTCACGGCGCCACGGCCCGCTACGTGACACTGCCCTACGAGTCACACGGCTACTCCGCGCGTGAGTCCAACATGCACGTGATGGCCGAGACGCTCAACTGGCTCGATAAATACGTGAAGAAGACACCCAACTGATTCACACGAGGCATGAAGGACACTGAAGGACACACTTTGGGGAGGATTTAACTATGTCGATTTCCCGTCGCGATTTTCTTGCTACGTCCGCGGTTGCTCTTGGCGCAGGCGCTTTTGGCCGTCCGGCGCTGGCCAGGGCCTGGCAGCAGCAGGCACCCGTGGTCACACCGGTCTTCACCGAAATTCGGAGAGGTGTCGGATTCTTCACGGGCCGGGGCGGCACCATCGGCTACCTGATCAACGCCGGTGGGGTGGTGGTCGTGGACAGCCAGTTCCCCGACTCGGCCAAGCTGTGTGTCGAAGGCCTCAACGAACGGTCGAAGAATCGTCCGGTCGATCGGCTGATTAACACCCATCATCACGGCGATCACAGCGCCGGCAACATTGCCTTCAAGGGTCTGGCGAAGAAGGTGGTGGCGCACGAATTCGCGGCGAACCTGATTAAGCAGGCTGCCGCCGCGCCAAACGCGGCCGAACAGCTCTCACCCGACACCACGTTCACCGATGTGTGGCGCGAGCAGATTGGCGATGAGTGGGTGCGGGCGAAGTATTACGGCCGTGCGCACACCGGCGGCGACGCCGTGATTACGTTCGAGCGCGCGAACGTGGCGCACATGGGCGACCTCCTGTTCAATCGGCGCATCCCGGTGATCGACCGCGTCAACGGCGCCATCGTGGCCAACTGGGTCAGCGTGCTCGAAAAGGCCGCGGCAGACCACGCGAACGACACCACGTACATCGCCGGCCACGCAGGGACCAACCTGCCAGTGACGTGCACGAAGGCCGACCTGATGTTCTTTCGCGACTACCTGACCGCGCTGCTCAATCACACACGCGCGGCGATCAAGGCGGGCCAGACAAAGGAACAGTTCACGGCCACCACGCCGACCCTGGCGGGCTTTGAGGTGTTTGGTGCCCACGCGGCGCGAACGCTGGGGATCGTGTTCGACGAAATGGCCGAAGCGAAGTAAGTGCTTCGATCTTGCCGATGACGTAGACGCGGACGTCGCCCGGGCCCAGGACGACGTGCCAGCGGACGTCGGTCGGCCGCCGCAGCATCGAAATGGTCGAACCGTCGAAGAGGTTGAGCCACTCGGCTGGCGGAACCGGACGGGGCAGGAAGACATAGGTATCGGCAGGTGGTGTGCCCGGGGGTGACACGTTGGTCGCCATGAGCACCCAGGAGCGGCGGGCGTCCAGCAGCGTGACGTCAAGTCCCGATGCCTGTGGCTCAACACGAACAATGGGTCCTGCGGTGAGCAGGTCAATCATGGTGGCGTTGCGCACCAACTGGCGCGCCACGGCCGACGCTGGTTCAACCCAGGCAGCCGGACGACCCGACTGGTCCAGCAACGCGTTCCCTTCGGCCGCACCGGCGTCAAAAGAAATCACCTTGGCGCCGTGCGCCACCGCGCGCCACATCAGCGCCGGGTACTGAGGCACGGGCGTCTGCGGCACCAGGATGTCAACGTGCGTGTCCGGCGTCTGTGCGGAGGCGCTCGTAAGAGGAACGGGCTCGGTGCGAATCACCACCTGCAACCCGGCCGCCTCGGCCATACGCCGGAGATCCATCGCCCCGCTCACCTGCAACCTGGGCCAGGTGACGGCAGAAAACCCCGCGGCAGCAATCGCGTCAATATCCATCTGTCGAGGCACGCCGGCCGGCTTGCCCCGATACCAGACGCTGGCGAGCGTACGGGTCTGGGGTGCTGCCGCCACCGTCATGACGACAGCAAGCAGCGCCACGCCGCAATACCTACACCCGGCCATCCTTCAATCCTTCAATTGCGGCGCAATTGACTCAGATGATGCGTCGCGTGTCCCGCGAGCGTGACGATGAGGTCTTCGATGTCGATGACACCACGTTCGGGGTGGGTAATCTTTGTGGCGCGCTGGGCCGGCGTCAGGGCGCTGATGAGGGCGATGTTCATTCGGCGCACGCCTTCAAAGGCTGACGCCGCCGTGTGCGCGTCCACCGCGGGCGCCTCGACGTTCAGGAGGTCGTCCTGCTCCATCGGCTGGACGACGTAGTTGGGCGCCGCGAGGGCGGCGCGGATGCGCGTGCTGAAGATCAGTTCCCACTGGGTGACGTGCACAAGGACCTCGTGCGTCGTCCATTTGCCCGGCGCCCAGGGCGTGGCCCATTCGGCCGCACCGTTTCGCGCGAACACCTCACGGTATCCGTCAAGGGTCGAACGAAGAACATCGAGCGGGTCTTTGCCCACGACATAGGAAGCGTAAGGCGTCATGGCACATTATGCCCTCAGCTTTGATGCGAGCCATACGAGCTCGGTGATCATGCCGTCTGTGCGTTTGATGTAGGCCGGTTCGAGCGGTGTGCCGTCTTCGGCAAACGACTTCTCCACGTTGGAAACCGCGACCGACTTCGGCAAGACGATCGCGCCCAACTGGACGAAGACGGTCACGAGTTGCGCCCAGCAATTGACGCCGCCGTGCCCGCCGTTGGATACCGTGACCAGCGCCACGGGCGTCCGTTTGTACTGCGCATAGAAATAGTCGAGCGCGTTCTTCAGGACGCCTGGATAGCCGTGGTTGTACTCCGGCGAGACGATGATCAGTCCGTCGGCCTGTTCGATCTTCGCGCCGAGTTCGGCGACGTGCGCGGGGGTCGGTTCGATGCTGCCGAGGCGCTCCTCCATGATGGGCAGGTCGAGGTCGCGCAGGTCAATCAGGTCGGCCGTCACGCCCTCGGTGGCGGCCAGACGCGCCATGACGAACGTGGCGACACGTTCGCTCAGACGGCCGCGACGAACGCTGCCGAGGATCACAAGAATCTTGAGAGGTATCATAGGTCTCCTGCCGAGGGACGAGCCGTTCTCATGTTACGCGGCCTTCTGGTAGGTCGTCGCGGGCGCCGGCACCGGAGTGCTGTGGAAGATACGGGCGTCCAACGAGTACCGGCCGGCACCGGTGAGGACCACCGCGAGGCTCACAAGTCCCAGTGTCATCGCGAATTCATAGCCGCTCGGCAGGAAGAAGCCGTTGGCGGCATGGGCCGTGACGACCGCGACCAGCATCGAGAACGACAGCAGCGCGCCAACAAGCCGCGTGCCAGCGCCGGCAACGAGCATCAGGCCACCGACGAGTTCGACCGCGGTGATCGCGACGGCATTGACGGTGGGCAGCGGCAGGCCGAGCGACGCCATGAATCCCGCAGTGCCGGCCACACCAAACACAAAGAGCTTCTGCCAGCCGTGCATGAAGAAGACCACACCAAGGGCCACACGAATGAGCAACAAGCCGCGATCAACGGACCGGGAAGAGACAGACTGAAACATGACGCACTCCTTTAGAGATTAACGGTCGT
This sequence comes from uncultured Solibacteraceae bacterium, assembly GCA_964489685.1. Taxonomy (GTDB): domain Bacteria; phylum Acidobacteriota; class Vicinamibacteria; order Vicinamibacterales; family SCN-69-37; genus SYFT01. The sequence goes on along the minus strand of CAZAZR010000047.1, from coordinate 17,550 downwards.
AGTGAGGATTGTCGTGACAACAAGTATGAAGGCCAAAAAAAATCAATTCACGATCGCCCCGCGCGCGCTTCGTCAAGCAGGGCCACCAGTTCGTCCAGACGCTTGTCGCTGACATGACCGAGCTGGCGCGTATGTAGTGCCGCCACCGGCGCGTCCAACTCGGCCAGCAGTGCCGTGCCGGCCTTCGTGATCTTCGTCCGCACGACGCGGCGGTCCTTCGCGTCGCGGCCACGCTCGATCAGCCCGCGCGCGTCGAGCCGGTCCAGCAACCGGGTCACATCGGGGTCGTGCTGAATCAGGCTGCCCGCCACGTCGCTGCACGTGGCACCCTCTGGCCCCGCCCCGTGCAGAATCCGCAACACGTTGTACTGGGCCGGCGAGAGGTCGTGTTCCTTGAACAACTCCGCCGCCCCACGCTGCAACTCCTCGGCCGCCCGGACAATGGCCAGGAAGGCGTCGGCTGGACGCTGGTGGGTCTTGGTGCGGCTCGGCATGTGGCTGCGTGGATATTAGTCGTTGTGAGGACTATTGTCAAGAGGCTTAAAACCGCGGCCTTGAGACCCAGGCCGCGCTACGTTTCCCGCCACCTTGAGACCGCCGCGCTACGTTTCCCGCCGCCTTGAGCCAAGGCCGCGCTACGGCGCGAGCGTCGGTTTGCGTGCTCGACGCACCACCTGCCCCGATCTCGCACCCAGAGCCTGCCCTTCGGCCACCGCAGACACGCCATTCACGATGACGTGAGAGATGCCCACCGGATACGCATGCGGCGCCGCAAACGTGGCGGTGTCCGCCACGCGGGCCGGGTCAAAGATCACCAGGTCGGCCGCCGCGCCCACACGAATCTCGCCGCGGTCGGCCAGACCGAACTGGCGCGCTGGCAGCGAGGTCATCTTGCGCACGGCTTCCTCAAGCGAGATGACCTTGCGCTCGCGCACATACCGCGCGAGCACGCGCACCGTGTTGCCCAGCCCGCGGGGATGCGGCACGCCGCTGCCAAACGGCACCACACCGGCGTCCGAGGCGATGCCCACCATCGGATGCCGCATGATGCGCTCCACGTCCTCTTCGGTCATGAAGTGATACACCATCGACGCCCCGCCGTTCAGCATCACAGCGCGCGCGGCCTCAAGCTGGTCATCCGGACCGTCGCGCCCAAACATCTCCTGCGCCACAGCCTTCATGGTCAGGCCGTTGTAGGCCTCGTTCGCGCGATACGTCGCCACGGTCGCCCACGACAGGTCCGTGAACCCGCGGTCGGACAGGAGCTGCGCCATCTCGCGCTTGATTCGCGCCCACGTGTCCGGGTCGTTCAGGCGCGCGGCCACCTCGATGCTTGTGCCCTCAAGCGCCCACGACGGAAAACGAATGGACAGTGAGGATGACCCGGCGGTGTACGCATACTGGTCGGCTTCCACGTCCACGCCCCGCTTGCGCGCGTCATCAATCAGCGCCAGCGCCTCAGCGCTTGAGCCCCACCGGCTGGGACTATCCACCTTCAGGTGCGAGATCTGGACGGGCATCCGCAGCATCGATCCCACCTGAATGGATTCGCGCACCGCATCGAGCAGGGCGGTGCCCTCGTTCCGCATGTGTGTGGCGTAAAGGCCCCCCTCGTTGGACGCCACGCGCGCCAGTTCAATGATTTCGTGCGCGGTGGAATACGTACCGGGGATGTACTGCAGGCCGGTGGAGAACCCGACGGCCCCTTCGGTCATGCCCTTGAACACCAGTGACTTCATCCTCTGCATTTCGACCACGGTCGGCGCCCGCTGCGCCCGGCCCATGACCGCCGCTCGCACGGTGTTGTGGCCAATGAGAGTGGCGTAGTTCACGGCCGGGCCCGCATCCGTGATGGTCTGGAGCGCTTCACTCAAGTCGAGCGCGGAGGACCCGCAATTGCCCGCCACTATGGTGGTCACGCCCATGCGGATGAAGTTGGCCGCGTCGGGCCGTTCGGCCAGATCGTCCGCGTGCGTGTGGACGTCCACGAACCCGGGCGCCACGACCTCGCCGCGGGCATCAATGACGCGAGCACCCTGCGCCGCGGTGACTCCGCCGATGCGTGCGATCAGGCCGTCCCGAATGCCAAGGGTGCCCGCACGAGCTGGAGCGCCCGTGCCGTCAACGATGCGGGCGTTGACGATCACGAGATCGTAGGTGTCCCGCTGAGCCGACGCGACGGCGGCGACCGCAGCAACAACGACGAGCGTTGCGAACATCAGCCGCGTACGCATCTGGTCCTACGCAGCCCGCGCGGCCGCCGGCTTGCTGGGGTCTGTTCCGGCATTCGCGCCGCCGGTCAGGAGCGACACGATCGTGCCGACCACGGTCACGACCACCGCGCCGACGACGTTGAGCCAGAGATAGACCGTGGCGGTGTTCTGGTCCACCCACCAGACGGCCGACATCCCAGCGATCAACCCGACAAACGCGCCATGCCCATTCGCGCGCTTCACACCAAGCGCGAGAATGAAGACGCCAAGAATCGAACCATAGAAATACGACCCGAGTACGTTCACTGCCTCAATCAACGATCCCATCTCGGCGGCGAACGTTGCGACAACGCAGGCAAACAATCCCCAGAAGAGCGTGGCGAACTTCGACACCTTCACGTAATGCGCGTCGTCGGCCACCGGCTTCAGATGGCGGCGATAGATGTCGATGACCGAGGATGTGGCGAGGGAATTGAGTTCGGCCGCAATCGTGGACATGGCGGCGGCAAAGATGGCGGCAATGATCAGGCCCACCAGACCCACCGGCAGGTGCTCGGTGACAAACGTTGGAAAGACGTAGTTCGTGTCGTTGTATTCAGAGTCACCCGTGACGTCCTTCACAAGCGTCTTCGCCTTCTCGCGCACCGCGCGGACGGCCGTGTCGTTTCGGACAAACTCGCTGCGGGCGAACGCCGCGGCATCTGCGGATGTTCCATCGGATTGGGAGGCGGCCATGGCCCTGGCGGCAAGCCGTCGGTTCTCGAACGCCTGCGCGTATTCGCGGTCAAGACCGGCGTATTCCGCCGCGCGCGGGCTCGACTGCACGGCGGGAAGATACGTGTTCTTGAAGAGGATCGGGCTCTCGTTGAACAGAAAGAAGACGAACATCAGGACGCCGACCATCAACACCAGCACCTGGAGGGGAATTTTCCAGAATGCGCTCATCAGCAGTGAACCCCGCGCCTCATTCACGGACTTGGCCGTCAAGTATCGCTGCACCTGGCTCTGGTCGCAGCCGAAGTACGACATGGAGAGAAAGAGACCGCCGATGAGGCCCGACCAGAACGTATAGGTCGTCGACGTGTCGAACGTGAAGTCCAGTGCCTGCATCTTGCCGACGGCGCCCGCCGTGTGAAGGGCGGCGCCCACGCTCACATCATCCGGCAATCCCATGATGAGCGCGATGACGGCGGCAATCAGCCCACCGACGATCACCACCATCTGCTTGACGTCGGCCCAGGTGACGGCCTGGACGCCGCCCTTCATCGTGTAGAAGATCGTCGGCACGCCAAACGCGAGAATGGTCAGCGTGAGGTTCCAACCGAAGATCACCGACAGAATCACCGATGGCGCTGCGATCACGACACCGGTGGCCATCGCCCGAGAGAACAGGAACAGCAAGGACGTGAACAACCGGGTCTTGCTGTCGAACCGGCGCTCCAGGTATTCATACGCCGTGTAGACCTTGGCGCGATGGAAGAACGGAACCACGGTCAGCGACAGGATGATCATCGCCAGCGGCAGGCCGAAATAGAACTGGATGAAACTCAGGCCCGCGTTGTAGCCCTGGCCAGTGGTGCCAACCAGGGTGATGGCCGACAACTGTGTGGCCATCACCGAAAGGCCGACGGCCCACCATGGCAACGACCGGTTCGCGAGGAAGTAGCCTTCGAGGGCCTCGGTCTTGCGGCTCAGTCGCAGGCCCGTCCAGACGATCCAGGTGAGATAGACAGCGACGATGGCCCAGTCGATCCAGTGCATGGGCCTACCCGAAATGTCGGCCGAGCCAGTACAGGCTCAGGATGACCATGACCTCGACCACCAGGACAAGGGCGTAGGTGAACGACAGGTTCGACTCCCCGGGGCGGGCGCCCGGATGCTCCGACTGGGCTGGGCTCATGGCCAGCAGTATAGAATCACCGCGGTCAATGCGCATCTTTTCCACCGATCACAAGGTCGTTGGCGTGCAGTACGCCCTGACGAGCCTGAGTTTCCTGTTGGGAGGATTCCTCCTGATCGTCTTCGTGCGCTGGCAGCTGGCCTGGCCAGAGGCCGACCTGATGCTGCCCGAGTTCTACAACCAGCTCGGGGCCATGCACGGCACCGTCATGGTCTTTCTGGCCGTGGTCCCGCTGGCGGTGGGCGGGTTCGGGAACTACCTGGTTCCGCTCATGATTGGCGCTCCGGACATGGCGTTTCCGCGCCTGAATATGTGGAGTTACTGGCTCTACCTGGCCGCCGGCCTCGTAATGCTCGGCAGTTTCTTCATGCCGGGCGGAGCCGCCAGCTCGGGCTGGACGGCCTACCCGCCCCTCTCGATCTTCGCCACGTCCGGGCAAACGGCCTGGCTCGTCGGCATGTTCCTGCTGATCGTCTCGTCTCTCTTCGGCGCCCTCAACATCATCGTCACCATCCTGCAGTTGCGGGCGCCTGGGCTCACGATGATGAAGCTGCCGTTTTTCATCTGGTCGCAGCTGGTCACGGCGTTCCTGCTGCTGCTCGCCTTTCCGCCGCTGCAGGCCGCGGCCGTCCTTCAACTGATGGACCGGCTGGCGGGCACCAGCTTCTTCCTGCCCAGCGGCCTGGTCGTGTCAGGGCGCATTGTGGAGGTCAGCGGGGGCGGCAGCCCAATCCTCTGGCAGCACCTGTTCTGGTTTCTGGCGCACCCCGAAGTCTACGTATTGATCCTGCCGGCGTTCGGCATCGTCGGTGAAGTGATCGCGACGAGCACGCGCAAACCGCTGTGGGGATATCGCAGCCGAGTGGGCGCCGTCGTGTTCATGGGCTTCATGTCATTCCTGGTGTGGGCACATCATATGTTCCTGACCGGGATGGGCCCCACGATGAGCGGATTCTTCCAGGTGACGACGATGATCATCTCGGTGCCGTCGGTGATCATCCTGTCGTCGCTGGTGCTGTCGCTGCATGGGGGATCGATTCGATTCACGGTGCCGGCATTGTTCGCGCTCGCGTTCCTGCCGATGTTCGCGATTGGCGGATTGACGGGACTTCCTCTGGGTCTGGCGGCTTCCGACATTCCGCTGCATGACACGTACTACGTCATTGGCCACTTCCACTACATCGTGGCGCCGGGGACGTTGTTCGCGCTTTTTGCCGGTATCTACCACTGGTTCCCACGGGTCACGGGCCGGATGCTCAACGAGCGCCTCGGCCGGTGGCACTTCTGGGGATCGCTTGTGACCATGAACATCATCTTCATGCCGATGTTCGCGCAGGGCCTGGCGGGGCTGAATCGCCGGCTGTTTGATGGCGGCCGGACGTACAGCCATAGCGCCGGATTCGAATTCAGCTACGAGCTCCAGGCCTGGGCAGCGGCAGCGCTGGGTCTGGTGCAACTGTTCTTCATCGTCAACCTCGTGCTGACACTGCGGAAGGCGAAGACTGCGCCTGCGAACCCGTGGCAGGCGACGACGCTTGAGTGGGGGACGGGTGTCGAGCTGTGGAACACTCCGGGCAGATCGGCAAACGACCTGCCCCAGAGTTTTGGCGAGGCGGCGTTGATGGATCAGCGGGGCACACAGGGGGACGGGTGTCGATCTGTGGAAAACTCTGGGGCAGCGAGTGTGCCGATCTGCCCGGAGTTTTCCACAGATCGACACCCGTCCCCTTATGTCTCGCGTCAGGACACCGGCGTCAGCAACGGAGCGATGGGGTTCTGGTTGTTCATCGCGTCTGAGGTGATGTTGTTTGGGGCGTTGTTTTCGTCGTACGCGCTGTTGCGTGTGGCCGCTACGGACTGGCCTGCGGCTGGCTCGGTGCTCGACACCCAACTTGGGCTGACGAACACGGCGGTGTTGATGCTGTTGACGGTCGTGGTGTGGGGGGCGAGCCGGGGACGACCAGACGCTACGCGTCGCCGGTTGTTAATGACTTCAGCGCTCGCCACACTCTTCCTCTTGAACAAGGGGCTTGAGTACCGCGCGGAACTGCAGGCCGGACTTGTGCCGGCCACGAGCACGTTCATGGCGATGTATTACACGCTGACTGGCATTCACGCTGCGCACGTGATTGGAGGCTTGTTCGCGAACATCTGGGTAATGGCAGGCGCGAAGTCAGTCGGCGACGCCATGACCGCCGGCCGAATCGCGGTGCTGGCGCGATATTGGGTCTTTGTTGACCTGGTGTGGATCGCCATGTTCCTGGGGCTGTACCTTTTATGACCCTCAAGAACGACCTCAGAGGTCGTTTCCTAATAGCTGGGGAAAAACCAAACGACCTCAGAGGTCGTTTGGTTGGCATGGTTTTGGCGGGGATTTTTGGCGCCACTGGAACGGCGCTCGCGTGTCCGGTCTGCTTTCAGGTGGAAGAAAACGCCACGACTGACGGCGTGCAGGTGGCAGTGCTCGTGCTCATGGGAGTCACAACGGTGGTGCTCGGCGCGTTCGCGCGGTTCATCGTCTTGTTCGCCAAGCGGGAGGGTAAAGGCAACGTGGAGGACACGCCGTGATTAGCCGGTGGCTGCCCCCGCAAGCGTCGGCGCACGCCGCAGAAATCGACCTGGTGCTGACGCTGGTGCACTGGCTGATGCTCGTGCTGTTTGTGGGGTGGGGCGTCTACTTCATCTGGATGCTGGTGCGATTCCGCGAGGGGCGCCAGCCGGCGCCCCTCGCGGAAAGGTTGCGCGGGCGACCAGCGCTGTGGACAGAAATCGGCGTCGTGGTCGCCGAGGGCGTGCTGCTGATCGTGATTGCGCTCCCGCTCTGGTATCGCCAGACGACGGCGCCCGCGACCGCCGACCCGTCGGCGGTCGTGGTGCGCGTGGTGGCGGAGCAGTTCGCCTGGAACATCCACTATCCAGGCGCCGACGGACGCTTCGGCGAGACCAGGCTGCGCCTGGTCTCGTCGACCAACCCGGTGGGCCTCGACAGGTCGTCGCCGTTTGGCGGCGACGACCTGTTGACGCTCGACGATCTGCACCTTCCGATCAACCGGCCCGTCGTCATCCAGCTGTCGAGCAAAGACATGATCCACAGCTTCGGCGTGCCGGCGATGCGGGTGAAGCAGGACGCCACGCCAGGCCTGCTCTCACCCGTGTGGTTCACACCGACGATGGCGGGTCAGTTCGACATCGCGTGCTCGCAACTGTGCGGCCTGGGCCACTTCCGGATGCGAGCGGTGATCACCGTGGAGTCCGAGGCCGACTACCAGGCGTTCATGAAGGCCGAAGCCGAGTTGCAAATCCGGAAGTAGCGCGGCTGCGGCCTTGAAGCCCAGACCGCGCTACGTTTCGACCACACCCTGCGCACCTATCGCCGTTCGACGGCCCCGCCGAAGTCCACCCATCGCGGGAACCCACCGACCAACGCGCTTGCGCTGACGCCAGCCTCAATCAGAACGCGCGCGGCAGCAAGGCTGGTGGCTTCCGAAGGACAAGAGCAGTAGGTGATGACGAGGCGCCCCTTGGCCGCGCGCCTGATCTCCGTCACTCGCACGTCCACTTCGCGCACGGGCACATGGATGGCGCCCGGAATGTGCCCGCGGTCGAAGCTGTCGATGTCACGAACGTCCACCACCAGTACGCTTCCTCGCTCCTGCAACGGGAGAAACTGCACGAAAGGCATCACCTGCCCCTTCACCACCGGATCCTGCGCATCGAGCCGAGCCCATCCGGCCAGCGCCACCCCCGCAACCACCACCACGCCCAGCACCGCCCACAGTCCTGTTCCCACCCGCCTCAATACATGTCCCATCTGTTCACCCTCCAATAGGAGGGTGACCATTCAGGAATCGGGCCAGCAGGATTTAGGCGCGTAACCGGGAGTACGGCTCGCGATGTTGCAGAAACTGCAAACAAACCGACGGGCACGAGTACGTGGCTTCTCTCATTTCGAGCCGCGCGCTTGAGACCCAGCGCGCGCTACGTACGAGCGAAACGTAGCGCGGCCTGGGTCTCAAGGCCGCGGCTGTCTTATTTGACCGCGATGACCGAGCTGCCCGTGCGGAAGTACAGCGTCCCTTCCGAAATGGCCGGGGTTGCCATCGCGTAATCGCCCAGCGGATTCTTCGCGAGCAGCTCGAACTCGCGTCCGGCCTTCACCACAAACACGTCGCCGTCTTCGCTCGTGAAGTAGACCTTGCCGTCGGCAGCGACGAGTGACGCCGTAAATCCCGTGGTGCCATCACCAAGCCTCTGCTGGTAGACCTTTTCACCGGTCACGGCATCAAACACGGCAAACACGCCGTTGTTCTTTGAGACGTACAACAGGCCGCGATACAGCACGGGCGACATCATGTAGGAGCCGTCGCGGGGATAACTCCACGCGATGTGCGCGTTGCTGGTGGTCTCGGGAGCCAGCGTCACATCCCCCTTGGCGGTCTCACGGATGGCAAACACGGGCGCACCCGGTCCGTGAGCGCTCGTCAGATACACCATGCCGTGACCCACGACCGGCGTCGGCACGGGAATGTCGCCGCCCACGCTCTTGAGCCGCCAGATCTCCTCGCCCGTCGTGAAGTCGTACGCCCCCATGTGCCGCCAGCCATTCACCAGCACCTGCGCGCGGCCCCCCACCTGATGAATCGTTGGCGTGCTCCACGTCGGCACGTCCTGCCGATTCGTGCGCCACAGCTCCTTGCCCGTCTTCACGTCAAACGCGCCCAGGAAGGACTCCTTCTGAACGTCCACCTGCAGAATCACTTTCCCATCGTGGATGACGGGCGAGCTGCCGAACTCCCATTGCGCGGCCGGCACCATGAAGAACCCGGAATCGAGCACACCCAGGTCCACCTTCCACAACAGTTTGCCCTTCATGTCGAACGCAAACAGTCCTTCAGACCCGAGCATCGCCACGATATGTGTGCCGTCCATGGCGAGTGTCGAATTCGCATGTGTGGCCTTGGTGTGTCGTTTGATCTTCGGCACACCCTCGTGCATCTTCACCTCGAACAGCATCTTGCCGGTCGCCTTGTCCATACACGTCAACAACCAGACGTGTGAGGTGTCATCGGTCACCGAAGCGATGTCGCCATATAAGCCGAGGCGCAGGCCAGCGTCGGCCTTGCCCGATTTCGCGGTGGTCACGCACAACTGATTGCCCCAGATCACCGGGCTGGAATGACCGAGACCGGAAATCGGCGTCTTCCAGCGCAGTTGCCTTCCCTGCGGCACGTCCCACGTCATCGGCGTCGCCTGGCCTTCGGCCACGCCCGCGCCATTGATGCCGCGAAAGGAGGGCCAATCCGCACCGGGCCGTGCCCCCTGTTGAGCATTAGTCGCCATGGTCAGCGCGAGGACGGCAGCGCCGGCTCCACATGCACGAAATATTTTCTTCATGCGGAAATAGTAACGCCTTGATCGTAAGATGCGTGAGGAGAATTTAGCATGCGAAAGCGGACCGTTCTTGCGCTCACGACCCTGGCATTGATGGTGGCACTGGTGCCGAAGGCAGCGGCGCAAGCGCCTGCGACGGCGCTGACGGTGGACGAGATCGTCGCGAAACACCTGGCGACGAAGGGCGGCGCCGAGAAGTGGAAATCCATTCAGACCCAGACCATGACGGGCGTGGCCATGGCCCAGGGCTTCGAGCTCGCCATGACGGCCTATGCCAAGCGGCCGAATCTGTCGCGCCAGGAACTGACGATCGAAATTCCGGGCCAGCCCCTCGTGCAGATCGTGAATCTGTTCGACGGCACCAAGGCCTGGATGATCAATCCGATGACCGGAAGCGATGCCCCGCAGGAAATGCCGGGCGCAGAAAGCGCCACCGCCAAGGCGCAGTCAGACTTCGACGGCGCGCTCATCGACTACAAGACCAAGGGCTTCACAGTGGAACTGCTGGCCACAGCAACCGTGGCAGGCAAACAGGCGCACCACCTCAAGGTGTCGCGCAAAGACCTGCCGACCCAGCACGTCTACCTTGACCCCGACACCTTCGTGGAACTCAGGATCACCACCGAAGGCGCCAACGCCAGCGAGACGGACCTCTCTGACTACAAGTCGGTCGAGGGCATCATGGTGCCGCACGCCATCAAGATTTCGCAGGGCGGCGCCGTGCAGGCCGAACTGAAGATCACGAAGGTGACGTTCAACGTGGCGATTGACGACGCGCTCTTCCGGGTGAAGTGAGCTCATCTCAATTGGCGGCCGGGACCCCTGGACCCCTACAGCGGCTTGCCGAGCCGCTCCTGCAACTTTTCGCGGTACCCGCGGCTCAGCGTGAGTTTGGTGCCATTGCGGAGGATTACCACGTACTCACCGTTGAACCACGGCTGCAGTTCCTTCACGCGCTCGATGTTGACGATGCGTGAGCGGTGGATGCGGAAGAAGATCTCGGAGTTGAGGCGAGCTTCGATCGCATTCATGGTGTCGCGCAGCAGATGCGACTCGGTGCCCACGTGCACGCGCACATAGTTGCCGGCGGCCTCCACCCAGTCGATCTCGTCGGCCCGGAGGAAAAACAGCCGGCCGCCCGACTTCACCACCATGCGATCGCTCTTGCGGTCGGCAGGCACGGTGTGCGCCTCAGGCGGCGCGTCGGTCTTCATGTCGCGCACCAGCGCCAGCAGCCGCTTGCCCAGTTCGCCGTTTTCCGCCGCATCCATATGCTGTCGAACGCGTCGCAACGCGCCCTGGAACCGCTCCTAATCAAACGGCTTCAACAAGTAGTCCAGCGCCTGTACCTTGAACGCTCGCAACGCATGCTGGTCGAATGCGGTCACAAACACCACTGAAGGCATACGGTCGGCGCCCACGGAATTGATGACATCAAAGCCATCACGTTTCGGCATCTGGATGTCGAGAAAGACCAGGTCGGGCACTGGGTAAGGATCACATCAACCGCCTCGGCCCCGTCGCGTGCCTCGCCAATCACTTCGAGGTCACTCTCCTGACCGGTCATCGAACGCACCCGTTCGCGCGCCAGTGGTTCGTCGTCAACGATCAATGTCCGGATCTTCCTGGTGTGCATGGTCATTCAGACGCCTCCTGGGGCACCGTGGCTGGGAACGCGACGAGCACGGTAAACGTGCCCGGTTGTTTGTGACACTCAAACCGATGACGCGCGCCAAACTGATGCATCAGGCGCGCGCGAGTGTTCGACACGCCGATACCCTTCGACAACATCGCCATCGCGCCCTCCGATGGCCCAGGCCCGTCGTCGGTCACCTGCAGCACGATCATGTCGCCCTCGCGATGTCCATCAACGGCCACACGCCCGTGCCGACCGGTCGGAACCACACCATGTTTAATGGCGTTCTCCACCAGCGGCTGGAGGATGAGCGTCGGTACGATCGCGTCGAGGATGTCGCTGTCCACATCGAATGCAACAGTCAGACGATCTCCGAGGCGGGCCTGTTCGATCTGGACAAACTTGTCGAGCACATCCAGCTCTTCGCTCAAAGGAATCTGCGGGCGCGATACCGACTCCAGCGTGATCCGCAACAGGCCGCTCAGTTGGATCAGCATGCGATCGGCGGCCCGGGCATCGCGATGCATCAGCGTGGAGATGGCGTTGAGCGTGTTGAACAGGAAGTGCGGATGCAACTGCCGCTGCAACGTCTGGAGCTGCGCCTCGATCAGCCGCGTCTCGAGCTTGGCCTGGGCCATGCCCCGTTCGCGCGACTCGCGGTAGTAAAACATCGCGTGGGCGGAGGCCACGATGCCGGCGCCGACAAAGAGTTCCCAATCGAGGAGGGTGATCAGCTGGACAGGGAATGAGCGAACCCACTGGCCCATCCACTCGGACAGGTCGGGCGCCGCCGCCATCGGCAGCTTCATGTTCATCGAAAATCGCCAGACCACGGTCAGGGCAAACGTCTGGGAGCGCGATGTGTAACATCGCCGCAACGATCAGCGCGGCCAGATGCACCGGAACGGCCACCCGGGGACGCCAGTCGATTCTCACGCGCCGCGCGAGCAGGACGAGCGGCAAGCTCAGCGTGGCCCAGCCCAGCCAGAACGCGGCGTTGAGCAACGCCAGGCTCTGAAGACGCTGCGGACGCCCTGACCACTGCGTGGCCAGGTACGCCAGGGTCGTGGAGAACGACGCCGTGAGCAGCGCGCCAATGATCACCAGCCGGATGGTCCGGGAGCGTGTTGATACACCCCAACTATTGGGAGCGTGGCGAAGGCTGTCAACCGGGCGGGTCGCGAATTGTCCTGTATCGGTCGAAAAAAGTCGGTATCATGCGAAACGTGCCAACGACGAGCCGCCCGCAAGCCACCCGGCGTCAAGGTGATCCCTGGACGGTCACTGACGCTTCTGAACTTTACGATGTCGCTCGCTGGGGGCAGGGCTACTTTTCGGTCGGCGCCAACGGCCACATGCTGGCGCATGTCACGAAGGAGCCGGGGCGGTCAATCGACCTGAAACAGCTGGTCGATCACCTGCAGCAGCGCGGGATCGGCTTGCCTATTTTGATTCGGTTCCGCGACATCCTCCGGCACAGACTGGGCGACATCCACGGCGCCTTCCAGGCGGCCATTGCGCAGCACCAGTACAACGGCAAGTACGTCTGCGTGTATCCCATCAAGGTCAACCAGCAGCGGCAGGTGGTGGAGGAGGTGCTGGATTTCGGTCGGGAATACGGCTTCGGGATCGAGGCGGGCTCCAAACCGGAACTGCTGGCGGTGGTGGCCATGACCACCAACGACACGCCGATTATCTGCAACGGGTTCAAAGACGCCGAGTTCATCGAGATGGCGATGCTCGCGCTCAAGATGGGCCGGAAGATCATCCCGGTGGTCGAGAAGTACACCGAGCTGGGCCTGGTCCTGGAGTACGCCAAGAAGGTCGGCGTGCGGCCGCAGATTGGCATGCGCGTGAAGCTGGCGGCCCGCGGCGGCGGCCGGTGGCAGTCTTCGGGTGGCTATCGGTCGAAGTTTGGGCTGACCGTGGCCGAAGTGCGCCAGGGCCTTCAGGAGCTGAAGGCGCAAGGCATGGAAGACTGCTTCAAGCTGCTGCATTTCCACCTGGGCAGCCAGATTCCAAACATCCGGATCGTGAAGGGCGCACTCAACGAGGCGGCCCGCATCTACACCGAGCTCGTCAAGGAAGGCGCCGGACTTGAGCTCATCGACGTGGGTGGCGGGCTCGGCGTGGACTACGACGGGTCGCAGACCAACTTCGAGTCGAGCGTGAACTACACGCTGCAGGAATACGCCAACGACGTCGTGTATCACATCCAGTCGGTGTGCGACGACACGGGTGTGGCCCACCCGACCATCGTGTCTGAGAGCGGACGCGCGGTGGTGGCCTACCACAGCATGCTGGTGTTCAACATTCTGGGCGTGTCGGGATTTGGCGACGAAGAAATTCCCGCCAACGGCAACGGCGAAGAACTTGAACAGCCGCTCGTGGACCTGAAAGAGACCTACCAGAACCTGAGCGCACGCAACGCACTCGAGAGTTACCACGACGCGCAGCAGGCGCTGGACATGGCGCTGAACCTCTTCAACGGCGGCTATCTGCCTCTGGGGCAGCGCTGCCAGGCTGAAACGCTGTACTGGGCCATCTGCAGCAAGATCCGCAAGATGACGCACACGATGGACGACGTGCCCGAGGATCTGCAGTCGCTCGACGACACACTGGCCGACACGTACTTCTGCAACTTCTCGCTCTTCCAGTCGATCCCCGATTCGTGGGCAATCAAGCAGCTCTTCCCGGTGATGCCCATTCACCGGCTGAATGAAGCACCCACGCGGCAGGCGGTGCTCGGCGACATCACGTGCGACTCGGACGGCAAGATCGATCAGTTCATCGACCGTCGCGACGTGCGGCGCACGCTGGCGCTTCACCCGTTCACGGGCGAGCCGTACTACCTGGGCGTGTTCCTGGTGGGCGCCTACCAGGAAATCCTCGGCGACCTTCACAACCTGTTTGGCGATACCCACGCGGTGCATGTGAGCCTCGACTCGTCGGACAACGTCGTCCTCGAATCGGTGATCAAGGGCGATACCGTGCGCGAGGTACTCGACTACGTGGAGTTTGATGCCGACACGCTGCTGCGGAAACTTCGCGAATCCGTGGAGCTGTCGGTGCGTGAGGGCCGCCTAACGTTTGAGGAATCAGGCATCCTGCTGCGATTCTATGAAGACGGCCTGCACGGCTACACCTATCTCGAAGACCCGAACGAGTAAGCGCCGATTCATCGGCCTTGCCGTTGCGTGGTGCATTTCCGCCACGCTGGTCGGCTCGTGCGGTGGAGTCCAGGGTCCAGGGTCCAGAGTCCAGAGTCCAGGGTCCAGGGTCCAGAGTCCAGAGTCGGGCGCGCCCATCGTCATCCTGGTTTCGCTGGATGGCTGGCGCTGGGATTATCTGGACCGCGCCCGTGTGCCACGACTCAGGGCACTGGCCAGCATGGGCGTCCGGTCCGAGGGCCTGATCCCGCCGTTCCCCTCAAAAACATTTCCCAGCCACTACTCCATCGTCACCGGGCTGTACCCGGAGCATCACGGGATTGTGTCCAACAACATGATCGATGAGGCGATTGGCGAACGATTCTCCATGTCGGCGCCCACCGCGAAAGACAGTCGATGGTGGAGCGGGGAGCCGCTCTGGGTGACCGCACAGAAGCAGGGACAGATTGCGGCGTCCATGTTCTGGCCCGGCAGCGAGGTGGATTTCGGCGGTGTGCGGCCCACCTTCTGGAAACCCTTCGACGACGACTTTCCGAACCGTCAACGCGTTCAGGAAGTGCTGAAATGGCTGCGGTTGCCCGAACCGGAGCGGCCATCGTTCATCACGATGTACTTCAGCGACGTGGACTCCGTTGGTCACTCGGCCGGTCCTGAGTCATCTGAAATTCTTGCAACCGCCGCTGAGCTCGACAGGGAAATAGGCGTACTCGTTGATGGCGTAAACACGCTGGCGATCGCATCACGCGTGCACTACGTCATCGTTTCTGACCACGGCATGTCGCAGACTTCGACACGTCGCGTAGTGGTGCTCGACGACTACATCGACACACGGACCGTGGACCTGATTGACTCGTCGCCGGTGGTCGGCATGTGGCCGCGCACCGGCACCGCCGAAGACATTT
The DNA here is from genome assembly GCA_964489685.1 of uncultured Solibacteraceae bacterium. Lineage (GTDB taxonomy): Bacteria > Acidobacteriota > Vicinamibacteria > Vicinamibacterales > SCN-69-37 > SYFT01. The sequence continues at coordinate 2,338 of CAZAZR010000047.1, read as the reverse complement.
ACCTCGCCCTCAAGGACAAACACCCGTCACTGACGGTGTATCGCCGCGCGGACGTGCCCGCCGAATTGCACTACAACTCCCACCCGCGCATTCCGCCGGTGATTGGCATTGCCGCAGACGGCTGGACGGTCACCACAAGGAGGCAACTGGACGATTGGCAGGCCAGCGGACGACAACTGGGAGGCAATCACGGCTTCGATCCGCGCCTGCGCTCCATGCACGGGTTGTTCATCGCCTCCGGCCCGCAATTCCGCCAGGGCGTCATCATTCCGCCCCTTGAGAACATCCATCTCTACGCGATGATGGCGAGGGTGCTCGGCCTGCGGCCCGCGCCGAACGATGGCCGTCTTGAGGCCACCGCCGGCGTGTTCCGCTAGGCCCTGCTACTTCAGCAGCGTGAAAAACGTGATCTTGAAGCCGTCTGGATCATTGATGGAGAACATCCGCATGCCCCAGCCGTTCTCCAGTTCCTGAGCCAGCGTCCCGCCACGAGCCTTGATGGCTGCCGCGTAATCGTCAATGTCCGGCCCGGTCGTAATGTAGGTGCGCGTGCCCTGGCCTTTGACGCGGTCCCGACCCATCTTCCAGTCGTCCTGCCCGACGTTCATCGAGACATTGCCTGAGGCAATCTCGGCGCCAAGAAACTTGCCTTCATGCTCCCAGCGCTCTTTCACCCGGAATCCAAGCACGTCGCAATACCACTTGATGGAGGCCTCGGCGTCGTTTGCGGTCAATCCTGGTGACGCGCTCAACAGTTCGAAACCACGTGCCTTCGGGGCCGCCGTCGCGGCCCTGATCACCTTGGACACTGTCCGCTTCGCGGGCACCCGCTTGGCGACGGTCTTTTTCGCAGCGGTCTTTTTCGCCACGGTCTTCTTCATCGGCTTCTTCGCCGTCTTCTTCACTGCGCGCTTCGTCACGCGCTTCGTCGACTTCTTTGCTTTTTTTGCCATCGATACCGCTCTCCTGTTCACGAAATGATCGCGACAGCGAGTCTACCCGCATTTGCGCCTGCCACGGTGTGCCCGAACGGTCTTCAGCCTTGGGTATCGGGTATGATTCGCTCCACCGGAGGAGATTTATGCGCGTACGTCTGACAGTCGGCCTGATGGTTGTGGCGGCCCTGGGTCTATCGATCAACGGGCAGCAGGGCAGCCATCTGAACCCCGCGATTGATTTGCTCATGGCCAAGAAGGCCCTCTTCGGCCTGGGCGTGCCCTCGGTCGGCCGTGCCGGTGGCGGCGGCAACCGCGGCCGTGGCGCCGCTGCCGGTGCGCCGACCACCCCCGCTCCTCCACCAACCCCGGCACCACCGGCTGCGCCACCCAAGACTCCGGCGGAACTCGTGGCCGACGCCTTTGCACATCCCGAGGCCGACTACTTCTTCACCGCGATGATGGAGCGCAACATCGACGCTGGCGCGACGACGATGATGGCGCTGCAGGACGCGGCGGCGGCCGCCGGTCCACTGAGCCCCACATCACCGAAGCGACTGCGCATGCCGATCAACTCGAAAGCGCCGAACATCTCAAGCGCAGGCATGCCCGCCGATCCGGCCAACTACGTTACCAACCTCAGCCGGCAGTTGAACGCCGGCGTGTCCTCCATCTCATTCGTCGAAGTGGACAGCGCCGAGGAACTGCGCCTGGGCATCGCGGCCCTGCGGTTCACGTCCAGGGGCGGCACACGGCCAGACGACGTGGGCAACGCGCCGAAGTATTGGGGCCTCAGTGAGACGGAATACCGTCGGAAATCCGATGTGTGGCCGCTCAATCCCGAAGGCGAACTCGTGGTGTGGGCCATCGTTGAAACCAAGGAAGGCCTGGCGAACGTGCGCGAGATCGCGCAGGTGCCCGGGCTGAGCGTGCTCGCACCCGGCGCCGGCACTCTTGGCGGTGTCTTCTCCACGACCAATGCTGAAGGTCGCAGGGTCAGAGACGACGTGGCGTGGGAAGCCGCCATCCAGACCGTGCTGAGTGCATGCAAGGAGTTCAAGCTTTCGTGCGCCTACCCGGTATCCGAAGCAGACATCGAAACCCGCATGCAGCAGGGCTTCAACGTCGGCATTCTCCAGGCGTTCAACGACAGTGCCTTCCGCGCGGTTGCCAAGGGACGGGCACTCAGCGGCCGGGACAAGTAGCCAGGGAGCCCCAAGGAGCACATGATGCGTCGCGCCATCGCCTTTGCCATTCTCGCCGTCGCCGGCCTGACAACATCCTCGCTCCTGACTGCGCAGGCCGTTGACCGGATGAATCCGATCATCGCGCTGCAGGAGAAGGCCTTGCCGGTCTTTGGCATCGCGCATCCGTCTATTGGTCGAACGGGCGGGGGCGGGGGC